>NZ_JAGSYG010000006.1 GCF_025685655.1 Acidicapsa ligni | reverse complement strand
CCCTCTTCGATGAAACTGGATCTTGGCCGAACGTGAGTCCTGGAGAGTTGTTGGAGACTGCGCAGGCGCTTGATCCACGAACCGTATCGGCCGTTGCCGTGCTTGCGCAGGAGACGACGGGCGAGGAGATTCCAACGGTCATAATCTTCTTTCTGCAAGCTCAACCGGATACAGTCGGACAGCGCCTTCTCGACTTCGGGAAACTCGTACTGCCCCTTGTTATCCTCTTCGTCCTGCTCGGCGTATTCCTGCAATCGCTCTTCGTACTGCAACGCATCGTCATGGTTGTAGACACACATGATGCGATAGAGCGCGTAGGTGAGCGTCCCGTAGAATGCGGCCTCGAGTCCCGGCGCTTCTATCTCGAGCGCTTCAATGGCCGGCTGACTTTGAGATAACCCGAACCGCCGCAAACGACTGTGACGGCAAGTTGTCCGTCGCCCATGACCTCATCGGAGCCTTCGCGGTCGGCAACATCGCTGACTTCGAGGTGATACTCGACATTCCGGTTAAGAAGGTTCCAGCGGTCCTCACCGCTCACGCGCATGATGGCGTGTTTGGCAAAGACGAGAACGCTCTCACCGCACTCCTTCCAGCTCTCACACGTCCCGAGAACTTCGCGCACTAGGGCCGCGCACAGGTCCTAGATCAGGTCTACCCGAACTCATGGCTGTACTCGGTAGGAAGACCGGCAAGGGAGGGTAGCGCCTGGGCAAACGATGGTGCCAGAAGTGCTATGCCAGCGGGAGCAGCAGGTCCGAAGGTGCCGGAAGGGATTGGCTCCGGCTCATGCTGTACTGGTCCACGGCTTCGGACACGGCGCGGGCGAGTGCGACGGATTGTTTGCATTGGAGGTGCCTCGCAAGTGCCTGGCTTGTCTCCGGCGGCGGCGCTGCAGCCTTGGCAGCAAACAGCACGATCAAATCCTCCGGGGTCATCTTGGGCGGGGCCATCGGTCAGCCCTTCGTACCGATGGCCCGGCTGAAGGTGTAACGCAGCGCCGAGCCGGTGTCTTCCGGGCCGGTCACCGATGCGGTTGCGATCTCGGGGTAGGCAGGGGTAAGGAGGTCGCGGACCTGGTCCACCGTCAACTCGGGGCCAGGGTCAGGAATCCGCACTCCGTTGTACTGGAACTCTCGCAAAAGCACTTCGGTCTTGAGGCTGCTCATGACTGTTCTCCTTCTTGGACAGCTGGCTGAACATCTTTGGGGTGAGGTTTGGAGTGAAGCATCCGCTGCCAGTGCTGATCGGCAATGGAGCGATCCATACTGCGGCGCAACAACTGCTGCGTCTCTGCCTCGTCGAGAACGAAGGCAAAGAAGTCGTGCCGGTCGCGCATGGCCCGTGCGGCACGATGATTGCCATCGATCACGGGCATCCCGCAACCGCCGGGTAGGGTTGCCATAATGCCGGGGCCGAGAGAAAGGGGAAGATGATCGACATGCTCCCAATCGATGACCGCATGCTCGAGCCACCGTTCCAGAGGCGGGCGGTTGACGAGATGAGGAACGTGGCTACTGCAAAGGTCCCGAGCGATGCGAATGTTGAACCGGAGCGAAAGAATCTCGTAGAACTCGTCTCCCGGAATGTCTTCAGCTCCGATTACGGGACAGCGTGGACAGTTGTTGTAGTGGCGGAAGTGAATTGTACGCATGGGGTCACCTGTGGGTACCAAAACGCCACGCACGAAAGCCCGGCAGGGTGCCGGGTTTATCACGTGTGGCGTGTCGTTGGGAACGAAGGGGCTGCCTCTAGAACTCCGGCATCCGCGAACGAAGGTTCTCAAGGAAGACTGAGGAGATTACGGTGAGGTCAGGCGAGCATCCGGTGTTGTCCGCGGAGTCGACGAGATCGCGGACCGCCTGCTTCAGGTGATCATCGGCAAAGTTGTTGGGAGCCCAGCTTGGACCGGCGTTGAAGATCAGGTCGTCGACGGCTTCCACTTCGTTTTCCTTTACGAAGATGGTGCCGCTGTCGTCGCGGTCTTCACCTTCCCAGGTGACTTCGCCATTCAGAACATAACCGCGAGGAGCGAGATAGTGCTCGATGACCAGTCTGAGCCAAACCCTAAATCCGTGACGACTCTCATCCTCCTCGGGATAAATGAACTCCCGGTCTTCCGAGATTTCGAGCAGGCCGGCGTGGTACGGCAAGTCCGGTTCCGGGCTGGCGGCGACCGCCGCGAAGAATTCCTTGGTCGCATCTGTCCGCTCAAGATGTGTCGCAGCGCGCAATACGGCAGCATCGCTCTCGGTCAAAGCTGGGGTGACCGCAATCTCCCCGTTGTAGTAAACGTCCATAAGAACCTCCGGATGACTTGTTGGAAGAATGGGACAGCGCGGGTCTGCCGCTCTAAAAGAGGCTGCCCTGCACAAGACTCGTTGGCTCGGGATGGATCGGCGATGGACTCGGTGCCGGATTCTCTGGACCGGGTGACTCCGCAGCGCGAGGATCTGCCGCTGGACGGTACTTCGCTTCCAGCCGTTTCAAGATCGCCATCTCAGCGGCGCGCAACGATTCGGCTGCTCTCAGTTCGTAACGGCCGAGATAATTTCGCTTGCGGACTTCGCGCTGAAGAGCACGCTCCACGTCACAGAACGTGAACTCAGCCTCGCCCCAACACGGCCACTCCAGCGTCTGTTCCAGGAAACGCACGCGGTCCGCATCGCAGGTGAACCAGGTGGAGTAGAAGGTCGCTCTATTGTAATGGGCGATATGCCCAAATGTGTTGCAGAGTTGGTTGTAGAACTTCTTGGTGAACAGCGTCTCGTTCCACTCCGACTCGATGAAGTGCAGGAGTGCGTTACCGAACATCGCCTTGTCGGCACTCGTTGAGAACTTTGTCGGAACGAACTCCGACGGAAGAAATGGTCCTTTGCTCATGGACATCTCCACGCAAAGAAAAAGGCCAGCCGCGTGGGCTGACCCTTTCTTTGCCTGTTGATCGAAGCCGAATACAAACGGCCTCATTGGAACTGTTCTCCTGATTGGTACGCTATCACCCCAACAGCTCAAGGAGAGCGTCACAGATGTTAACTCGCTTCGAAACTCCTGACTTGCCATTGCAGAGGACAGAAACCTGCCAGACGCTCGAAGTCCCGCTGATTCGTTGTAAGAACGGTTATGCCGACGCGGCTTGCGCTGGCGGCAATCAGCGCATCGTTTGTAAGGCGGCTTCGGCCGATTTGTTCATAGCCGAACTTCTGCCCCACCTTGGCAAGAATCTTGCCTGCGCTCGTCCAGTCGGTGAGATTCGGCGTAAGGACGCGGCGGGCTCGTTCAAAGTCCCGTTCCAGCCGTTCCAGAATGCGATGGTCTCCGGGATTCGCGCCCGCGTAGAGTTCCTCCAGAACGACAGAACTGAGCCAGAGGGGGCTTTCCCGGGACCACCGCTGAAGCAGCAGGGCTGCGCTGCCTTCACGTAAAGCGGTGATGTAGATGGATGAATCAAATAAGAGAGGCATCGCTTAGGACCCGGTTGCTCCGAAGACATCGCGGACTTGGATGCCGCTCTTGACGAAGCGCTGATTCGCTTCGACGGCGATCTTGTTGCGCTCATATTCATCGATCGCCATATCCAATGCTCGCTCCACGGTCTCCGTCTCGGTAGAAGCCTGAAGCACCTTTTGCGCACGCTTCAGCTTCTTTGAATCGAGACGGAAGTGCTTGTGGATGACATTTCCCTTTGCCGTAGCCATACTTGCCCCTCCATTTCCATTTTAGCATCGATGTTCATAGATCGTCGTTTTATGAACATCGCTCGTGCTCTTCGGACTTGGGTTCGCTAGAACGATCAGCCAAAGAGTTTGAGCTGCGCGTCGTCCTGGGTTGCCGTCGGCCAGAGAGAAGCCTTCTTGCGCTTCTTCACGGCGACTGGAGGTTCGACGAGATGGATGCCTGTCCAGACGGGCGCTGGCTCAGAAGCCATGACCGCTGGCAGATCCAATGTGGGAGTTGGGTCTTCCTCGATTTCCACGACAGTAGGACGCGGTTGCACCTTTTGGCGCTCGTGATCCAACTCTCGCCAGATGGCATCGGCTGATTCGCCGACACCCGCCTTCTCGACCAGCTCGCGCGCCATCGCGCTCATCAGGTCTTCGTCGGTATCGAGCGATTGCAGTCCCTCGCCGGAGAACTTGCCCTCCATCATCAGCGCGACCAGCATCTTCTTGCCCATTAGGCGAAGGCAGGTCTCCTGCATCGTGCCCGCGTATGTGACGAACTTCACCTTGACGGGATGCCGCTGCCCGATGCGCCAGGAGCGTCGGCTTGCTTGTCGCAGTGTATGCAGCGAGTAGCCGGTCTCATAGAAATAGAGCGTCGGAAAGGCCAATAGATCGAGCCCTGTCTCCACCAGTTTGGGGTGACAGATGACGACCTCGATACCGGCTTTCAGCTGCCGGTCGTACCAGTCCTCGCGCTTGTCGGTGGGAACCGAAGAGCGCAAAACAGCCACGCGAATGCCTGCCTGCCGCAGAACCGTCTCCAGACGCAGCGTGACGTCCTTCTCTCCTGTGAACGTCGCGTAGATCTGGCAACGGCGTCCTTGGCGCAACTCCTCTTTGACGTCGGCGATTACCTCGCGTTCTTTGGCATAGAGAACATCCTGTGCCAAGTTTTCAGGGGTCGTGACCAGAAACTTCTCGTACTCCTTCGTCGTCGGATCGAAGGCCCGCGCCCAGATCTCCTTAAAGTCGTAGGGGTGATCGGGATACAGGAGAAGAGTGTTGAGCAGGATGCTCATCAGGCTCTTGTTGCCGCGATGGGCCTGCATCGCGTTCCGAATGTCCTCTTCCAGTTGTTCGTAGGCCGCCTGCAGCCCGGCATCCATGTCGACGGAGATCACGCTTTCGTCGTAGCGCGGGAGGTTGTCCGAGATGTCTTCGAGCGATAGGAACGCCGTCGTGTTCATCAGAAACTTGCCGAACAGCAAGGGCGAGGCTCCGGGCTTGCGAAGCACATGGATCGTCTTTTTGGTCGCCCGCGAACAGGCGTTATCGGCCTCCTTGACCTTCTCGACGGTTTCGAGGACTCCGTACTGCTCCTGGAAGTCGCGTCGCCCTTGCCCGCCATAAGCGAAGCCTTCCGCGACCATCGTACGGGGTTCCATACGAAAGAAGATGTTGAAGAGGTCGTCGGCATAGCCGCCCATCAAGGTCCCGGTGAGAGCAATCAACCGCTGCGCTGCGCGTCCGAGGACGCCAAGGCCGTTCCCCTGCGCGGTATCGCCGGCAAGTTGATGGAGTTCGTCCGCAATCGCGAAATCGAACCACCCACGCATGTACCGGCCGATGTATTCGATCGGGGCCATACGCTGGATACGGTTCCGGTCGGCCTGCCACAGCGCGGAGAATCGCGTCGTACCCAGCTTGGGCGACGTGAGGGTCTCGGATACTTTGACCTTGTCGTCGAAGTCGAGGTGCGTCAGCTTCTGCCGCTCGGAATCGAGAATCGCGAGGCCCGAGTCTGGATTGACGATCGAACCAAGATTGGGACCCGACTTCGCTTTGAGATAAGCGTGGTCCCAGAAGTAGCCCAACTTGCCTTTGTCTTTGCCGGTAATAAAGAAGACCGGTCCGGAGAAGCGCTTACGCCACTCGCTTCGGCCCATGTGCCGCATCTCTGCGAGTGTCAGGTGCTTGCCCTCATACACGGTCTTGCCCTTACTGAGCTTCACTTCGCAGATTCCATGCTGCTTCTTGGGATCTCCACCGTTGCGCATGTCCTCGATCAAGAAGGCACGGGCGCGTGGGATCGTCAGCAACACCTCGCGAGCCCATTTGTGAGTGATGTGCGATGGGCACATGACGAGCGTCGTGCTTGGCCTCCCCGCTGCCAGGACATGGATGGTCCCCAAGGCCATGAATGTCTTCCCAGCTCCGCATTCGGCAACGATGCGAGCCGCCTTTGCCTGACGTAGGTACTTCGCAGTGCCCGTAATCGCCAGGCCTTGTGCTGGTAATGCCTTGCGCAGTAATGTAGCAACCGCCGGTTCGACGGGGTCTTTGGTGCTCTGAAGAGGTGGATAGGTTTCAAGGATGTGCGCGCCTAACTCTGCGGCATGAGCGCGCAGGTAGTCGAAGGTGGTCTCCATAGAGATACCTCGTGGAATCTGGATTTGGTAGGTTGGTATGGACTACGAAGGCGAAATGGGGGCTCTCATAAGAGCGCCCGAAGTGCTGGCAATCTAATCAGCCGAATGCTCGGTCGATTCTGGTATGTTGTTTGTCGGAATTGACCGCAATAGCTGTCCCAACGAGTATCGTGGCCAAGCAATCGGCCCGTTCTTCTCCCGGAAGGTCAGCGTTTGGGAACGCAACCCATCGCCAATCCACTCAAGAATCTCCTCAGTCGTCGCCGAGATGAGAACGGGACTGCAGCCGATACCGTCGAGTTCCTTGACGCGGTCTTCGTCTTCAATGACTCCGAGAACGTGATCCGCCCAGGTCGGTTCTCCGGGCAAGCCGAGAAAGCTCACAAGGGTTGCCCAGGCTTCCTCCCTCTGATAGCGCAGCAGGATTGTCCGGCCAACGCCTCCATTGGCGTGAAGCTCTTGCGAGGCTGCCACCAAGTGGCGAACAGGATGTTTCCGATCCGCGAGATTGATCGACCCCTTGTAGCACGAGAGGTTTTCTCCGAGAGAAACCTCTTTGCTGCGGCCGTCAGGAAGGGTCAACGTGAATGTAGCCTTCTCGTGTACGGCCGCAGTGATCGCTCCAATGTCCGAATCGTTGCCGAAGACGCTCAGCAAATGCGCTTTGCGGTCTTCTCCAACATAGCGATCCACTCGAACCCGAATGCGCGTCGAGATCTTCTCCGTGGCCCGCTGATATTCAAGCAGCCCGAGCCTCAGATGTGCGTTCTGCATCGGCCTCTCCTTCCGGTTTCGCCGGCGTCTCTGTCAGCTTCAGAGTTCTGCCATCCGCATAGACCAGCCTTAGTTCGTTGGTCCACCGCTCCCGGTGGTGAACGATCTGCGTCTCGCCATCCTCCTCAACGAAGGTTGTTACATGCTTGACCGATCGCCAGCGTGCGATGTGCCGTTCGTCGCCATTGCCGAAAACCCCATTTAGGAGGCCCGCAGTGCATAACAAACCGACATGGCCTCCATGCAGCGGAGTGATTGGCCGCCCCGTCGCCACATCCTCGCGCGGCATGAGGAAAGGAATCGTCTGCCTCCAGGCGCCGGATTGGGGCAAGAGATCCTCAAGCACATCGTATGGAAGCCCGCGATAACTCAACGACGTCTCACCGGAGGGAGGAACGGCATATGGGGCACAAGAGTTTGGAGTCAGTTCCGGTAGCGCATGGAAGCTGCCATAGGGGCTGATGCTTTGCAATATCCGCTTATTGTCTTCGAGCACCGTGCCGCGAACGTTTCGGCGCACGCCAAGGACCGCGATCTGCCGGAACCGGACCGATTCTTCGTCGGTCATGCGCAGAACGGCCAATCTTCCAAAGTGCGAGCTGAGGAGACCTACGCACTCATGCAGGCGTTCGAATGGGATGATCAGGACGAGGATTCCCTCCGGCACAAGCCATCGATAGGTGTGATCGAGGAATAAGCGTTCCATGCGGTTGTTTGCGACCGAACCAATCTCCGAGTCGTATGGCGGGTTCAGGTAAAGCAACGAGAAGGATTCGGATTTCGCAACCGCATCAAAGACGTTGCCCTGGGTCGTCTCGATCCCCCTTGAAGTCGCAAGCCGCGCACGCTCGGCATCGAGCTCCACACCATAACACCGGACGTCTGCATTGCCGGTGACAAGGTGCAGAGCAGTCCCTTGACCAACGCAAGGATCGATGACCGAAGCCCGTTCGGAAAATGACAGAAGAGCGCGGAGCTTGGTCCCTTCGCTCTCAGGCAATGGGTAGTACCCCATTTTCAGGCGCGCGATATTGCGCATCGGTTCACCTCATTGTTGTTTTTATTTGTGGTTTAAGGCATATCTTTGCTGGAAATAAAGCGTGACCTTGCGATGCGAGCTACGGTATTTCCGCGTTGACGAAAGCGGGATGAGGCTCGCTGAGTGACTCGGCGATGATGCGCTCGCTGAAAACCACATGCCTCGACCCTGGTTTCACTGACATTAAGCCCCTCTATCAATGCCTATCCGCGTGTGATCGGCTCATGACTTCACTGGTTTGCCCAATTATGTCTATGCGCTGCTAAGATATAAACGCGATTCAATAGCCAACAGCGGAGGGATTTTCTTGTCAGAATTGGTTATCCAGAATGCCAACACATTGAAAGAATCGCTCCGAAGCCCGATAAATCTCTTTTTGGGTGCAGGCTTCTCCGTTCTCGCAAAGAACGCGTCGGACAAATTTCTGCCAACTGGCAACGCCTTGCGAGACGATCTCGTTGAGGCATTTCATCGTTCCGACTTGAAGGCCCTTCCGCTTGCCAAGGTCTGCACGATAATAGAGGCGACGCGAACGGATTTACTGGAGCGGTATCTTCGCGAGGTATTCAGCGTTGTGAGTTTCGACCCCGCCTATAGCATTATTACCGACCTGAAGCTCGCGGCGATATTCACAACAAATATAGATAATTTGATACCACTCGTATTCAAAGACAGCGATGAATGTTATTTGAACGACGTTGTGAAGACTGGCCCGGCATTTGCTAATAAGACTGCAGTCGACTATATCCCGTTGCACGGAAGCGTCATACATCCAGAAGGCTTCACATTTAATCCAGTTAAGATCGCATCGGCATTTTCCAGTGACCGGGATCGATGGCACTTCCTTACGCAGCGACTTCAAAAATCGCCAACGATCTTTTGCGGTTATGGGCTTGAGGACGCCGGAGTACTTGAAGCGCTCAACCCCGTTACGATCGCGGGTCGCGAACACCAGGACAAGTGGCTACTGGTTAGGGAGCATGATGACGCGACTGAAGCTTACTTTTCGGCCCTTGGCTTCAACCTCATTATTGGAGACACCCTTAGCCTACTGAACTGGTTGGGCGACAACGCCCCAGAGCAAAAGAAGGAAGCTACCACCGCGCCAATAACAAGACATTCTGCACTAAAAGATCACTTGATCCCGGATCCAAATTCTGTGCCGGTTAGGCCTATCCGAGACTTTTACTCTGGGGCGCCGCCAACATGGGATGATATTTTCTCCAGACGCATATTCAAGACGACTCATTTCCGCGGCGTAGTCGAAGCAATCCTTGGCAAGAGCGACGTCATCGTGTTGGGAATGTTCGCCTCCGGCAAGACCACCCTGATGATGCAGGTCGCTGTAGCTATTCCCTTCGATGGGATTAAGCTTGTCTGTTCATCTATTACCATCGAAAATGCCGAACTGATGGTTCATGCACTAGCAGGGAATCGGGCACTGATCTTCCTCGATGACTTCGCAGAAAGCGTTGAGGTTTTCAATTTTTTGGGATCCCAATCAAATGTTCAAGTGGTTGGATTCGAACGCACATACAGCTTCGACATAGTCTCCCATTTGGTTTCAGACACCGACTTGACAATCCATGATTGCACGGAACTCACAGGCGAGGACTTGCAGGGGCTCTACAACGCCATACCGAAGGAACTACGCAAGCACCGATTAGTTGTGCCGCAGACAGCTTACGGAACTCCACCTTCGCTTTTTGAGGTGGTAGAGACGAACATGATAGCGCCGAAGATAATGCAGAGGTTTGGCGGAGTACTCCGTGAGTTGGAGAAGAAGTCGGAGTTGGAACACGACTTCTTAGCTTTTTGCTGTTATGTGCATGAATGCCGTACACCCGTCTCGTTCGACATGGCACTGGCCTTCCTCAAAGAAGAGATCGGAAGTTATAAAGAAGTCTATGACTTGGTTGAGAAACTCAACTCGCTCGTCATATCCAGCTTTGATCTTACGGTGGATACCGAAGAAGACTACTTCATCCCCCGATCTTCCATCATCTCAAATGCAGTGCTTCACAACATTAGCGCGGCCTCGTTTCGCAGGGTTTTAGAGAAGTTCCAGGATCGGGTCTCGCGACTTCGAATCGTGCGATTCGACATTTTTCGACGTCGCGGCTTCGATGAGTCCTTCGCCACCAAGGCCTTCCCGAAATGGGAAGATGGATTGCACTATTACGAGATGCTTGTGTCCAAAGATCCGTCTCCTTTCTTGTATCAACAGGCTGCCTTGTATTTAGCGAGAAAACACCAATATAGGGAAGCCTTCAGATGGATAGACCAAGCGATAGAAATGAGCGGTTCCAAGATTCCGTCAATTCGGAATTCGCATGCTGTGATTCTCTTTCATGCCAACATTGGCGCGGTTGACACAGGATCAGAGATCGTCTCGGACACGCTCAAACGAAGCATGGACATACTTGCCGATTGCTATCGATACGACAAGAGAAAGAACTATCATGCGATTCGCTTCGGCGAACAGGCGTTGGAGTATTGGCAGGCCTACGGAGATGCAACTGCTAAGGGCTACCTGAGCACGTCCCAGAAATGGCTAGTAGAGGAAAAGCGAAAATCGCCATGGAACCGCAGAATTGGACAGCTCCTAAAGGAAGTGTCAGAAACCTTCGAAAAAGCAAGCTGACCTAGTCAGCGCCGGGCTGTCCTCATTTTAGGTGCTCCAAAGCGGTCCTCATCGCGATAGATAGTCGCAACAAGCTTGTGTTGAGGAATCACGTCGCGGTTGGTCCTGGAATGGTGATATCAGGCCAATGTGCGTTTCGAAGCTAAGATTTGCTCGATAAGCGCATCGGCGATCTGGCACTCGCCCAGACGCGTCCTCGAGAGGCGCGTTACATTTACTTGCCTAGAATCAGGGGCACATAGCTTCCGGCGTCTAGGCTAAATGTCACTAAACTCATTCAAATAAGCTTGCAGTACGTTCCGTTGCAAGTGGAGGGTGCCGCATCTTCCTTCGCGAACGATCTCGATGAGGCCGGACAGCTTCAGTTCGTGAACATGGTGCGAGATCGTCTGGCTGGTGATGTTGTGCAACGTGACCAGGTCGCTGAACGCGATTTGCCCTCCGTTCGCGGCAATTTGCTTAAGAATCTCCACACGACGCGGCTCCGCAAGCACCTTGGCAACGTGGGCGAACTGCTTTGCGGGCAGCCGGTCCTTTGAATTGTTCGCCTTCTTTGTTGACATCTTCTTCGTTCGCCCCTGGCTACATGCCTGCACACTTAAACATGTTCACGTTTCATTAGACACGCTCCGGTGCATTCGCAGAAGTGATGTCAGTTGTAGAGTTTCTCAGAGAGCTCCCATAAGCCTCTGGCCAGTTCGCCGTTGTTCCCAGGCTCTACCACTTTCGTAACTTTGCGGTCGGAGAAGTACTCTCCTGTGTGGGACGCGGCCTCGGGACTTGTGGCAAGCCAGATCAGAGTATCGGCCCCCTTCTCCGGGGTTCGCGCGAAAATGGGACTTACCACGCTGAACGCCCACTTGAGAAACCCGCCGTTGTTCAGTCCAAAGCCCGTGTGCACAAAGCCCGGGTGAAAACAGTTGGCGGTGGCGCCGGAGCCTTCGAGCCTTCGTGCAAGCTCGCGCGTGAAGAGTATGTTCGCGTACTTTGACTCTCCGTACGCAGGCCAGCCAGCATGCCCCGGTTCACGCCTGGCGATCCGGCCGAGATCGAACTTCCCAATTTTGTGCCCCACGCTCGAGGTCGAGACGACGCGCGCCTCTTTGGTGCTCTTCAGGAGATCGAGCAGCGAGAAAGTAAGGCCGAAGTAGCCCATGTGATTGAGCGCGAATGTCATCTCAAGTCCGTCTTTGCTCAATTGGTAATCCTTGAAGAGCGCTCCCGCGTTGTTCACCAGCACGTCAAGCTTCGTGTGGTTGGCGCGGAATTCGGCGGCGACGCGCTTGATATCGGCGATGCTCGACATGTCCGCCACGATCAAACTGATGTCGTTGTCCCCCGTCGCCTTCCTCAATTCGGCAACGAAGCGTTCGCCCTTTTCCTTGTTTCGCGCGACCAGGACGATCTTCGCCCCTCGCTTCGCGAACTCGCGCGTGGCTGCTTTACCAATCCCCTCCGTTGCCCCCGTGATAAGAAAGACTTTTCCTTGCAGATCTCCACTCATCGGTTACTCTCCTGTGCGCTGTCCGATGTTTACATCGGTATTTGCCCATGATTCAGGCGTTATATTGTCGACTCGGCTTCATGGCAGATCGTTGCGGACGCCCTTGATGGGCCCAACGACTTACAGCTGTTGCATCTCGTCTATCCACCCCAGAGCAGTCGATGGTTCCAGGCGGTGGGTGTAGTCCGGGTCGAGGAATGCATATCGGATCATGCCTTTACTGTCGATGAGATAAGACGCGGGAAACGGAACCACAAAGCTGTCGTCTCCGTTTCGCGCCTGTAGATCAACACCGTAGGCTTTCAGGATGGGCCGCACTGTTTCTGGCTGTTGAAACAGAATTCCGAGCTTGCGGGCGAGGTTGTTTCCCACGTCCGAGAGGACCGGAAAATGAAGTTCGCTTTTCTCCTGCGTGGTGAGGGACTGATTGGGAAACTCGGGACTGATCGCGACCAGCGTCACACCTCTGGCTTTGATGTCCGACAGACTGTCTTGTAGAGCTTTCAGAGCCAAGTTGCAGTAGGGGCACCACCCTCCCCGGTAGAACGAGATGAGCAGAGGTCCCTTTGCGAGCAACTCCCTCATGGACACCTGCTTGCCGGTTGCATCCGACAGGCTGAAGTCCGGAAACGGCTGCCCGACATTGATCGCGTTCGCAGGATTCCAGGTCTCCATGAAATCTTCTATGGACTTCGAAATTGCGTCGGATTGCTCCTTAGGCATTCGCGCGTGGGCAGCGTCTTTGAGGGTCGAGAGATCAGTTGCGAGACTCATTGGTTAGTTACCTTTCTGAAGGGAGGCTCATTTCCGGGCCTCGTACCGAGGATGGAGACTGGAAAGGAGTTAGAAGTGCTGGCCGCCCGACACCTGAATGCGTTCCCCTGTAATCCATGAGGAGCTGTCAGCGGCTAAGAAAAGGACGGCCTGACCGATATCGATGGGTTGACCAACGCGCCCCAGCGGAATGCCTGCAGCGGCCTGCTCCAACTTTGCTCCGCTAAAACCCACGGCAGCAAGCCCTTCGGTCTCTGTTGCGCCTGGTGCGACGGTGTTCACACGGATCTTCTTTGGAGCGAGTTCTGCAGCCAGCACCCGTGTCACGGAATCCACTGCGGCTTTGCTGGCGGCATAGATGACCATAGCCGGAGCGCGACCAGTGCTTGCGACCGAGCTGATATTGATGATGGTCCCTCCGTTTGGGGCGAAGAGCTGGAGCGACTCCCTGATTGTCAGTAGCGAACCAAGAACGTTCGTGTTGAACTGGCGATGGAATTCGTCCTCTTGAAGATTCGCAATCGGAGCAAACGATTAGACTCCGGCATTGTTGACGAGGATGTCGAGCTTTCCAAACTCCTGCTTCGTTACCGCAAACAGATGCTGAACTTCATCGGCTTTGGCGACGTTGCCTTGAACAGCGATGGCCTTACCGCCCTTCGCCACGATGCTCGATACGACGGCGTCTCAACCCTTCTGATCGGCTGAAAAATTGACAACGACGGTCGCTCCAGCTTCGGCGAGTGTCTTTGCAATGCCAGCGCCGATTCCCTTGGAAGCTCCTGTCACCACTGCAACTCTGCCTTCCAAACTCAAATTCATGGTGGCTCCTTTTCACCAATAGATCGATAGGTGTATACATATCGTATCACGGGAAGATGGTTTTGAAGCCCCTAAAGGTGTGGTGCGCCATCGCTGTCTGGTACGGTACGTTGTCGTAAAATCTTTCCCAACGAGGTGCTGAAGCCACCAACGATTGCGCAACCGGTGAGGCTGGTTCGTGGTTGCTGCGAAGTGGCAAACCGAGGAAGATGCCCATATCACTGTTGTAGGGGTACCCGCTTCTTTCTTTATCTATCTCAGCAGCCGCGTACTCTGTCTGCGCGTCTTTGAGCTGTTTCGCAACCTCTGCGAAGCCGCCCTGAACTGCGGCGGCTTCATCTGCGCGGAGCATACTCCAGGCCGTATTTTCGCCGTGGCTGCTGCGCTCCCTGATGTAGGCCATGAGCGCCGGGTACTTGTCTTCAGGAGTCATTGGATCGCGCCTCCCAGCGCAACGCGTTTTTGCCGAGGCTATCGCTATGCGGCCGCAATCGAACGAACTCATGCGGCAACCGGTAATACGACACAGGAGCTGGCCGGAGGAACGGGGCCAGGCTCCCACGGACCTCCGAGCAGAACCGCGAGGTCGAGGATTCTTTCCGATCCGCAGACGCCGCAGCAGCTACGCGATGAGGTGGAGACCGTCTCGCAGTTTTCGCAGTAAACCGCCTTTTCAACGGGAATCGATACAAGGCCCGGCTCCTGTCGAATCATCAATACGTTGCGCATAGGGCGCTCCTCTCCGATCTGGGCGGCATTGCTGCCGCCCTGTTGTCCGTGACTACGCTGCCTGCCTCGCCGCAAATTCCTCAAGTGCCATGACGAGTCGCTTGAGCGTGTCGAGATTGGGAATCGTCTCCATCGACCGGACGTTCAGGTGGTCCAGCACCGAGACAAATTGCGTGTCCCCGATCTCTTCGGAGAGCGAGTGAGCCTTGCGGATTCCACGCGCAGCCCGTTCCATAGCATCGGAGACCTCCGACTGCAATTGGGCATTGGGGATTGCATTCGGCCGCTTCGCCCGCGCAATCCGCCAGAGGATCTCGCCGTAGATGGGCTGCCCCAGGATTCGCCGGAAGGCTTCGATCTTGGCAGTGACCTTTTGGTCGATCGGACCACGCTGCATCTCTGTAGCGCGAGGAGCTGCACCGGCGTTGCTGTTTCCCGCCATTGCAATCGACTTCGGCAGCGCCCACTGGGGCAACGTTGGAAAGTGGAGAGGTTGTCGGTGTTGGTTGAGCGGCACCCACATCTCAGTGAAGTTGTAGAGATAGCGTCCGAGACCGAAGCAAGTGCAGGCACGCTTGAATGCCTGAGCTTGCGCGCTTGTCATGGCGTTCTCTTCGTCCGCCCACTCTTCTCCGTTGTCTGCGTGTGTCCCTAACCCGGCGATGGTCACTGTACAGGTCACAAGGACCTTGCCCGTCGGGATGAGCTTGTCCTTCTTCATCCGGGTGATTGGCGAGACGGTGTTAACCTCATAGGTCCGGGTCCAGCCGCTGGGGGTAAAGATCTGGTTGAGCCGATCGCTATAGGCGCGGGGGTCAGCGAACGCGATCACGGCTCCGCGGCTCCCATCTCGGGTTGTATGCGTGACACGCCACTTGATCTCGGAAGGATCAAAAGGGTCCATTAACTTCTCAAACAGAGCATTGAGCTCGGGGTTTGGCGTAACTGCTTCGGTTGCCATCGCTTTCTCCTCAAAAGAAATGGGCGCTCCGAAGAGCGCCCGTGAACTGGGTTTATGTCCCGCTCAAAACGGGATGTCGTCGTCGGTGATTCCCTGATCGGCGTAATCGTCGTCGTTGGTAGATGGGCGCGCCTGGCTATAGCCATGCGCATTACCCCGCGAATATCCTCCGCCACTGCTGGAAGCGCCTGAGTCTCCGCGGCCGCCGAGCAGGCTCAGTTCATTGACCAGAATTTCGGTGCGATACTTCTTCTGGCCTGAGGCCTTGTCGTCCCACGAGCGTGTCTGGATTTTGCCAATGACAAATAGCGGGGTGCCTTTCTTCACAAACTCCCGCACGATTTCGGCGGTACGATTGAAAGCCACGAGGTTGTGCCATTCGGTTTTGTCCGTCCAGTTGCCCTGGCTATCCTTCTGCCGGTCTGAGGTTGCAAACGAGAAACTGGCGACGATTGTTCCGCCAGCAGTGGATCGAATCTCGGGGTCCTTTCCTACGTGTCCGAGAAGAATTGCTTTATTGACGCCCTTTGCCATGTTGATGCTCCTCTCTTTCCTTTCCGAGATCTCGACTCATTGGCCCAGATCCGAAGCCATTGCTACGAATTGTTGTGGAGCGTCAGAGGTTGATCGTTACGCCGCGGCTTCGCGCAACGACCTCCGCATCCAACGAGATGGTTTGCGGATTGCCCATCCCCTCGTAGAGGAGGCGAACCGCCACTCTGAAAACCTGATAGCGACGCTGGCCTCAAGCGCGTCGATTTCGCCGTTTATAAGCTCAGTCGCCCTCGCGCCTCGGCCCGCAAGATCGACATCTTCAAGTGCGCGCAGAAACGTCGTTGAACCCTCGCTCAAAGCCCGGATACTGCTGAGTGCTCGCTGGAGGTTCATCTCTTGAATGAAATCTGTTGTGTCGTCTGTCATAAAGCACACCCTTCCTGCCATAAGTCAGCCGTATACGTGATCCAGGGCCATACCCCGAGAGATCTCGACATAGGTTCCATTGGTGTACCGGTAGAAGCTCTGCGCGTCGCGGCTGATGTTCAAATAGCGGCGCGTCATGTAATGTTTGTAGAGCTCGATCTCGCCTGCGCGTCCCATGTACATGAAGTCCGAACACTGGCAGCGCGGCAGAACGCGCTCCAAGGGCTCCCAGTTCGGCTCCTCAAAGCTGATTTGGATATCGGTGGAAGAATTCACAACGCGACCTCGCTAGATTGCGGAGAAATGCTGACATGCGCGTGCTTGCACCCGACGCAGCAGACTGCCGTTGTCACCTTTCGGATGGCCTCCTCAAAACGTCGCGGCACTTGCATTGGCTCTCCGGCACGCGTGTAGAAGATCGGAGCCAGTTCGCCGCGCAATGTCCTGTGTTCCTCTTTCCATAGCTCTACGGAGAGAACACCGTCGCGTCCGCGAAATACGGATTTTGATGTGATCTCTGGCCGGGTTCTGCCTGGCTGCAAAGACAACGTGTGCAGGGATATGGACAATTCGCAAGTTCGGACCGTGCGTAACATCTCGATCCGGACAAGGCTTTCGGCGAGGATGATCGCGTGCCTACCGTTCACGGCGAGCGAGTCGATGGATTGAAGCCACGGGAGAGGCAGCCCATCAGGTGACAGGAAAGCGCAGGTGCGTCCCATGTCTGCCACCGCACCGCCCGACTCGACACCGCGCAACACATAACGTTTCGCGAGGTGCTGGTGTTCGACGGTAACTCCGGACGTGCAGTAGATGCCGCGACGCTGGAGTGCCTGGAGCGTGGCCACCGGAAGCGAAAGACCGTGCAGTAAGTGGGACGAAGCTTCTGGTGAACGACGGTGGATTTCCGAGAGATTCGCCATGATCGCCCCCTAAGCCATTGCCGCTTTGCGGATGGGTTGACCGAGGGCCGCGCGGATTTCCTCCTTGGTGCATCCCGCACGACATACATAAAAGCGGGGGTCGGATATCTTGATCCCCAAGTTGTTTCGAGATCTGTCTCGACCAGCTTCACCGCATGACGGGCACTGCGCCTTCCAATTGCGGCTGTCTTGCTTGCCCGTGGTCTGCACGTAATCGAGGATGCGAAACTCCCGTTGACCCAGGATTGGAGTCCGCGGGACGAACGGAACCGGTTCAGGTGGCCTGTAGGCCTCGGGTAGTTTCATCCCTTGCGTGAGCGTCTCGAGTTGCGTTGCCGTGAGTTTCTTCAGGCCTTGCAGGTAAGCCAACTGCGCTTCAGGGGTGACATCTGCGTCATAGAACCAGTAGCGGCGGTTGCTCTTGCGATGGACGCCCAACGGCGCGCGGATTGCGTTGCCGTACGCACCATCAGCGATCTGGTCTTGCCTTGGGAAGACTTCGATCCCTTCTTTCAGGCCACCACCTTTGACTGGAACGCCGAGACGCAGAGCGGCATTGTAGATATAGATACGGCAGAGGGACGCCAGCAGCGGCTCTTCCGCGAAGATCCAGAGATGCCCCCCGCGACGTGACTGTTCGGGTGCAGCCTCGATGCCATCCTGCTTGAGTTCATGCCTTAGCTGGAAGAGCGCGTCGACGGCACCGTCGAAGTCAGCGTCGATTGCGACCCACTTGCACCTTTGGGTATTTGGATTGATTGCATACAAGCTGATCGTTGCATCGCCATTCAGGTGCATCCTGACGGCTCCCAGGTCCAGCGGACGTTTCTGTTTGATGTACGGCGCACTGCCATCCGAAGGTGTCTTTTCTCTCTGGATGCAATAGGCAAGACGGTTGACGAACAGCCGCATAAAGTCTTCGGCGGTCTGGCGGCTTACGCAAAAGTGGGTTGGCATAGCCGGGGCTCCTTTCTTAGCTGTGTGGTTGTACCCCGGTCCCAAAACTCGGTCAAATTCCCGGAAACGGCGAGCTGGACGTGCCGATTAGGGCACGTCCACTCACCGATTCCGCTGGCACCTGGAACTACGCCGCGATGGACTTCGGGACCGCGACCACCCTGGTGGTGTGTGGGGGAATTCCGAATGGAGTGGGTTTAGGAGATTCGAGTGGACGGCGTGGCATCCGGTCGGAAGCGCCACAGATGATCCCGTTCACTCTGGCTATGCTGCGGTTGATCGAACGAATACGGCTTGCGGAAAGGCGCATGACGGTTCCTCCTCTGGAGTAGAAGTTGGCTTGAGTTGTGGTGTGGGCGTGCAGGATGGGTCAGGCTTTGGCTTGCCGCGACTTGGACAGCAAGCCCGGCTGGTCAAGGTAGTTGAAGAGTTTGTATTCGCGGAAGAGGCGGTCGAAGATGCTCGGAGTGAGAGGACGATCGAACCGTTCGAAGTCCAGCAAGTACCACTGCGAGCTTTCCCGGTCGAAGGCGAAGATGCCGCCGCACTCTGGATCGTTCTTGATCATTTGCAGAATGATCACGGCTTTTGGTGTCTCGACCCACCGCGCCGCGACGTGTTCTCCAACATCACCGTCCGTGAGGAATGCTGCGATTGTTTCCTGAATGGTGTCGCCGACGCGATTGCGCCAGTCGAACAGGTGGTGGATGGACATCTTTCCCAATATGCGTTTCATGGCGGTTCTCCTCTCTCTGGTTGGGGTTGTTTCTTAGCGGGACCGACGACGTAGCGTGTGGACCCAGGTATGAATGAGCGTCAAGAGCATCACGGCGAACAGGCTTGTGAGTCCCGCCTGCCAAACTGGATGGCCGACGCTCACCCGAAACAGCGTGGGACCGCAAGAAGCGGCGACCGCTGCATCGAGCAGAGTCACAAGGACGCAAAGCGCCACCTGTCGGGCAAAGCGGGCTGGCAGAACTGGAACGTACTCGACTGAAGCCGAGACAACACGAGGGATATAGGGCATAGGAATTCCTTTCCGGTCGGCACGAAGCCTCACATTTCGGGTTTAGGATTTGGCGGATACGGTCCAGTTCAATCGCGCAGGTACGCGCCGAAGAACCGCGAGGGTTGCTCTGTCATGGGCAAATGGGGAGGGTCGATTCCGCTGATGCTGGCGAACTTTCGGTCAAAAGCAAAAGCTCTGTTGTCTGGCTTGTTCCCTGCGAACCGAAGAATGAGATTCCACGATCTCGACCAAGCTGGCGCCGGGACGCATCGTGAACTTCAACTTCTGTTCGAGAGATGCGATTGCCTCGAAGGCGGCGGGGTCATGTTGCTGGATTGCTACGAGGTCTGCGTTGGTCGAGAAGATGCAAACCCGGCAAGATAATCGCCGGAGATAACCGCCAGTTGTTCCATCCTTGTGGAACTCCGGGACATACATGGGATGGAGTCGGATCGCGTTTACCCAATGCCATGCGAGAACATCGGGGAGAGTTTGTTCGAAGATGGGGAGCCAGCTGTAGACCGTTCTGTGACGTGAGCAAAGCGCATTGTTCAAGGTCAACGGCAACAGGCGGGAGCGAGGGTTGGACTCTTCCGACCGTATACCGATGCAATTCACAATCACCTTGTGTGCCAGACGGCGAATGAATTTGTCGATTGGACCGCGCTTCAAATCGGAAGTGCATTGGCGGTACTGCGGGGACGGAAACATCCCGCGTTGCTCCACCATCTCAAGGTAGGTGCGCTTCGGATTTCGCACCACGGTAAGATCGAGGCCAAACTCTGCACATCGGGAACGCGCAAAATCTGCCGCCGAGATCGGACAAAGATGTTCGAATCCCGTGTCTGCCATCACCGCGTAGGTAGCAACATCCGGAAACTTCTTCCGGATATAACCCAACATCCGTGTGGAATCTTTACCACCGGAATGGTTCACAACCAGCGCAAGATCGTTCCCATGTTCCTGCGCGAGACGACGTACTTCTCCTAGCCACTGACTCATACCTGCCTCCTTGCTGCGGACATCCGTGTTCCGCTGCACCCCTTCCTGCGATCACCTCATCCACAACCCCTCAAATCGGAGCCATGTACAAGGGGATAGTCAAGAAGCAACTCATAGAAGAGCCGAGACTTAGGAGGGGTCGATTCTGGTCAAAAACAAGGCAAACCACATCAAACGACCAGCAATGGAGGGCCATTACAACCACAATCGCTCCACAATGGGTAGTCAAAGATTTGGCTAAGGCGACGGCGGGACTTATGGGCGTTTAGCTCTCAGAAGATCGCGCAAGAGCACAACCTCGGAGTCTTCGGTGTTCGTCAACGTGCGCGTTTCTAAGAGCGACCGCCGGAAAGCTTCGCTCAGTGCGAAGCCTATTTGCCGCCGGCAGGATCGCATTTCGACGGCTAGAAGATACAAGATGTCATCGTTCGCGGTCAGATAAAGTACCGTGTCCGCGGTCTCATCTTTATCGAGTACGTCACGAATAGCGCGATAACGATGGGCGGCCTTCGGGTTTCTTTCGTACTCAATCGCGAGCCTTCTGCTGTTTCCTTCGAATTCAATTTCCGCGACCGCGTCATAATCCTTCGTAGCCATACTCTCGACAATGAGGTTCCGAGAGGTGATTTCCAACTCGCTTTTCCAGGAGATGAGCAGGCCTGCTTTCGCCAACGCGATTCGGATGTTCACCAATTCCAACGCATGGGGAACCTGCGATGAGTGCAGGATCTGTTCGGTGTTGCTGGGCAGGGAAAGAAGATAATGGCCGCGAGCCTCCAGACATTCGAGGCCCTGCTGCGTGATTCCGAAAACTGGTTTGCCCAAATAGCGATAGATATCCAGGCGCGATAGGAGACCGGCCTTTTCCAAACGGGCGACCCTCCAACGGAGCGATCGCGAGAGCGCTTTCTCCATCTCGAACGAAATCAGTTCTGAAAGCTGATCGAAGCAGATCGCACGGGCGTTGCGGATGTGCAGCAAGACTGGCACATCGCACGCCTCGGAAAGAGCCATATAGCCTTTGTAATATCTCATCTGATCCTCCCGTCGAGGTCGCACGAAAGCGACAGGCTGTTCCTATCGGCGCTCACCCGCCAGCGTCCAACATCGCTTTGGACCCAATCGTCAGGGCCTATCAGCAGCATCGCTTCGAATCTCGGACCTCTCATGCTGATCGAGATTGGTATTACGCCGGTGGACATCCAGCCGGGTTGTCGGAACCGAATGGAGCCATGCTCGAGCGAATTCAACACAGCGAGATAGGCGTCTGGATGGGAATCGTTGGCCAATTGCTGGAACAGAAGATGAACTTTTCCTGCGAAATGGTTTGGACCGCTACACAGAAATGTCTTCCCGATAGCGCGGGATGGGAACTCGGGATCAAAGCCGCTCCGCGCATTGAACCTGACTTGGCCGGGGAAGATCGCGCTATGATGAAGCCGCCTTCCGCACATCAGGGCAGATGCATTGAAGTAAGCCGCACGCCGACGGAAGCAATAGGGATCGCTTCTGTCGGGCGAGTGCATCGCCCACCAATTGGTTCCGAAGCCGATCACTCGGACGTGCATTCCCTGATCTCCGCAGTAAGAGTGTTCAGAAGAGCGCGCGTCTGGAGCATTCGTTCTGGCCCGCGAAGATAGTGAAGGAACCATGTCCGTTCAAAGAAATGACGGGGCAGCGAAATGTTGTGGTCGCGGAAGTAACGAAGAACTTTGTCCAAATCCGCCATGGCTCGGGTGAACTCTACCTCCTCGCCATCAGTCATTCCCAGCTCCTGGCAGAGGTGCTCGTCCCAATCTCGTGCGCCGGATTCTTCCGCGACACTGCTTTTGTAGGTGGTCCACAATGCGAAGTAGGGATTCTTCTTGATCAAATGATCGAGCAGTTCCTCTACCTGTTTCTTCGGAGAAGCGGGAGTTATTGACTGATCTCCCACTCTCTTTGACTGCGCGTCATCGAACAACAATCCGGTAAGGCTTTCGAAAATTTGTTCATTCAACTGCTCAAGACGGATCGTGCGCTCGGGCTCGGAAAGAACATGAATCCGTTCCAAGGCGGTAGCAAACTCGACAGGAAATGTCCGTCTCCGCACGTCGTAAAAGCTTTTGAATAGCTCGGTGCGGCCGCTTGCAAGCGCGTAGGCACGGTCGGCGACAGGTACGCAGTCGTGGACATACGAGATCCACTCGTCCTGTTTGCTAAATTCGGCTCGGCTCTTAATCGACATGGCTTCCTTTCTAAGCGCCCTTGAGCGTAGCGTTCCGACGGCGCTCCTGTTCGAGAAGGGCTGCGGTCTGACTGAGACGTTGCTCCAGATTTTGCTTGGTGTTCTGCATCGCTTCGATCCGCCGTTGGAGCAATACATTGCTCTGCTGGAGGTTGGCAACGCTGGCATCTGGCGGAGACGCAACCGGCGCTTCCGGTGCCGTCGTCACGCGTGGAGCATCCTTTGGGCTCGCGCCTGTTGGTGCTTCGCTAAGCTTGCGAACGCTTCGATTCAGATTGCCCGCCGACTGCTTTTCCGCCTGTTGCTGGCTGAGCGTCAACGCCCGTTCCACCTCGACATTGTGAGCTGCTGCAAGCTCATTGAACTGCGCTGTCCGGCGGTCAAGCTCGACCCTATCGCTGACACGACCATTCCATAATTCGGCGATAAGAGCAGCGGCGATGATCTCGCGTTTCGCCTCCGAGCGCCATTGCAGGAAGACGATAGCGACCGATCCCGTAAGCAAAACGAGCGTCACGGCGTTCGACCAGAAGTACAAATCGTCCACTGTATTCCCAACCATTGAGTCTCGACCGGATTGCAAGGCCGCGCCGTAATCGTTGCCGCTCGGGTTGACTTTGCCAAGCACGTAGTCGAAAAATCCCTGTCGCCTGTTTGTTTTGGGTCTCGAATCTGCCGACGGACTCGGCGTTTGGGCCAAGGATGGAAATGCCGAGAGCGCAGCAAGGACAATCGAAACAATGAAAATTCGTTGTAAGAGCCGCTTCATATTCACTCTCCCGCCGAACCGTCGAGCGATACTCCCGCCATGCGCCTGCGGCGCTGTTTACGGTTCTCCGACTCTTTGAACCGGAGGTTCACGCCTGTTTGTGGGTCGAGGTAGCTGTGCATTTTCGGATAGAGCCGTGGAGCAAGTCCTTCCAGCCGGAAGCTCGGAGCACGCCGAACGTGGAGATGGGAGTATCGCGTGCCCTCCCGGCTGTCGACCATCAGGATTTCCATTTGGCCCACCGGAAGATTCTTGATGTGATCTTCCCGAGCCCGCGTTTCCTTGATGTCACTTTCACTGCCAGTTCCGGTCTCGGTGTATTTTGCCGAGAAGAGGCCCGTTCTGCGTACCGACAGACTTCTACGCTTGGTTGCGATCTTGGCCGACGCCTTTAGGAACCACTGTGCCGTGTTCTCCTCCGAGACATTCATGATCATCTTTGTGCCGGGAGCGGAAGAGACTTCATCCGAAAATGCCTGACTTACTCGTTGCAACTGAGGCAGGCTCTGGAACGAGAAAAGGAACGATACTCTGGCTCCGCGAGCTGTCTGTAGGACCTGGGTAAATCCCGGATAGGCGAATGGCGCAAACTCGTCAAGGATGACGGAGAACATCGGTTCATCTGCATCCCTCTCGCCCGTAGCACGGGCGTAGCGCTTGCCGACCATGAGCTGGATGTTCTGCAGCAGGATTTTCCCCAGCGCTTCTACAGCGCGTTGATTGCGGTTCGTGTTCAGCGACACAAACAGAATGAGGTCTTGCTCGAACACCTCATCGAGCGTCAGCAGATCTTGGTAGGACCCAGTGACGATCGAAAGCTCGTCTTCCAGGAAGCTCAGAAGCTCATTCAACAGACCTTGAATCTTCTCAACCCTCTCCCGATCCGCGAGCGATCTTTGCAACATCCGGACCGACATTTCGAAGTTCAAACGCTTTTGCATCGAGATATCAGGGAGAGATGAGAGTCGCGTCTTTGCAATCGCAATCTGCTCTTGAAGTACGTTCTCGTCGAGGGCCATAACCAGAACGTCGTACACGTTGAATAGCTTGCCGGTGTATTGGAGAATACGCACAAGATCGGAGAGATAGGCTTCCTGATGTCCCTTGAAGAAATCCTCCCGCAGCCCGAACGAACGAAAGATGAAGTTAACGTGTTCCTGGTAGGCGTCGTCGAGGGCGTAGAAGGGGTTGTAACGGGCGGACTCGGTGGGATGCGTAGGATCGAGAACTCGGAGATCTTGGAGCCTGCCCGCAGCCTCGATGTGCGGCAGAAGACGATCAAGGAACTCGCGTTCTCCTTTGCCATCGAAGATAATCATGGGCATCTTCCGGTTCCCAAACCGGCGTGTCAGATCCTGAGCAATAATGTTTTCAAGAAATGTTGACTTGCCGGCGCCGGTCCCACCAACGATGACCCCGTGCTTCATCCTCACGACGTCTGGCCAAAGCCATGGCTCTTTGTGGACGTTATATCCGAGCAGCGTCGCTGACTCTTGATTGGCATCGCGAGCAATTGCGCCGTCTGCCAGCGACGGAACGAAGAGGGGAGGATGTGGCCAATTGTCCTCGCGCTTCTGTTTCCGGCCGACGATCTGAGCGATGACAAGCCCTCCGCCAAAGAAGAGAATGGCGAAGTCCATGAAGATTTCGAGACATTGGCTATTGCGCAGATGTAGTCGGGAAACCGCAACATACCAGCAGAATGCCAGGACTGCACATGCGAGCAAGACAAGCAGGCCGGTCAAGTCCTCGGGGCCAGGTTGATACCGCCGCGGCGGCGCATCATAGGCTGGACTCATCGGGGACCTCCAATCGTAAAGTAGAAGAAGACCCCAAGCAGACCGCACAACAACACCGCTACCAGAATGAGTAGCGGGCTGGGTCTCCAGCGTCCCTTTTCATCGGTGGGTTTCAGATCGTCGGCAAGAACACGAAGAAGGGCTTGCTGCAGATCGGATTCGGAGTCGTTGCGGAATATCAAGACCAGTGCTTTGCGGACTTCTTCTGACGTGACATGACCCTGTGCGTCCATGATTAGAGGACAGCCTCAACGCTAAGAGGCTTCCCCTCGTAAGTCCCAAAGACTAGCTGATAGAGTTGCGGAGCATTTCCCTGAGAGCTTCCGACGCTAATAACCCCTGTCGTCTTCTCTCCCGGGGCCAGATCGCGTGTCACAGATTCCGCTTGTACGATCGCGAGGCTGCTGCCGGACTTCGCCTTGAACTCCCCAAACCTCTCTGTCGAGAGCTGATGATTCCGCAAGCTCAAGAGAGAGATCGGCTGCTGTGTGGGAAGTGGCGCAAATATATCTGGGGTAGTCAGCCGAAATGGCGCTTTGGTCGGATTGGTCACAGAGTAGCGGATGTAAAGTTGATCCTTCGCCCTATAAACCTGTTCAAGATTGATTTGCGGTCGATCGGATGAGGGCTTCGTTCCCTCGTGCGCAATGTCCTCGACGCCCATCATGGCCTGTGCCAGCACAAGGGACGCGATCTTGCGAATCTCCTTATCGCTGGGTTCGGATGAGGCGGACGCTGCAGGACGTGGTTTGGGCGCGGGTGCGGACTCAATTAGGACATCCATGATCGCGAGCTTGCCGGCTGGATCAAGTTCATAGGTGAGTTGCCGAGACGCTGTCCAGATAAAAAGATTGGTTGCGACCCCCTCGCGGAGCGGTTCAATGAACACTTTGTCGTCGTGATGTTCCACCCGAAAGCTGTCCGTATCGGCAACCGCAATGGTAGATACAGGCTCGCCGAACTCAAGAACGGTCAGATGATTGAGGGACGTCTCAACATGACGAATCTGATTTTGGCTGGTGGTTTGCGCCCCTGCCGAGGCGATTGCCAGGGCAATGGGAATGATGGTCAGCATCTTCATAGCGGCCTCCTCGGGCGCACTCTCATCACAAAAGCAAAGGAGAAGCCAGGCAGAATGCCAGAGCTTCTCCTTTACCGGTTATGAGTTCTCCGTCACTGCCGGATCACTCGTGTTTTCGAAGACCAGGTTCCGCTTCCCCTTATAGTGAAAAAGGAAGACCTTCTTTTCACCATCAGGTCCTTCGGGATTGACGATGCGCTCGACGAGCCATGCTCTCTGCTCATGATCAAACCGAACGTGTCCGTTGATGATCTTTGGAAGGCGTACACGAACCCGCTGGCCGCCGGTCAGTTCCGCAAGGGCATCGACAATCTCTTGCGAAAACGATTGAAAGAGGACGGCCCCCGAGCCTGTGCCGCCAGTGACGACTGTACCCATCGCCTGGACCCATGCCGGTCGGTTCTCCTCTTTGCCTTGCGCCCAGTAGTGCATGAACAAGTGGAGCGAATGGAACTGGTCTTTCGCTTCTTGTTCATGTTCCCAAAGCGCTGTCTGCGCTTTATTGCGTGCCAGCACAGCAGCCCTTCGTTGCTCTTTGTCTTCGCTCTGGCGAACAGCTTCCCAGTGCGATTGAGCAGTTTTGAGTTGTAGTTTCAGCTCGTCCTCACGCTGAACAATCTTGCTTGCGACATCAGCGTAGATCGAGTTGACTAGCTGGCATTCCTCGAACATCTCTTTCTTGACGACTTCGCCAGTGAAGAGTCCCCGAAAGTCCTCAATCGACGTCTTCTCATCGAAGCCGCCATCGAGCTCCCTGGGAAGGAAGCCAAGCTCTTTGCGTCCGACGTTATAGAGTCTGCCGACTTTGTCTGTATCGGCAACCTCCAGGTGCGGTGGCAAATCCGAAATCCTTCGCTCGCGTTTGTACTTGAGCCAAGGTGCCGGACTAACCTCTTTCCTGACACCGCCGACCTCAGCTTCATCGACCTCGACCTTGTGCTTCAATGCGTCGAGTGCGTTCTGCAGTTGCTTGACCAGCCTATAAGCAAGATCAGGCCGACCCGCAGCAAGGCAAGAGGTCTTCAAGTCGGTAATCTGTCCGATTCGATTTCCCCGCGCCTTCATTGCAACCAGATACACGTTCCACCAGGGAGACTTGGCCTTAGGTAGCTTTGTCTTTTCCTGCTGGTACTTCTCTCCATACGCGATCCTTCCCGCAATGAACTTGGGAAATCGATCGGATGGCATCACGCAAATGGTGTCGAAGTCAAAGTCGCCTCCATTCTTGCTCGCCGTCTCCGAATGAAGGATGTATGTTCCCTGCATGCGGAGCTGACGTTCAAGAACGTATCGGACTAACGAATCGTCCAGTTCGGGCAAGCCCAATGCCTGCTTCATCATCGGAACAAGCTCGTCGTTGGAAAGATGACGGACCGGAAGCAGATCCTCCTGCATTCGTATGGGATAGCGAATGCAAAGGCCCTTTTCCGCCGTCAACGAGGTAATGGCGGTATGTTCCGGTATCCAGTCCGACGCCGACAGAATTTTTCCTCGGTATTCGATCAGGATGCCGTCATCTGCGAGAGCGAACGACGGTAACCGGAAGCCACCACCTGTGCATGTGCGAAACGCCCAACGCGCTAATTTGCGGTTGATCTGGTTGGCAACATAAGGAAACCTGATGCTGTGTCCAAATTTGTCCGCCAGAAGTACCGCTTCCGCCGGCTCCCATCCTTCCGAAGCAGGACTATCCTGTTCCAGAGTTTCAGGATCGAAGCTGGCATCATCTTCGAACGTGGCAACCTCGGACTTGCCCAAGAGTTCTAACAAAGCACCGTAGTCACCCTCGTCCCAGGCCTTCCTCACCTTGCGAATCTGCTCGATCATCCGAGGCATAATCTCAAGTTGAAGGCTCTCTTCCGAAGCATGTTCGACCAGCGTATAGCTCGATCCGAACTCCGATTCGCGGGACACTTCCTTAATCCCGAGAATCGCTGGACCTTCATACAGCCGTCCTGATGTGCCCAGTTGAGGAAAGAAGCGTTCGCCCCCTTTCAGAGCTGGTTTGCAGGCGCTTTCCGGCAGGATGACATCGACCCCGAGCCTGTCGGCCACGCGATCGCTCATCGCCTTCAATGCGCCTTTTGCCTGCTTCGGTTCTCGCGTATCGAATGCCATGCGGAACTGGCAAAAACGATTTGTGCCGATCTTCAGCTTCCGATAGAGAGATTCACGCACCCAACCGCGGCAATCGTTGGTGCCCAGGACATGATCCTTGACCACGACGATGTTTAGATCGGGTTCCTCTATCATCAACTTGCAGTCGGAGACGAGGATCGCAAAGTACACGATCGCTGCCTCGGGCCAATGCTGAAAGCGCTCAGCTATCTGCTTGGCGTGCTTTTGGTCGACGAAGTAGAACTTGCCATCCTTCGCAGAACCACTCGCACCCACAAGCTTGTATTCGACCTCGTCATATATGAGCTTGGCCATGCGGTTTTCCACCACAGACTGCTCATACGACGTCAACTCATGCGGCACACTTACACGCGCTACCTGAATGCCTGGATAGATCTGCGCAAGGAGCTTTCCCTCGAGCGTATCTTTCCGGCCCAGTTTGCTTTGTTTGCGGGTCACGTTTCCGGACGCGTCGATCTTCAGCTCGAGAATGAGCTGATGGTCAATGGCCGAGTTCTGTGTCCTAGTCGCTGTCATTTTCTCCTCACTTGTCTGGCGCTTCCAACGAAGTGACAAGAGACCTGCTGATGCCGGTTTCCTGTATCTCTTCGCCTGGCCGCCCGGGTTAGGGGTGGATGTGGACCGAACCAGGCTCGAGATTGCAAACCGGGTCAGCGGAATTCCTCATCGCAGTGCGATAAGGCGTCAAAGGAGGTTGACATTAGCCGTGTTTCAGGTATGTCTCCTCTTTGAATCCCGTGACCGTGCGGCCCTATTTACGCAGAGGCCGCTTTACCAATGTCGGAGATCCTCCCTGTATCTCCGCCTCCGCCTTGTAGGCAAGGAGGGTATAAATAACTCCGTTCTTCGACTGGAACGCTTTGATCAATGCTTCGCCTTCAGTCGCCACTTCAACTCCAAGCTCCGGCTTCTCGGCAGACGATCCCTCCTTGGCGAGGAAGTACCGAACGATCTCTTCCGTCTGTTGACGCGGTCGCCGGGTCCGTCTGGGTTCGGCCGACTGATTGAGGGCCGGCTGAGTCTCCGCGACTTTAGTCAGTTGGGCGTCCATCATTGACCTCCTTTGTTTGGTGCGCCATCGCTTTCCGGCATGGCGTTCGGCGCGGCGAGGATCCGGTCACGACGCTCACCGTCGATTGGGCGCTCGGTATATTCCGCGATCCAAAGTCCGTCGGGGTTCACATCTGACCGGCGGTCCGCAATCAACCGCACCCGGTACTCGTTTACGAAGTGATCGGTAGACTCCACCCCTTTCGAGAGACGGTGAACGTCCTTCACTCCGTAGATCAGATAGGTCAGAGGCTCGCCGGACACGGGTTTGATCTCGCGCAAATGGAACACTGACTCGATCTGATCGTCGTCAATCTTTCCGCGTGTATTGTCATCCGCCATCGCCTTGATCGTGTATGCGCGGAGATTCCGCGTCATCATGTTCAGGCTATTGGCCCAATGATCGTCGACGTCCGCCGGAGAGTAGTTCAGGTAGGTCCCGAGGAATCGTTTTACAAACGCCTCATCGAGAAACTGATCCGTGCCAGCGATAGCCGCGTCAAGAGGCGCGCCCTTCGCGGTCTTGCCTAACACTGCCGCTTCACCGTTGGGACCGATGCGAATAACCGTCGGTGGCTGTAGACGGACAAAGATCGCAAACCCGATGGCAAGCAGCGCGATGGGAACAGTTAGAAATGCAAGGAGCCACGCCTTATTGGCATTGGCCTTCAAGGCGCCATCGACCTCGTAATATTTGGGCGGGACCGCGATGGGCGCAGTCGCAGTGCTATTGCTCTTCATGGATTACCTCCTATTTCCTGTCGTCGTCTTTGCTCCGCACTGTACTCGCCACTCCGCGCGCCACAAGCCGCGCGGCATGATAAGTTCCCCAGGTTCCAATGTTGTAGCGATGCACGGTGGGGCCTCTCTTCGCCGGTTGCGATGAGCGAGCGCCACTGGTGGATTTGTTAGCGGACCCACCGCCGGATGAACTCGAGCCGGTTGCAGCCGCGACTGATTCGCCTGCACTCTGCCCACTCGTGTCCGCGTTGCCTTCTCCCAGAGCTTCGCTCATGGAGTTGCGAATTTGTTCTGCGTGTCCTTCAATCGTGGGACCGCCGCCAAGCCCTCCGCCCCCCTCACTCGTGCGAGCGGTTGCGGAGGATCCAGGGCTGCTCTGCGGAGGAGCCGGCTGGTTCGCGCCTGGTGAAGTCGCGACCGATCCCCCTGCGCTCGAGGCTGCGCCTGCAGCCGACCCACCTCCTGAAGCTCCTGCTGCTCCGCTGGCTCCCGCGGCCGTTGCACCCGCCACCGCACCCTCCACTGCAGCTGCGCCCGCTGTCAATGCGGTAGCGGCAGCACCGATCAGCGCACCAGCGGTAGATCCGACGTCGCCGCTCACGATCCTCTTCGCAATGAACGGAATAACTGCGATTGCGAGGGAGTAGATGATGCTTGTCGCTCCAATGAGGAACGAACCCTCAAGATTTCCCAAGCCGCCAAGGAAGTTATTCTGACTCAACATTTGGCCCACCTGGCCCATTTGCACTGCGCTCAGAAGAGCTCCAAAGCCCCCATACAAAATGGGCCACGCATTCCAGATCATCACGTTCTCGACGTAGGCTTTGGCAAGACGATTCGTTGCGCCGAGAGGCATGAGGGCAATCACGATTGGGCCAAAGATATACAGGATGCTCCCGTAGAAGATGTAGAAGAATCCGAAGATCGCTATAACGACGGGATACAGGATGTACGCCACCAAGATGAGGACGGCGTCGATTAACCCGGCAATCGAGCCAGTAATCAAACCCCACATTTGCTGCGCGCCATCTTGACTAAACTGGGTTTGGATGTCGGTTGCCCAATTGTCAAAGAGATTCCCTGCGCCCGAGGCATTACCGACCCAATTACCTGCGTTCACAAAACCTTGATTGACCGCAGTGAAGACCGTGCTGTAATTCATCACTACAAGGGCGGTGACGACATACTTGATGAGATTTGTTCCCAAACCACGTACATCACCCCCATGCAGCGCCGACTGGTACATCTGCCAAAGGAACCCGACCAGCAGGACGACATAGGCTGCGTTCTGCATTCCGGAGGTGATGCTGGTCGAGTTGATGCCGGACACGGCTTGCGTCAGAAAACGCTCGAACAGGCTCAGTTGAGTCCCCTGAAAGAATGCGAGCATAGCGAGGCTGGGGTGAAGGAACGTCATGAGTGTGTCACCTGTTCGTGAGCGATCCGTTGATCAGGTTGTTATTGCTTGTATTGTCTGTAGTCGCAAGCTTCGAGACCTTGCTCTGATTAGCAAGGTCGATGCCGCGAGTCCGCATCAGTTCTGCGAGTGCAGCCTGCGTGTAAGCATTCGCGCGCACGACCCAGACATCTGCCTCTGCCTCAAGAATCGGAGCGCTCCCCGGTGCAGCCTGCGTAATCTGCTGCCCCATCTGATCCGCCTCATTGAGTTCGGCGGTCGCTAAGGCGTCGATCTCAATGGCTCTCTTCATCGCGTCTTGAGCCTGGGCGTCCGTCATGTCCGTCATCGTCCGAACGGCGGGTGACGACGAGTTCTGCGCCATCACCACGCCATAGACCGACTGAAACTGGGTCGATACCGTCGGCACATTGGCGGAATTGCGCGAGAGTAGGAGCGATTCAAGATTTTGCGACTGTGGCAACGTGGCACTGGACACATTCATGGTGCGGAACATATTGCTCATCTGAGTAAATTGGCTTTCCGCCTGCATTACCGAACTCTTGGCTTGGTTAATCGCCGTGAGCGGATACATCACCTGTTGCTCGTACTTCGCTGCGCTTTGTTCGTACTGGTTGATCGTCTTGAGGGGAGCCGCGATATAGGTGTTCATCAGCGATTGCATCTTTGACAATGCGGCCATGATGGCTGCCGTGTCGATGCCAAGCTGGCCGTGCGCGTGCCTCGGAATGACGATCAAGAGACCGAGAGCTGCACAACCGATCTTGAGAGCAGTCGATCGATACCAGGGGCGCCTAATGAGTTTCACATTTGCATCGCTCGCTCTTATCGGCTTCGCGGATTCGGACACAGGTTGCCGCCTCTTCCACCAGAAGAATGGTTTGCGCACCTTGTCGGGATTGTTCTTTGGGTCTGTCATAGCGGCTCTCCTTATCGGGTCAGCGTTCCATTGATGAGGCTGTTTATGCCACCCGTCGAAGTGGTTCGGCGCTTTACGAGAACATTGTCGTGCGCGATGCGGCCCGCCTCCTGCCGCAACTCTGCCGCAAGCATCATTTGCATGTAGGCCTGACACCGAAGGTTCGCGACTTGTGCTTGTGCAGTCAGATATGGATTCGAGCCCGGCGTACTCACCGCGACTTGGTTTTCCATCTGATTTGCGGTCTGGAGGATGAGATCCTGGCCTTGGTCCGCGACAAGAGTGGTTTTGAGGTTTTGTTGACCCAAGGCGTCGTCCATGTCCATCATCACGCGGTCTTGTGGTGATGCGGCATTGACCTGTGGAATCGCACCGTAGTTCGTCGTGAAACTGGCTTGAAGCGAAGGAATCTGCGTCGCCAGCCTGCTATGCAAGATGGACTCGAATTGCTGCGGGCCGGGAGTAACTGCACTGGTGAACGATGTCGTAAATATCTGGTTCATCGAGTTGCGGAAACTAGAGATTGATGTCGAAACGAAGCCGCGAGCCTGGTTGAGCGCAGCCAGGGGAGCAACCGTCGTCTGGTAGAGCTTCGTAACCTGCTGCATAACTTGGTTGACGGAACTCAATGAAGTCCCGATGTCGCTCTGGATGGAACTAAAGATAGAGTCAAAGACTGTTAGGAATTGAGCGTGTCCCAGCGTCGGCAACGCAACTGTGGCTGCCACAGTCAGCGCAGCAATTCCCAATCTCCTGTTCCAGCGAGTCCGACGAGGCGCTCTTGGGGATGGGTCGTTCCCGGCATCGGGCGCGTCGTTCGGACGCAAATCGGTAGGTTTCGTCGTGTCGTTCATTGCGTCAGTGCCTCGTGCATTTCTCCGGACAACTCGATAGGGAGAGGTCCGATCTCTGCTAATCCCCTTGGATACTGTTCAGCGAGTCGTTCATAGGCTTCGATCGGCGGAAGTTGCCGATGCCGACGCAACCACCACTTGCGATAGTTGCGTTCGCGCGCATAGGTCGTCGTGATCCAGTAGTCGACCGCACTGGGAACCACACGAATCGAGTGTGTGGATTCTGCCTTCTCTCCAATCGCAATAAGGAACTCGGCACTGTGGCCTTTTTTAGGGTGAGCAAAGGTTTTGATCTGATTGAGTGCGGTCTCATTCAGGTGAACATGCTCTCGAAGAGCCGTCATATCACCGGGCTGCTTACCTATGATTTTGGTCGTTGCATTCTTGACGATGCCCGCTCCGTGCTCATTCGGCCGATCGGGCGTGCCTACGAAGTCTTCGGGCGTCTGACTGATACCCCAAACGCTGGCGTTGCGTTTGCGCGCCGTGCGAAACAGTTGCACCACCACGCTTGCCAGGATGGGAGACTCGAGAAGCGCCCAGCACTCATCCAGCAAAACGATGCTCGGCCGTCCCGCGAGTCCGGATGCTCGATAGGTGGCGGTGTGCGCAATCAAAAGACTCTCGGCGCGTTCGAGGCGCGGATCGTCTTTCAGCTTCTCGACGTTGAAATACAGCCATGGATTGTCCAGCTTGACTGTGGTTGGCCGGTCGAACAATCGCGCATAAGGTCCGTCATCGACCCAAGCGCGAAGCTTGGTCGATGCCATTTGGGCCATCGCATTGATCTTCTGATTCCTGTCGCGGTCCTGCCAGTGTGCAAGTTCTGCGGCCAGATCCCCGAATAGCGGAGTTGGGTTCGACGTCTTTGCGCTGCAGCGTTTGTAGGTGGAGGTGATTGCCTCGAGAAGAACGCTGTCGAGCAGGTCAATGTCCAGGTCCGGAGGGGTGTTCTCCCCGAGCATATGCCGGGTCAGATTTTTCAAAAACGAAATCTGATCGTTGGAGGGTTTCGTCTCTCCCCTTGGAAGGTCCCAGGGATTGATGGTCTGGTCGCTATCGAGCGACATCTCGATCATCTCGCCGCCCATCAATTCAACAAGGGGCTGATAGGAATCGCCACGTTCGAGGATGGAGATTAGTGGATTCGCGCGAGCCGCCATTAGGAGCATCTGTTGAGCGGCCAAGGTCTTACCCCCTCCGCTCTTCGCCATCAGCAACCCATTCGCGTCGGAGAGGTCCGGGTCGAACATCGAGAAAGGAATGAGCTGGCGAAAAGGGGTCTCAAACAGGATCAAAGGACTTCTGCGCGTGCCGGTCCATGGCATCTCCACCGGTACCAGATCCGCGACGTTCGAGGTGAGCATGTCCTGGTCTCGCTTGTCCGCCTCAGCCATGCCCGGCAACGTTCCGAGAAAGATGCGCCGCTTGGCGATCGTTTCCATCACGGCCTTCGAGCCATTCATATGCGTAAAGGCGTTGAGCACTTCTTGCGTCCGGTTGGCGAGATTGCGCTCGCATCGCTCGAGGTCGGCGAATGTCACCGCTGGCTGCGAGGTGCGGACTACAACCGAGAGACTCAGCTTCGCGGTCTTCAGAGATGACGAGATAATGTCGCGCTGCACTTGAATGAGCTGGGCCTGTGCCACCTCAGCTTCCGGGTTCGACTTGAAGTTGCCGTTCGCATCTTTCTGCGCTGCGGTCATCTTCTGGAGGCGCCTTTTGTAGGATTTGAGTACCTTCACCTGATCGGGAATAACTACTTGCCCGCTGATGACTAGAGGAAAACCGAGCGTGGAGAAGTTCTGCAACATTCCAGGGAATGTCGCGTCCGGAAGCTCTTTGAGGCTGATGACTGAATAGAGGTAGCCATCGATGTTCAGGTACGTCTCAGTTTCATTGAGAATGCTCGCCTGCGTCGCCTGTTCCCGCGCGCTCCGATACTCAAACATCTCCTCACCAGGCACATAGGGGCGATGATCACGACGGATCGGATGTTGTGAGTGCTTCAGCTCCTCGAACAGGTCTTGCGTCGAGAGCCTCCGGGGACCAAGGTTGGCCGCCTCCATCGACCCCTCGATACCCCGGAGAATTGACTCGAACTCGGCAAGGTATGTTTCATGTTCCTTGCGGGTTCGCTGAATTGCCTTCTTCTGGCTGACCGTGAATCCGCCAACCTTTCGGTTCTGTTGCATGGAGTGATACAGCTTCGCGTGAATACGCGGGTCCCAGATGAGATAGACATGGAGTCGGTTCTCAAAGAAGAAGCCGTTCTTCTCCTTTTGCTGCCACATGCGCAGACGGTGGGTATCGAGAGCCATGACTTCGGCTTGTTCTGCTCTCTGTTGTCCGACATAGCTCTCTAGTAAGTCGCCAAGGTGTTCGGAGATCTCGTAGCGGAACTGGATGCGCATACTGACATCGGGCACGCTGCGGAAGAGGGCTTCGAGCATCGACTTGGTCTGATTGCGGTCGCCGTCGGTAGCGAAGTAGGCCAGAATGCCTCGCAGCTCGTATCCCGCGGCCAAGGCGCCGTTTGTTCGCACCATCACGTTATCGCCACTGGGAAGATCGCGCAGCGGCAGCAGTTCGCAGACCGCTGGAGCCTTAAGCTTCTTTTCGTGTTCTGCATATGTCATTGGCATAGCTCTCTTCTCCATTTGGTCACGGGGGGCTTGCCGTCGCCATCTAACCTCTCGGCCGCCATCACCGCGAGAGGCGTAATCCCTTCGTGAAATCGGGATGCGAAGACCACGCTTGCGAACACGGCCTGGGCTGCTTCTGGGTCGAGCCGCAAGTTGACCATCCCGTCCGCCTCTGTCTTGATCGAAGCCCGCATACTGCTACTCCTCCTCGACCACGTAACCATCTCGCAATTGGGAATCTCGCTCAAGTGCGCACCACGCCCGCGGAGCAAAGAACGAACGCAGAAGATCTGTCAGATAGCCCCGTGGCCTGCCGTACTTGAACAGGATCAGGAACGGAACAGTCAAAACCGGAACAACGAACTCCATAAAGATGTTGAGTGGCATTCCCAGAAAATGAGCATTGTTGCCTGCAAAGTGAGCAAGAAGATTCATGAGTGCCGCCAACGCGAGCACGAGGATGAGGTCTTCAAACTCAAGACCAAGGAATGTGACCTTGGTATGCAAATTGCGATGAACAGGGGTCAGATCTAGACTCATGACATTCTCCTCAAATCCCATGTGCCTGCGTCACCATCGATTCGGCGAAGCGCAGTATGCCGGAGACCATCAACGCCGCTACTGCGGCGATGAACTTGCGAATCCAGCTTGAGCCTGGGTAGATCTGATCGAGCACGCCACCCATATGTAGGGCCATTGCTGCAAGCTGCGTGAGCGCGAACATGGGCAGAATCACATTGGCCGTCCAATTCACCAGGCTCATCGTTGCCATCCAGAATCCGTCGGCACTGGTCGCACCTGCGTTTTGCACGAAGCCCTCAAGAGCGCGAAGCATGCCTGAGCACATCAGCGAAGCGAAGCCGCCATAGAGCAGGTGCTCAAACGGATGACTCTTGCTGTAGCGGTAAACAGCACCCGCGAAGAACATGCCGGCCATCGTCGGCATGATGGTGTTACCGGCCCATGAGGCGAGATTCGTGATTGCGCCATTCAAACTCATCGGTCGCTCCTCAGGCCGCCATGGCCTGAAAGAGTGTGAGTAATCCACTCACGCTCAAAAATGAAATTGCGGCGAAGACCATCCGCGTCCACGGTCTGTGCCTAACGAAATTGATGACCGCTCCTACGCATGCCAGTCCTGCTGCCGCTGGCATGATCTGCCCAACGATGTAATTCCAAAGGGACGTAAGCATATCGGTCGTTGCGTACTGGTCTCCCGAATTCCATCCCTGCATGAGCTGCATGGTGGCGGAAAGTGACATCAGAAAAAGAGCGGCGATGATCGAGGGAAGCGGATTTTCTCCAGCAGCTCCATCGAGCGTCGCTTTCAAAACGAAATATGCCGCGAGTACCGGAACCAGCTTGGCGACTACGATCTGATTGACGAACGCTTTGAACACCGTCTCCATACTTGCGATCCAGCTTGTTCCTACCGAACCGCTCCCGGAGGGAACGGTAATGCCTTGTGCCGCAATCCAGGACAACAGTTGTGGAAGCGTCAGAAGGACCACGGTCCACAACACCCACTTTCCAGTCCTGCCATTCACATGGAAGTTGGTCCCTCCTTCATGCCGCAAGCTCACGCCCGCGGCGGTCAGCGTCAGGAACGCCGCGGGTACAGCGAGGTCGAGCAGCATCTGGAGGAGATCGAGAAGGAATTGCGGCACTGGCATGACGATGAGACCTCGTTACTGGATTCCCTGCGCCTGAGTGATAAATCCTTCGGCCATACGTCCCAGACCGGAGATCACCATCAGTGCGACACCGCTGACGCCCCAGCCCATGTATCCGCGGCCGCTCTTGAAGTGCCAACCAGCGATACCGAGGCAAGCCACCGCAATGACCGGAGCGATGACGTTGCAGCCCCAGTTCACGATGTTGAGGACAGTGCCTTCGACTGTGGTCGCTTGCTGGCCTTGAACCGCCTGACCGAATTGTGGAGACGTTCCGAGGTTCTGAGCGATCGCAGCGACTGGAGTGAGAAGGCTTCCGAGCAGCACGAGAGCCAACGCGAACATCAGAGCGGCTCGAACCCAGTTGGTTTCATCGGGACGATGAATGACGGTGGTGAGTGGTTGGGCGGCCCCTTCGGAGCGACGCCAGAAGACTGGTGCGGTTCTCATATCTCTATCTCTCCTGGACTCGGCTGCTCAAGGCCTCCGCGTCGAGGAAGAGAATCGGTTGAATCCGAAACTCGGTCAAATTGACGTGCCAAACGATGAAGGATGAGTTATCTCCAATCCTTCGTAAGATTTGCGAAATGGTAGCGCTTTCGGCGACCTTGAAAGTAAATCCCGAAGTGGCTGTGTTCAAACGAAAGAGCTAAAATCTCCGTCAGGATTGAGTAGACCGCGTATGAAACTTTCGCCGGTTCAGGGCTCAGGCAATGGCGACACTACCCCACCAGAACTCGTATCGCTGTGACCAGTGTGGAACTGGCGAGATCGTAGCTGTCCCGCTTCTGTATCAGCAAGGCACACGGACTTTCTCGAGCACGTTTAGTCACGGAAGCAGCCAGTCTTATTCCGCACAGATTGCAGCTCCTCCCAACCCGAGGGGTTACATCCGGCCTTTCGTACTCTGGGGATTCGCGATCTTTTTCTTCGTCTTTTGGGGCGGGGCGGGTTTCAGCAAGATCGTTGAGGAACCATCTACCAGATCGAACTTAGGTCACGCCGTCGGATTATTTCTTGTTCTTGGCCTGATCTGTTTGGCTGGCTTGATCTTTAATCTCCTTCGAACCGCTCGATATAACCGCGAAGTCTACCCAAGGCTCCGTTGGGACTGGAGTCATACTTACATGTGCCGTCGTTGCGGTAAATTTCGTCTGATCCCCTCATAGCTTCTCCTCACTCCGCTATCCCGCTCCAACGGGATATTCAGCGAGGCGCTTTGCCCGTTCGCATAGAAAGCCATTGGGAACGCCCCTGACTCAACTCCAAAAGGATATAGAGATCGCCAATTGCCCGTTCGCATTATGGGGTTGTGGAGTCTATCTTTCCCCTTCTCAACCAAGGACAACGCACAATCTTGACTCATTTGAGCAAAGGGCAATCGGCCGAGAGTGCCCACATGCGCACTGAGCCCCACGGACCGCCGTTTGCTCATTCTTGGGAAGGGTCAGCAGCGGCTATCTGCTCGCTTTCGGATCGGGTAGTGGGGATCGTTCTCGGCTCAAGTTCTAGCGTGAGACCTCATCGGGCGAACAATCCAAATCGTGTCCGACTCTCATCCCGACCTCACGGCCTCTATCGAACGAAGCCCCGCACTCCAATGGCGCACGGGGCGAAACATCGGCACCTGCTGCACGCAAAAAAACCCTGGCCGTCGGCCAGGGCTGAGAGAACGTCCACGTCGCGTTTATTGAGTCGCAGAGGCAACTTTGTGTAGCTCGGCGGAGCTCTTCTCCTGATGCTTTGTGAACACGACGTAGATCTTCGTGTCCGCAGGAACGGAGACGACGATGCGACTGTTGGCGCTGAGGTTCATGACCTCCGAATCGCCGGCAGTTCCGATATTTTCCGCCAGCCGCTCTCGCAACATGTCATCCTCTGAGAACGCGGCGCTGCTGTTGTTGCCGGCGATCTCCGCTAGCACCGAACCCATTCCTGATGCCGCCCGCACTAAAAAGTTCTTGCCTGTGTTTTTTCCGGAGACGCTTCCTTTGATCGGGCCAAGATCGAGCCCGAGACCAATCGCATCGATCTTCTCCCGCTTCTCATCCCGGTTTCCATCCAACAGCCGAATTTCATCGAATTGGACGTTGATGAGTCCAGTCCGATCGGCCTGTACCAGCTTGCCGTATATACGGGCTCCGGCGGGAACGACGATCTTATCCCCAATAGCGTAGGTGTACTCCACCACGGCCACAATCGGTTCCTGAACGGCGCTCGATATCTGAGTCTCGAGCTTGGCTTGGATGCGCATGCCTGGCGTCATTTCCAACGATGGCGCGTCGTCACCGTCGAAGGTAAGTTTGGTCGCTGACGAAACCTGCGTTTGAACCTGATTGCGAACGAAGATGAGCGAAGGTTCTTTGAGAGTATTTTGTTGTTGTTGCTGCGCCGTCTGGGAAGTAGCGCTGGCTGGTGTAGCCTCGCCGTAGGGCTGAGGCTCTTCCCACTTCTGCTGCGTGTCGGCGAATGAGGGGACACTCCCGAGAGAGCCACCCGTCGCCGGCTTCTGCGCGAGTTGAGAGTTCGTTGTAGGCGTGACCTTCCCATCCAGGGAGCGGGTGCGCTTGATGTCTCCCGGGCCAAGCTGACCGCTCGAGTTGTCTGGGGCTGGGGTGCGGACTGTTTCCATCACAGGTGTCACGCTGCCTTTGGGCTGTTTTGCCGCCGCCGAGCTTGTCTGTAGAGTGTTCGGCTTCGCGGCATTCTGCTTCTTCGGGGACTTTCCCACGAGCGCAGTAAAGACAAAGAACAATACGGCGACCGCGAGACCGCCGCCGAGAAGAATGAGCTTGTTCTTGCCGATTCCCGTTATTCCGTTGATGCCTGCCCGCGTCGCGAAGCCGTCAACGTTGGCGATCTCAGGCACGTCCTTGAATTCTGGATCGATCAAGTTTGGCGCTGGAGGTGCTGCGTGAGGGGCCATCTGATCGGAAGATTCATCTATCTGAAGGCGATTGCCGTTTAAATCTTTGTCCTGAACGTTCATACTCTGCACGATCCTCTCTATTGGCGTTGTGCCGCGATGGGCGGGGTGAACGGTAGACGAACCAAGATCGGACGATCCACTTGATCCGCCTGCGCAAGCTGCAGAAATAACTTCTCCGTCGACTGCTTGAAGTTCGGGCGGTCGAACACCACGACACCATCCGCGCGCCCACCCGGTTCCAGCCTCGTCAAGCTGAGTTTGTAGTCCCGGATTTCGAGCTGGTCGGAGAGGATGCCCTTACCTTGCTTCTTTTTCTTCTTCTCCGTCTTACGTCCGGTGATCTGTATCTGCGGTGGCACGATCTCAACCGGCTGGTCCGAGCTGTTGTAAACCGAATACGAGACGACCGTCTCGTTGCTCCATTGACGAATGTCACCGATCGAGGTCTCGATTTGTTTGCCCTCCCACTTGCTCCAACTCGGTGCATTGAGCTTGGTCTGCTGCTCGAACTCCTGATCGAGAGCCGAAGGAACAACGGACGGAGAGTGCTCCTCGGCCACTTCAGATCGACGTGGATGATCTGCGGGCTTCTTCGCGACCGGCAGCGGCTCGTCCGATGTGACCAAGAAGCTGCTCGAAGTGCGGTACTGGATCAGGAAGTCAACCGGTTGGGTGGGATTGTTGACAGCCCCGTCGCTGACAAGTTCCAGCGTGACATGCTGACCGGACTTTGTTGCAATCAAGAGGTTTGATTGCGCGGGTTCCTTAGTGATGGGTTTGACGTAGACATATTCGGGCTCGCCCTCACTATGTTCGGCTTTGAAGGAAGTCGGGCTTCCGAGAATGACAGAGGTGATCTCTTCGGGCATGCGGATCGTCGACTCAAACTCAGGTCTGAGATGGAGAGAAGTCACTTCGTTTGGATTGATCGTGATCGTGGCAACGCGTGCGCTCACGGCTTGTGCGGCGGCTCCGAGTCGGAGCGGAAGCAATATTGCAATGGGAATGAGCCAACGAAGTTTCATTTGTCTATCTCCTTGGCGGCCGTTTGGCCGCCTGTTTTCGCATCAGGTACTGACGTCGAACCGCCTCGACGTAGGCGATGACATCAGGGTTGCTGTAGTTGAGTTGCTTCCTTCCTATCCATCGGTCGCCGGCGTAATAGGCCGCCGCAACTAGGCGGAGATCGCCACGAAACTCCCACATCAAGGTCGTCACATAGCGGGTGCCGGCTGCGATGTTCTGCTCCACATCGAATGGCTGCATCGCGCCGAAGCGATGGGCCGTTGCTGGCATGAGCTGCATCAACCCCATTGCGCCCTTATTTGAAAGCGCGCGAGGATTCCATCGCGATTCCACATCGATCAGGGCACCAATCAACTCCGGTGGCACCCGGTAGTACGTTGCATAATGCTGGACGCATCGCTCCGCCTCCGAGGGAGGAACGTCGGCTTTAGCGGAACGAATCGGTAAGAAGAGCAATAGCGGGAGCAGCCATTTCATGAGTGAGGCCCTCCTTCAACCGCCATTTTCTGGGCGAAACGTGCTCCGTCATCGAGGAGGCTCTTGAAGCCTTCGCGAAGGAGGAGGTGTCGACGATCTTTCTCGGTCTTCGCAAGAAAGGGCAAAAGAACGTCGCGATGTTCTTCGGTCACATGGTCGGCGCCTAGCAATTGCAGAGCGTTGGCAAAGTCGATCATCTCGGACACCGAAGGCGGCTTTTCCAATGAGTAGTTACGGAATGAAAGGGCGATCCCGGCCATCTCACGGTGAAACTCTGCATTGGCGTTAGGCGTACGGCTCGCGATGATCTCCGACTCACGCTGTGGCGTTGGGTGCTCAACTCGCACATAGAGACTGCGTCTCCGGATCGGATCGCCGAGACGCCTCTCTTCGTTGCTGGTGAGAACTACGAACGGAATACTTCTGGCTTCGACCGTTCCAAATTCCGGAATCGAAAGCTGCCAGGCAGACAAGATTTCCAACAGCATCGCTTCGAAACCGTCATCTACCTTGTCGAGTTCGTCGATGAGCAGAACGCATGGCCGCTCGCATTCGAGGGCGCGCATCAATGGTCCGGCACGAAAGAAATCGCGCCCTTTCAGACTGGCCTGGAGGATCTGCCAGCTCTCGTGCTGGCTCTTCGAGAACTCCATGTAGAGCCGTTGCAGCCCCTCGTCGAAGCTCCCGATGGCTTGGGACTCCGTGACGCCGCGATAGCACTGGAGCCGCTCGACATGAGTAGCCGCTGCCGCGGCAACGGAGAGGGCAAGCTGCGTCTTCCCAGAACCGGCCGGACCTTCGAGCAGGAGAGGTTTCTTCAGCTTGGCAGCAAGAAAAACGACCTGGACCATCACCGGGTCAATGAAGTATCCGGTGGCCGATAACTTGGTCGATAGGTCAGCCAGGGAATCAAACATCGATTTCCTCCGCCATCTCAGCCGATAGGCCGCTCACTGGGATCGAGACTGCAAAACGATGTTCCCGTATTGCCCGCCGCAAGTGGGAACATGCGTGAGCCCAAATGTGCAGGAGTGACGTAGCCCACACGGCGGCTAAGAGGAGCAACAACAACCTGCTCCAGATGACTACGGCAAATGCCTTCCAGACCACACCGCCGTAGTAGGTGACCGCTACAGCGTCGAGCATGGTGACGGATACTGCAACACCGATCCACTTCGTTGGCTTGCCCATATACACCTCCTGTCAAACGCGGTGCCAGCATGGGGTGATTCGCAAACTCGGTCAAATTTGGAAGTTGTCGGCACGGCCGGATGCGTTTTTGACCGAGTTTCGAGTTCGACATACAAAGCATTTGCTCGACAGTCTCGAAAACCAGCAGGAGGACATATGCCTCAGCCCCAACCAAGCTCAACTCTTCGCGTGATGGAACGTCCGCCGGTTCCCTCCAACGACCCCAGCCGACCGATGCCGGTGCGCAGTGTCAATGCGGGACCTCCCCTAGAATCCCAATCCGATCACGATCCTCTGCTTACCGTGGACGATGTGGCTCGGCGGCTAAATGTAAGCAGGGATTGGGTCTGGGATCACTCCTCGCGCAAGCTGCCGCACCTCCCGGTGATCCGCATGGGAGACGGAACGCTCCGGTATCGGTTCAGCGGGATCGAGGGGTTCATCAGCGAACAGGAGCAGCTCTCCGCCGCGCGCCGGAGACGCAAATAAAGCCATAAAATGGTGGAAGCCCGCGGTTCTTCCACCACAGAAATACGAGGAACACATGGGCAAGTCACACCAGGCAGGGTGGATATCCCTGCGCGGAAAGCAATGGTACGGCTACTTCCGAGAAACCGTACTTGATCCTGAGGCCGATACGCAACGAGTCAGAAAGCTCGGGATTAAGCTCGGCCTTAAGTCCCAGATGACCAAGTTCGAGGCGCGCGATGCGTTGCGCGCCGAAATCACCAAGCGAACTGGTCAAAACCTCGGAGGCAGGGTGCTGAAAGACAGCTCTGTGACCTTCGAGTGGTTTGTCCGTAACCGCTACTTCCCACTTCGGAAAGGGGATTGGCGGCCGGATACGGCGGTAACGAAGATGGCCCAGATCGAATTCGACCTGATAGACAAATTCGGCAGGCAGCCGCTCGATTCGTTCGATAAGTTCATGCTGCAAACGCATGTGAACCATCTAGCGGAGCGGTACTCGCAGGATCGCGTCAAGCAGGCGAGGTCGTATCTGAAATCCATCTTCGACGAAGCCCTGGAGCAGGAGTTCCTGATCAAGGACCCGACCCGGAAGCTGAAGATCCCGAAAAATCTTCGGCCCAAGGACAAGCGGGTGTTGACCTGGGGGCAGCTGTGGTCAGTGCTAGCCATGGCCAACCGGAGAGACCGTCTCTTGCTGGCCCTCGATATGACGGAAGCGTTACGGCCGAGCGAACTGTTCGCTCTCCGTTGGCGTTCCTTCGACGGGGAGAACACCCTCGTTCTTACTGAGACCATCTATCGAGCCAAGCTGCGTCCGTATGGCAAGACACCGGGCAGCCTCACCAAGGTCCACCTGCCGGACGGTCTTGCCGAGGAACTCCGGCAGTGGAAAGAGGACGGCAAAGGAGAGGATGGCAAGGAGGTCTCACCGGACGCGTTCATCTTCCCGAACGCGGATGGCGGCTTCCTGCATGTAAACAACTACCTCTATCGGGTGTTGAAGCCTATGGCGGAAGATTTGGGATTGGAGAAGTTGAACTTCCAGATCCTTCGTCGGACGATGGCGACTCAGGCCCAGAAGATGGGGTCGGTTAAGGACATCCAAGCCCATCTGCGGCACTCGCGTCCCGATACCACGGCGCACGAGTACATGCAGGAGCTGCCGGAAAGCGTGCAGCAGATGGTCGGCTCGGTGTACCTGATGTTGACGAAAGGAGGAGAGGAAAAAATTGTTTCTGACGAATTGCCGCAAAACGCCAACAACGGCTTCGAAACGGTGCCTGTAAGTGTTTGATTTTATGTTAGTTAGAAGCGGTCACTGTTGAAGATCAGTACCGTGTGAAGGTGGCACTCTACCGCTGAGTTAATCGCCCCTTGGAGCACGTCTGGAGGAGGTCCAAACGGGTACTGAGCACTGAAGGACTCAGGCGGGGTCTACTACGGTAGAGTATCATCAGCGAGCCGCGGGCTTCAATTGGCCTGGGCAGATGGGCTGGGGCTGGTGGAGTGGGTCTGGCAGGATGCAGGTCTGCACATGGGAAACCTGGGATACTCTACGAGTCGGACAATCCTGCAATAGACTCGCAGTGGAATTGAGTTTTTTGCCTGGATTGCCCTTCGCGCTTGCTCGAATTGCTCTTTGCGGTTGCTTGAATTGCCCTTGTGTTTGCCTGGATTGCCCTTCGCGGGGCGGTCTTCTGCTCGATCTGCCAGTTGGTTGCGGAGTTTGTATCCGCTGTTGATCCCCCGAACGGTTCGCTTCGCACGATGCGCTTACGCTTGCTCCCAATCCGTCACGCGGCCGAGTTTCCTGATCAAGGGGGGCTGGGTGCGGCACATTCTGGAGAAGGTGCCGGGACTGGCAGGGCCGGGGCTGGAGCGGGTAAAGCTGGGACTGGCGATTCAGGAAGCGGCAATTCTGGTGCAAATCATTCAAAAAAGCCGGATTCCGAGCAGGACGCCGGCTCATCTGCGCAACCTTCTGTCCACGGTGGTGTTTCAGGAGATATGGCAACCCTGGCGATCGACAATCCGGGAGTGGCTTCGCGGGGATTGGATTCGGGGCAGAGATCGCGTTTGGGACGAAATCGCACGGTGAATGACGCCTCAGCAAGGGAATCCAATCGGGAACTGTCAGGCGCTGAGGCTGTTTCGTCTGCCTCTGCGGAGCGGACGGACGCCGAAATCATGCTGGCTGTTGCCGCCGGCGATGAGGCTGGGTACACGTACCTGGTGGGCAAATATCACCGCCAGATCATCCACTTTTTATTTCGGATGGTTCGCAATGAGGCGGTTGCAGAGGAACTGGCGCAGGAGGTTTTTCTGCGTGTCTACCGGTCGCGGGAAAGTTACCGGGCCGAGGCGAAGTTCAGTACGTGGCTGTATCGGATTGCGACCAATCTCGCTGTGAACCATGCGCGGGATACGAAGTATGAACGAACCGCGCAGACGGTGAATCTGGATGAACCGGATTCGGAGACGGGCAGCACGCCGGAGGTTGCCGATGACGATCCCAACGTGGAGCAGCGGATGTTGCGCGAGGAGCGTATGGCGGCCATCCGGGCACAAGTGGCAGCACTGCCTGAGCGGCAACGCATGGCGGTGCTGATGCACAAGTACCAGGAGATGGATTACCGCCAGATTGGCGAAGTTTTGAAGTTGAGCGAATCGGCTACCAAGTCGCTCCTCTTCCGCGCTTATCAGACATTGCGCGAGAGCCTGAAAGCATATGCCTGAGAGCAAGAAGCACGAAAGTACGAAGCCGGGGCACACCGGCACAGAAGGGAGTACCGAGATGAACTGCAAGGATATGAACTCGAAGATGGCAGATCTGCTGCTCGATCCCGAACAGGGGGATGGCGAGGGCAACTCCGAGGCTGCGTCTCACCTGGCGGAGTGTAACAACTGCCGCACCCAATTGGATGAGTTGCGGGCGACGATGGCGCTGTTGGATGCCTGGGAGGTTCCGGAGCCGAACCCGTACTTCCTGACCCGGTTTAACGCGCGGCTTGAGGAAGAGCGGCAGGCGGTTCCGGCGAGCTGGTTTGAGAGAATGCGGGCCCGGTTCGCTTATGGCTCACGCATGTCGTTGAGGCCGGTAGCGGCGATGGCCATGACGGTCACGTTGTTGCTTGGCGGTGGGGCTTATCTGGGATTTACCGATTGGACGCAGCCGCCACCGCCGCCTGCGCAGGCAGCGGTGGTGAACGATCTGCAGACGCTCGATAGCAATGCGCAACTGCTCGATCAGCTTGAGTCGATCTCGGATCAGAACGACTAATCCGGCATGAGGCTGAGTGGTTGCAGCTCCGTCGATTAGGATGAGAAACACATTTATCCGCGTTGGTTGTAAGGGAAGAAGAAGCTAGAAGAGATTGGCGATGAAGACGAAGCAGACCAAAGCGGTTTCCAGAGCGGCGATTACTCGCTATGCAGTGATGGCTGCATTTCTGGGGATTGCTTTGTCTCTGGCGCCGCTTGCGTTTGCACGCCCTTTTGCTGTCCCGCGTGGTGGCGGATTTGGCGGTGGGTTTGGCGGCATGCGCTTCGGCGGGCAGGCTCCGCACTCTGCGCCTGCGCCTCATTATCGGCCTGGAACGGTGCAGGGGAATGGGCAGCATGTTATTCAGCACAATGCTCCGGGGCGTATGCAGACAGGACCGCAGCGGCCCCAGGGCAATCCGTATGCGAGGCCGAATGTTGGGAACGCTGGACCAAATACGGGAGCGCGTCCGCAATATGTTCGTCCCAATGGAGCGGGTGGGGTGAGTGGCCAGCCTGGTTATCCAGCGGGACGCTACGGAGCGGGTGGAGATACTGCGCGTCCGGCGTATAACGCTTCGCAGTTTCCTTCACTGCGCGCAAATCCTAATCCATACGGCGGGCGGCCTTATGCGGGAGATAGAAATACGGGGCATCTGCCGGAGTGGATGGCGCAGCATCAAAATATGCCAGTCGGCCAGCAGGAGCAATTGTTGCGGCAGGAGCCGGGCTTTAATCGACTGAACCCGGGAGATCAACAGCGTCTTGTCCAGCAACTGCATCGCATGAATCAGTTGCCTGAGGCACAACGCCAACGCCGCCTTGCGCGTGCGGAGGCATTGGAACGGCTGTCGCCAGCGCAGCAGATGCAGGTAAAGCAGGCTGTGCGCCGGATGCAAACGCTTGCTCCAGATCGGCAACTGATGGTGCACGGAGCTTTCCGCGACCTGCGCGGTGTTCCGCCGGAGCAACGGGAGACGGTGTTGAATTCAGCGCGCTACACTTCGACGTTTTCGCCGGAAGAGCGTGGGATTCTTTCAAATATGCTGCGTATAGAGCCGTACGAGGCTCCTCAATAAAAATTGCCCACAATAACGAAGCGCCGCAATAACTATGCGGCGCTTCGTTATTGCATTTGGATTTCAGATGGCTACGAGCGGACGAGATTTTTCAGCAGGAAGATTACATTCGCCGGTCGCTCGGCCAGTCGCCGCATGAAGTAGGGATACCATTCGCGGCCAAACGGGATATAGACGCGCACGTTGTAGCCCTCGCGAATCAGGCGTCTTTGCAGGTCGCGGCGAACTCCATAGAGCATTTGAAATTCGAACTGATCGGGTGCGACGCCTTTGTTGCGCGCGTAGTTTTTTGCGGCCTCAATCATGGCTTCATCATGTGTGGCGAGCCCGTGATAGATGGGGCTTGAAAGCAGGATTCCGGAGAGGCGCACGTAGTTTGTGTCTACGTCGGTTTTTTGTGGGAAGGCTACGGAGGGCGGCTCCTGATAGGCGCCTTTGCAGAGGCGGACGCGAATACCTTCTTCAATCAACTGCTGTATGTCGGCTTCGGAGCGGTAGAGGTAGGACTGGATCACGATGCCGATGTGGCCGCGATACTCCTCGCGAGCGTGCAGATGGCGGACCATGTCGAGCGTTACCTGGGTCAAGCCTGACCCTTCCATGTCGATGCGCAGGAAGTTGCTGGTCGCACGTGCGTGTTCGGTGAGGCCTGCTGCGATGGTGTAGGCGAGGTCCGGCGAAAGATCGAGGCCGATCTGCGTCAGTTTGACGCTGATATTGGCACTGAGTTTGCGTGTGGCGATGGCGTCCAACAGCCGGTGATAGACCTCGGCTGCGGTCTTCGCTTCGGCCTCGGTGGCGACGCTTTCGCCCAGGGAATCCAGTGTGGCGGTCATGCCGAAGTTATTCAGCATTTCAGCGGCGCGCAGAGCGTCTTCTACTTCAAGACCGGCGACAAAGCGTGAACTGAGCTTGCGCCCCGCACCTGAGTTCTCAATGGACCGGCGCAAAGTTTTATTCGTGGAAAGTCCGATCAGCAGGGAACGCAGCAACGGCATGGAGGTCGATTCTCCCGGGGATTAGGGATCTGGCACAGCCTTGATTGTGCCTTAGCCTGAAATCATAGTTTCGCATATCGACCTTAGGGGGCAGTGGAAATCACCGCTCGTCAGTGCTCACAACGAGGTAGCGGGCGTAGATGACAATATGGTAGATAGGTGCGTCCCGTTCGCTATTCCACGCGCACTAACATGCAGCCGTGAGCGGGAATCTCCACATGCAGCTTTGCAGAGGGCGGCAGGTGTTTCTTATTCCACACGTCATAACCGGCATGGGCCTTATCTGCAAGTCCGAACAGGAGCCACGGCTCATCGTCCTTAAGTGGCTTGTCATGCAAATTAAAGATTGCGACGTAGTGTTGCGGATGAGTGCCACCTGTTATTGCTGACCACCGTCGCGGACGCAGAGGGTCTTCGGGATACGTGGAATGCTCCTCACTTTTGATGGCGGTTTGATTGATAGCAATGACTTCCTTGTTCGCCAGGAGTGACTTGGTGAAGTCATCAAGCCGAGTAAGATTCGCGCCCAGGATCATGGGCGTTCGAGCGATGGCCCACAGAGTAAATTGTGTTCGCTGCTCATCCTGAGTCAGTGCGGATTGACGGGCTTTTCCCCATCCTGGTTCGGGGCCGAGGTAGCCCCATGGAAGCATGTCGGCATCTGGCCAGTTACCGGGCCTCGCGTATCTTGACCACCTGGAGAGATTGTCAAAAGCAGACAGCAATCCATTGGGCCACTTCTGTCCGGGGAATTCCCAGCCGTCCCAGATATCGTCGGCTATGCGCCACATCTGTGCATGCTCGCCGATCTCAGCCGCGTGTTCCAATTGCGTTGGTCCGGGCGAGAGGCTTAGTACGATTGGCCGCCCCGTCTTTTGGATCGCAGCAGAAATCATGCGAATTTCATCGGCCTTGTAAGGGTGGTCGGCGATGCAGTCGACTTTGAGGAAATCCACGCCCCAGCCTGCATACAAGGCAATCAGGGAGTCGTAGTATGCGCGCCCTGCTGCATTCTCTTTTACTCCAAAGTTATCCGGATTCCACGAGCAGGTATCGGTGGTATCTGCTGCATCTGAGGCGTGCAAGCTGGTGTTGAGAATAGTCAGATTTTCTTTCACGGCTCTCTTCGGAATGCCACGAATGATGTGAATGCCGAACTTGAGTCCGAGTGAATGCGCGTAGTCGGCGATGGGCTTGAAGCCCGCGCCGTTGGCTGCGGAAGGGAAGCGATTGAGCGCTGGAGTTACTCGTCCGTAGGCATCGATGGTGTACTTGAGCGTATCGGGCTTACCTGCGTTGAGAGGGTTTTCGAGAAACCATCCCTCGTCAATGACAGCGTAATTCCAGCCATAGCTCTTGAAGCTTGCGAGTACCTGCGCGTTGGCTTTGTAATCGGCTTCATTGATGGTCAATCCGTATGCATCCCAGCTATTCCAACCCATAGGCGGCGTAGGCGCTGCGATCGGCGCAACAATTCTTGCCGGGGGCTGAGCGCTGGCCACGGTAATAGTCCCGGCAACAACTACGGCAACGATGGACACGCCGAAGAAGGCGGCGCAGAATGCGTGAAAAAGTCTTCGCGAAAACATGGGAAATCGTATAGGACGGCGACGGGTTTGAATACAGGCGGCACGTATGAATATGGCCAACGTTCGAGCTCCATTGACGTCTGTTAAGACTGGATTGTGACAATCCGTTAGCCGGGCTGTTATTGTCCGGCTGGTAGTCTGTTCCTTGGAGACAAGCCGAAATGCGTATCCAGCAGATTTTCCGTGTAACCGCCATCGGTGCTGTATTGGCGCTCCTCTGCGTCTCGCAGCGGGCAACGGCCCAGAGCACACTCCCGGTCATTCATACTGATCATGGGCCTAATTCTGCGCAGGCGCAGAAGGCTCATTATGTTGTTCTGGTGTCGCTGGACGGTTTCCGCTGGGATTATACGAAGAAGTATGGAGCCAGCCATCTGCTGAGTATCGGCAGGCAGGGTGTCTGGGCTCCGGAAGGCATATTGCCGAGCTATCCGTCGCTGACTTTTCCTAACCACTATGCGATCGTGACGGGTCTTTATCCGGAGCATAATGGGCTGGTCGCGAACTATTTCTATGACGCGCAGAAGGATGCCCGCTACCGTCTTGGCGACGATGCTACTGTGACCGATGGAAGCTGGTACAAGGGTGTGCCGCTATGGTCTCTGGCGGAGAGCCAGGGGATGCGCACGGCTTGCCTGTTCTGGCCCGGTTCGGAAGCGGAGATCGCCGGCCAGCGCCCTACCGATTACCTTAAGTTTGATGACAAGGTCGACGAGAGCGCTCGCATTGACCAGGTGTTTGCGTGGCTCAAGGAGCCTGAAGCGACGAGGCCACATTTCATCACACTTTATTATTCGGATGTCGATCATGCAGGGCACGAGTATGGCCCTGATGCGCCGGAGACAAAGGACGCTGTCATTCGAGTGGATGGGTTGGTCGGCAAGCTGCGTTCGAAGCTGGATGCAACCGGTTTGCCCATTGATCTGGTGGTGGTCAGCGATCACGGCATGGTCAGGATTCAAGGCCCGTGGGTCACGCTGGATCAGTTTGCCGATCTCAAAAATTTCGATACGGCCGGTGCTCTGCTCTATGGCAAGACGGAGGAAGATCGGGTTCGCGTCTATAACCAGCTCAAGAAGGCTTCGGACAAGTTCCATGCCTACCGCTTGAAGGACGTACCTTACGATTTGCATTACAACGAAAATGCACGCGAGGGTGACCCGGTGATCGTGCCGACTGGTCCATATTCAATTCGCGCGAGTGCACCTGCGGCGGGTAAGCCGGACAATCCGCCGATCGCTGGCCAACATGGCTTCGATCCGCATATCATGCCAGAGATGAAGGCCAGTTTTTTTGCTGTCGGGCCAGACATCGTTCATGGGAAAACGGTTGCGCCTTTTGAAAATGTAAACATCTATCCGTGGATTACCCATATGCTTGGATTACAGGCTCCTAAATCAGACGGGAATCTCAGCATTCTTGCAGGCACCCTGCGCGATAACGGGGGAAGTGCAGAGGCGAAATGAGTAATTGCGAATGATACAGGCAGGAATGCGTCCATAGTTTTGAGCAAGGCAAATACTAGTTTCGAGCAAGGCAAATACCTTGAGGAGCAAGAGCACTTGAGTACCGGGTCACGCAATATTGTGTTGGGACTTGACGGTGGCGGAACCAATACCCGCGCCGTTATATCCAGAGGAACAACGGTTTTGGGACGCGCGAAGGGCGGCTCAATCAAGCGCCTCCGCGTGGGAGCGGAAGCGGCGGAAGCTAACCTGCGCAACCTTTTGAGGGATGTTTTCACTGCCGCGGATGTGACGCGAGTCGATGCGGCTTCCGCGGGTATCGCCAGTGCATCGCTGCCGGGAGTGGCTGACTGGATCACCGCTGTTTTTGAAGATGTCGGCATTTGCAACTCAGAGGTAGTAGGCGACGAAGTGATCGCGCTCGATGCGGCGGTTCGCGGAGGTCCGGGGATATTGCAGATTGCAGGCACCGGCTCCAATTGCTTTGGCCGCAGTGCTGACGGCGCGCGGGAAAACGCCGGTGGTTACAGTTCGACGCTGGGCGACGAAGGCTCCGGTTACTGGATCGGTCTTTATGGTGTTCGCCAGGCATTACGGGCCCATGATCATGGCGAACCCTGCACCATCCTGCAGCGCGTTGCCGCAGAGTGGGGCACGAACACCCTTGAAGAGCTGGTCAGCGTCGGAAATCAAGTGCCCGGACCGGACTTTTCCGCGCTGGCGCCGCTTATGTCCGTTGCAGCCGAAGAGGGCGATTCAGTCGCTATTCGCGTGCTGCATCAGGCCGCTGCCGATCTCGCAGATTTTGTACTGCTGGTGCGAAGCAAGCTGCGCCAGCATCACGGCATCACAGAGGAAGTTCCAGTGGCCTTTACCGGCAGCGTGCTTGAAAAGATAGGCATCGTTCGCGTGCGGTTTACCGAGCTTTTGAAGCAGGCCGCACCGGATCTGCCAGTAGCGCAAGAGGGCGTAGTTGCCGTCGAAGGCGCTCTCTGGCGGGCACGTCGGCTGGCTGAGAGCTAGTTCAAAAAGCCCAAAGCCGTTACGCTAACCTGCTGCGATTGCCAGTTTGCCGTGATTGATTGAAGCGATCAGGCTGCCATCGGTTTTGAGCGCAACCAGGTTGGCTGTATCACCCACACGTAAGCGACCTACGCCGTCGGCAAATCCGGTCATGGCGGCGGGGTTGCGGGTGACGAGAGGAAGCACTTCTTCTACCGTCGCCCCGGTAAACGCGACAAAGTTTTTGAGCCCGCGATCCAGCGTCAGCACGCTGCCTGCCAGTACATCCCCCAGGGATGCGCGGCCATTGGCTACCTGCACCGTCATTCCACCGAGCCTGTACTCGCCATCGGGCATGCCTGTTGCGGTCATCGCGTCGGTGATGAGAATGCCGCGGTCGCGGCCCTTGGCTCGCCACCACACTTTGACCAGCATAGGGTGTACGTGGATGCCGTCGCAGATCAGTTCTGCATAGAGCGAGTCGGTGCTAAGCACGGTGCCCAGAATTCCCGGCTCACGATGGTCAAGAGCGCGCATGGCGTTGAAGGTGTGCGTCGCCGAGGTTGCGCCAGCCGCATGCAACGCATGAGCCTCGGCCGAGGTTGCATTGGAGTGTCCCATTGAAACGCGTACGCCCTTGCTGGTTGCATGTGCGGCGAGCTCGATTGCGCCGGGTATCTCCGGAGCGAGCGTCATCAGGCGGATCTTGCCCTCGGCTGCCTCGAACATGCGGTCGAAGACTGGAATCTCCGGCTTCAGCAGATGCTCCGGAGGATGTACACCGCGCTTTTCGTGCGAAAGAAACGGCCCTTCGAGATGAATGCCCAGCGGCTTTGCGCCCGGCTGTTGTTTGCCGAGCAGCGTGGCCAATCCAGACAGGGATTTGAGCGTGTCGTCCAGGGGCGCGGTGACGGTTGTAGCCAGGAAGGATCCTGTCCCGCGCGTTGCCAGGAAGCTGCTTATGGCACTCATCGCTTCGGGTGTGGCTTCCATCAGATCATGCCCGGCGCCGCCATGCATGTGGACGTCGAAAAATGAAGGAGCGAGGATTGCGTCGGGATAATCCAGACGGTTGTATGTGGAGGGAAGTTCGCCATCAGCCAGAGAGCGGATGCTCGCGATCACGCCATCTTCAATCTCAATTACCGGCCTGGGAGTCAGAATATCGCTGTCCCACAGCCACGCCGCAGTCACTAGAGTACGCATAGTCGAATCATCGCAGCAGAGCCGCTGGGTAGTCTACTGGATTGCTTTGGTGTTGGCTGGTGGGGTGGTGCTTTTGTGAATGACAGACAGAAAGGCAAAGCAAAAGCTAACAGCAGATTCCCTTCGGGAATGATAGACAGAACGGCAACTACAACGGCACCGGCTAAGGCAAGGGCAACTAAGACTACAAAGGCGATGTTCAGAAGTGGAATGCTGTTTGTTAACACACCCATTGCTGCTTTTGCCTGGGTTTAGTGAATCAAGCTCTTTTTGGCGATGGTTTGCGTTTCGTCCGGATCGACTGCTTCGCGTTCGCGCAGGACTACCAGTGCGTCCTCGACCTCGATTCGACAGGAGGTGAGATCGGCTCGCATCTCGGCAAAGCGCATTCGCGTCTCAAGCCCTAACTGATCCAGGCTCTCCTGCAGTTGCTCGGTCTGTGCCTGCTGGCGGAGCAGGCTTGCTTCAATCTCTTTGAGATTCGGCAGAACTACGTCCACGATCAGGCGATAAAGTTGTGTGCACATGTCTGACATGGAAGAAATTCTATGCCTAATTCGTACTTTTTCATCATTACTAAAGTGCTGTTGTCCTATGGGGTTAAATCCTAATGCATTCCGTGTGATGAGATCGTAGCCGGTCCAATTAAACTGAAGTTTATGCAAGCTAACGTCAAGCGCATCGGCATTCACCTTGGAACGGCTGGCGGTCCATCGACTGCAGTCGAGCGCGCCCGCGAAATCGGCGCGAATACTTTCCAGATTTTTTCCTCGAGCCCACGCATGTGGAAGTCACCCAAGCCTGCTCCGGAGCAGTGCAAACGCATGGCTACGTTGCGCGCTGAATTTGATGTAGGGCCGCTGGTCATTCACACCAGCTACCTGGTGAACGTCTGCAGCCAGAACGAGGAAGTTCGCCAGAAGAGCATTGTCGCCTTCCGGGGCGAGATCGAGCGCGCGCTGGCTTTTGGCGCGGAATATCTTGTGCTGCATCCGGGCTCATGGAAAGGGCTCACGCGCGATCGCGGGCTGGAGCTTGCCGCTGAATCCATCACCGAATCCATTGACGGATTGCCCTGGCAGGGGACTGGTTTTCACATTCTTATTGAAAACACCGCCGGAGCGGAGTTTTCGCTTGGCGGCAGCTTTGAGCAGGTGGCGGAACTCGTTGCCCGCTTGCAGGCCACCGCTCCTGTCGGTGTGTGCCTCGACACCTGCCACACGCACGTGGCTGGATACGATCTCGTTTCGCCAGAGGGTTATGAGGCAACGATTCAGTTGGTCGAGTCGACGATCGGAACGCAGGCTGTTCGCGTCTGGCACTGCAACGATGCGAAAGCGGCGCGCGGATCGAAACTCGATCGTCATGAAAACATCGGCGAAGGCACGATGGGCCTCGAACCTTTTCGCCGACTGTTGAATGATCCGCGATTCGCACACTCGGCGTTTATTGCTGAAACTCCTGTCGATGAGCCGGGAGATGATTTGCGCAATGTAAGCACGTTGCGCAGTCTGGTGAAGTGAACTGAACTGAACTGAACTTAATTAAAAATGCCTAACTATTCGCCCGATATTTCGCTCGATGCCGGAGAGGTGACTTAGCGCAACGGTGCGCCTGGCGCTACGATCTTCGGGTTTCTTAGGTTTTTTATAGGGTTTTAGATTTCTTTTGATCTCATCCCTAATTAGTAATAAAAATGAGTAACTTTGGTCAGGATTCTCGCTGAAATCATGTTACGCTTTGTGCCGTGGTTGAAAGTGAGGGTGAAATGGAATCCTGTCTGCACCACGGCGTCGGCTGCAGCCCGGCCGGAACTCCCCTTCACAAATGCGCGGGCTATTTTGAGTGCTCGTTTGCGTGTGAACACTACGTCTGCGAAAACCATGTTCGTCGTAGTCGCTACGGGACTTTCTGCGACGAATGTTATCCGGAACCACCGGCGTTCGCTGTGCCCAAGGGGATGCGGCAAGTCGCGTACCTGGCTGGTCGTGCGGCGCATCATCCAATGAATCACGGAACTGCTCATCATAGGTGAGCCTTGCAAGAAGGGTTTATCGGTTGAGTTTGAGTTTTATTTCAGAGCGGCGTGTGACTGCCAGGTCATGCACTTCGGCTGGTTTTCTGTGCTGAATTCAATCTGCGATTTGTGATCGTGGGTTTTCCAATACAACTGTTGAGATTGGTTGATGTTGTCTTGTGTCGTTTTTGAGTTCAGCGCAGAGATTTGGTTTTGGGTTAGTGATTGTCCTTGGGTGGGAAACGGGAGAAGCAGATTCCCTTCGGGAATGACAGCCAGAGCTGCAAGGGCAACTGCAAAAGCTAATCAACGGCTGAGGCAAGGGCGGGAACAAAGTTCGGAATTGCTGTGCTGTTTTGTGGACTGATCCAGTGCCGGAAAGTGCCGGAAATTCTTTCAAATTGGCTCATCTTCTCCGCCCGTTTAAACTAGAGACTTATGGCGGAAGAAAAAGAGATTCGTTACACCCCGGCGACGATCGAGCCTCGCTGGCAGGATATTTGGGCGGCCAATCCGGCGCTCTATTCAGCGGAACCGGCAGGTACGCCCAAGCCTAAGTACTACGTGCTCGAAATGTTGCCCTATCCTAGTGGCCAGTTGCACATGGGCCATGTGCGCAACTATTCGATTGGCGACGCCCTTGCCCGCTACATGTGGATGCAGGGTTACAACGTGCTGCACCCGATGGGCTGGGACGCATTCGGACTGCCGGCGGAAAATGCTGCGCTGAAAAATAACACTCCTCCGCGCCAGTGGACGCTGCAGAATATCGCCGCCATGAAGCGCCAGATGCAGCGCCTCGGATTGGCCTACGACTGGGCCAACGAAGTTACGACCTGCCTGCCTGACTACTACCGCTGGAACCAGTGGTTCTTCCTACGCATGTATGAGAAGGGGCTTGTCTACCGCAAGCAGAGCAAGGTGAACTGGTGTTCGCTCTGCGCGACGGTGCTTGCGAATGAGCAGGTCGTGAACGGCTGCTGCTGGCGCCATGAGGACAACATCGTCCAGCAGCGCAACCTTGAGCAGTGGTTCTATCGCATCACGGCTTATGCGCAGGAACTGCTCGAAGGTCTCGACCAACTCGACGGCTGGCCTGAAAAAGTTCGCACCATGCAGCGCAACTGGATTGGCCGCAGCGAAGGCACGGAAGTCGACTTCACACTAGAAGGCGGCACTCACGAGCCCGGCGCAGCCGCAGAGAAAATCCGCGTCTTCACTACGCGCGTTGACACGATCTTTGGCGCCACGAGTGTACAGCTTGCGCCTGAGCATCCGCTGGTCGCGAGCCTCACTGCAACCAATGGAATGTTGCTGCATGAAGTCAATGCGCTCATCGATCAGCAGAAGAAGGCCCGCGAGTCGGGCGATCTTGGAGCGATTGAGAAGCACGGCGTCTTTACCGGGTATTACGCACTTAATCCCTATAACCAGGAGCGGGTGCCGATCTGGGTCGCTAACTACATCCTCATGGATTACGGCACCGGCGCGATCATGAGCGTGCCAGCGCACGACGAACGCGATTTTGAATTTGCGACCAAGTACGGCTTGGAGATTCGCCCGGTTATTCGACCGGTCGCGAATCCTGAATCAGCCGATGCCGAAGAGGCAGTGCTGCCTTTCGTCTCAGAAGATGGAGTGCTGATCAACTCAGGTGAGTTCGACGACTACACGTGCGAAGAGGCACAGATAGCCTTGCAGCAGATTGCAGTCAGAGGAGGCTTTGGCGAGCCTACCGTCACCTTCCGGCTCAAGGACTGGGGCGTAAGCCGCCAGCGTTATTGGGGTACGCCTATCCCGATGATCAACTGCCCTGTCGATGGGCTGGTTCCTGTTCCGGACGATCAGTTGCCGGTATTGTTGCCGGAGCAGATCGAGATCACGCAGGAAGGCGGATCGCCGCTCAGCCGCGTGCCCAGCTTTCTCAACACGACGTGCCCGAAATGTGGAGGTCCTGCAACGCGTGAGACCGATACGATGGACACGTTTGTCGATTCAAGCTGGTATTTTTACCGCTATACCGATCCGCAGAATAGCGAAGCGCCATACGATCCGGCGAAGGCGCAGTACTGGTTCCCGATTGATCAGTACATCGGCGGCGTCGAACACGCCATTCTGCATCTGATCTACTCGCGCTTCTTCACAAAGGTGATGCGCGATCTTGGCCTTATTACCAACGACGAACCGGCGCGCCGACTGTTTACGCAGGGCATGGTAATCAAAGACGGCGCGAAGATGTCAAAGTCCAAGGGCAACGTGGTTTCGCCGGACGATATGGTGGCGCGCTACGGAGCCGATGCGACGCGCATGTATGCGCTTTTTGCTGCTCCACCGGATCGCGATCTGGACTGGCAGGAAGATGGTGTTGCGGGCATAAGCCGCTTCCTGGGCCGCGTCTTTCGCTTTGTGAATCGCTTTGCGCCGGTTGCGATCAGCGTGCATAAAGGCGAAGTCGGCACAGCTTTTAATTCTACGGATGCAACTGCTGCAGAAGTCTCAACCGGGGCTTCGCTCGCGTTGCTTCGCAAGCTGCACCAGACCATTGCCAAGATCACGCAGGACTTCGCTGGCCGCTGGCATTTCAACACTTCCATTGCAGCGATTATGGAACTGGTGAATGAATACTATGCGGCTGAGGCGCAGATCGTCTCCGGCGAAGTGCCGCCTGCGGTTGTGGCGGAGCTGTTGCGTTCGCTTGTCCTGCTGCTCGCTCCGTTCGCTCCGTTCCTCACGGCTGAACTCTGGTCGGAACTGGGCGAGACCAGCGAAGTTCTGCGCGAGCCCTGGCCGGTTTCCAATGCCGATCTCGCCCGGGAGGATGAAATCGAGGTCCCTGTTCAAGTAAATGGCAAGCTGCGCGCGCTGGTGCGTCTGCCTGCGGGAGCAGATAAGGCTATGCTTGAAGCCTCGGCCCTGTCTGATGAAAAAGTGGTGGAGTGGCTTGCGGGCAAGACTCCGGTGAAGATCATCGTGGTGCCGGGAAAGCTGGTCAATCTGGTTGTTAAGTAGTGTCGTGAAGTAGGTATTGTCGTGCGGATACTGGGGCGGTCGGCGTTTCAGTATCCGCATGCGAGGAATTGGGGCGCAGAGGCTCCGAATCACCGTTTCAGGAATTTCGGGGCAAGATGAATTCTCTCTCCGCATCCGGCCATCGCGGCGACATTCCTTCGCAGTCAGATATGCGGAAGCTGCGCGCGACTCAGAACATTGTGAGCTTCATGGGCTTTGCGTGGAGCCATCCATCCCTGGTCGCCATCGAGGTGGGCTGGCGCTGGCTCTTTGGGATACCGTTTCTCTATATTCTTCGGATTCAGGCGCAGCAAATCCTCATCAAAATTCCCCCGGAAAGCGCAGGGCTCGATCGTCTTGACGGCCAGAATCCCTGGCGTTCTTCGGTGATTCTCGCCAACGCTGCGTCGCTTTATCTGCCCGAGGTGATTGCGGTTCTGCACTGGCTGGTGCCGGTGGCGATTCTTGTGTGGGCAATGGTTTCCGGGTTGGGCCGTTCGCTGGTATTGCATCGCATGAACGGGCTGAATGGCGGGGCAAAAAGCACGTTCTCTCGGCATCTCCCGGGCATCATCCTGGCGCAGGGATTGTGGCTGGTCGCGGAGCTTGGTTTCTTCTATCTCTGGTTTCGCGGAGTTTCCTGGGCCGCCGCTACGCATCTGACGACGACCGTCAATCCCGATCTGCTCGGATATCTTTGCTGGGTCATTGTCATTTCGCTGGGCTTGTTTACTGCTTGGGCTTTTACCAGTTGGATCGTGGGCATCGTTCCGGTGTTGTTGGTCGAGGAAAATTGTTCACTTGTGGCCGCGATTGGTCGCAGCTTCCGTCTCGGCAAGTCGCTCTCAAGCAAGCTGGCCGAGGTCAACCTGGTGATGAGCATCGTACGGATCGCGCTGATTATCCTGGCGATGGTCTTTTGCGCCGCGCCGCTGCCATTTAGCGATCAGTTCGGGCAAGGCACGATGAACAATCTCTACGTTGTGATTGGAATCCTGTACCTGATCGCCAACGATCTTTTCCAGATTGTCCGCCTTAAGTCCTATCAGAGCCTTCGCCAGCATTATCGCGGGTAAAGGCTCTGACAGGAACTTCCTAGGTGCGGACGATATCTGCTTTGCCTGTTCCTTTGAATTTGCGCGCGAGCTTTTGCGGCCATTCGGGATCCATGCAGGGGCGCTCAATCAGGACGAAGAAGATCGTTCCTATCGCAAGCGTTGCTGCAAAGCTCAAGGCAAAAATTGCAGGTGTTCCTATCCAGATAGGCAAACGTGCCATGTGCATGTGCCCCAGCAGTATTGCAACTCCAGTAAGCACCAGCGTATGCGTGAGATAGAGGCTGTAGCACATGCCGCCGATGATGCTGACGGCTGGGAAGGCGAAGAAAGCGCGTACCGCCCATCCGTGAAAGCCCGCCAGATACAACAGGATTGTCGCGAAGGGCAGAACCAGCATATAGATCTGATAATTTGTCCCGAAGAGAATCCAGCCCAGCGCGACGAGGCCGAGCAGATCCCAGCAAACACGGGGCAGTTTGGGATGACTCTGCGAGAGATAAATTTCACACAAGAGAAAACCGGCCAGAAAGAATTGCGAAAACGCCAGTAACGTCAGTGCAACACGGCTCTCCGGATTAATCCAGGCGTGCGATCCATAGTCTGCTGCGAGTATTGCGACTACAAGAATCAGTCTTCGCAGGATCGCAGGCCGCACATAGAAAACCGCAGCCAGGAGTGGCGCCAGGATGTAGAACTGCACCTCAATCTCCAACGACCACGCAGGCGGGTTGATCGTGGAGTATTGGTTGTAAACCAGGCTATGCACATAGAAGAGCGAGGCCAGCAGATGTACGGCTACGGCTCCAACGGCGGCATGTTTATAGAAAGCCACCATCGGAAAGCGCACCAGCATCGCCAGCACATAGGGCGGCTCCAGACGGGTCAGCCTGCGCTTGAAATAGCTGCTCAATTTGACCGGCTTGGCGTCGAGTAAATTATGGCGCGCAAAGGGAAGCGCGAGGATAAATCCGCTGATTGTGAAGAAAAGGCAGACGCCGATCTTGCCATGTTCTACCGCGCGATGAAAGAGCGTTGGGAAGAGGCCGGTACCGATTGGCGGGTTAATCTGCACAAATACATGCGAAGCAATCACCATAAAAATAGCAAGGAACCGGAACCCATCCACCTCGGGAATGAACCGGTTACTGGTGATGATGCGGCGGAGGCGGAAATGGGAAAGCCAGGCAAACATTGGTCAGGGATCTCGCTTTACTGTTGGGGGAACAACGTCACCAGATCGAAACCAGCTTTTCTTCAAGCGGGTCTGGGTTGCTTTATGCGTCCAGGCAACCAGTTGATATCAGAATAACGCACAGTCGTGTATTCCCTGCGAATGAGTTGCCGGGCGCTCGAACTGCCAAAACCGCTTGCCACCCCTACCGTCGTCCTGCCAAACTATGGAGTGGACACCCAAAGCATAGTCATCCTGGATTTCGGCTCGCAGTACACGCAACTCATCGCGCGCCGCATTCGTGAACAGAACGTCTTCTCAGCCGTTCTTCCCTGTACGGCCTCGATTGCGGAGATTCTGGCATATTCGCCGATCGGCATTATTCTTTCCGGCGGACCATCGTCGGTGTATGACGCTGACGCTCCCAATGCCGATCCCGCCATCCTGCAGCTTGGCCTTCCCACGCTCGGTATCTGCTACGGATTGCAGTTCATCGCCTACCATCTTGGCGGCAAGGTCGTTCCGGCGAGCAAGCGCGAATACGGTCACGCCGAGGTCACGATCGAAGACCCGAAGTCGCCGCTTTTTGCCGATCTGCCCCCGACGATTCAGGTCTGGATGAGCCACGGCGACGAGGCCCTCGAACTTCCAGCGGGCTTTCACCGGACTGCTGTCACCTCGAATGCACTGGCAGGTATTGCCAATGAATCCGCGAAGATATGGGCCGTGCAGTTTCATCCCGAGGTGCATCATACCCCGCTTGGGCCGCAGCTTATCCGCAACTTTGTCTTCAACCTCTGTGGAGCCAAGGGCGACTGGACACCCTCGCACTTTATCGAGTCCACCGTGGCCGCGATTCGCGAGAAGGTTGGCAAAGGCCACGTTCTCTGCGCGCTGTCGGGTGGCGTGGATTCGTCCGTGGCTGCGGTCCTGGTGCATCGCGCTATTGGCGATCAGTTGACGTGTGTCTTTGTGAACAATGGAGTTCTGCGTAAGAACGAGTTCACGCAGGTCACACAAAATCTGCGCGGCAAGCTCGGCCTGAATCTTGTGCCTGTCGATTCGAGCGAGCGCTTTCTGGCCAAACTGGCCGGTGTGACGGATCCAGAGACCAAGCGCAAGATCATCGGTCGCGAATTTATCGCTGTCTTTGACGATGAGGCTGCTCGCATCGCGGAGCAATCGGGCGGGGTCGATTGGCTTGTTCAAGGCACGCTTTATCCCGATGTGATCGAGTCATCCAGCGTGCGTGGCCCATCGCAGACGATCAAGAGTCATCACAACGTCGGCGGTCTGCCTGAAACGATGAAGATGAAACTGATTGAGCCTCTGCGCGATCTTTTCAAGGATGAGGTCCGACGCATTGGCCGCGATCTCGGCATGCCGGAAGATATCCTCGGTCGCCAGCCGTTCCCCGGCCCAGGCCTCGCTGTTCGCATCCTTGGAGAAGTTACTGCCGAGCGTGTTGCCATTCTTCAGGAAGCGGATGAAGTCGTCGTCAGCGAGATCAAGGCGGCTGGACTTTACACGAAAATCTGGCAGAGCTTTGCCGTGCTGCTACCGGTGCAGAGCGTCGGCGTGATGGGCGATCAACGCACGTATGCCAATACCTGCGCGGTTCGAGCCGTACATTCTGAAGATGGCATGACAGCGGACTGGGTGCCGTTGCCTTACGAAGTGCTCAAGCGCATATCCAGCCGCATCGTGAATGAAGTGCGTGGCATCAATCGCGTCGTCTATGACATCACGTCCAAGCCACCCGGCACAATTGAGTGGGAGTAACGCAGTGGCCCCGGAGAGCATGAGCCCTCAATCTTCAGCAAAGGTTATCGTCAGTCATCCAACGGGCAACGCGAATGTATCTGCCGTAGTAAGTGCGTTGCACGAGGCAGAGTTACTCGAAGCGTTTTATACCTGTATCCTGTGGCGTCCGGAAAGTACGCTGGCCAAGCTTGTTCCGGGCAGCGTGCGCGCCATGTTGCAGCGCCGCACTCGCGTTCAGTTGCCGCCCGAGTTAGTGCACACACGTCCCTTCCGCGAGTTAGTGCGCAACTTTCTCATACGGGCAGGGAAGCGGCATTTCGTTACGCCTGAGACAAGTTATTTCTCCATCGATAACGTTTATGCGGACATAGATCGCTTCGTCGCTCGCAGCTTGCCTGGATATAAGGGGCTGCGAGGCGTTTACGCTTATGAAGACGGAGCGCTGCATCAGTTTCGCAAGGCGCGCCAGCTTGGCGTTCATTGCATCTATGACCTGCCTATCGGTTACTGGCGAGCCAATCGTGAAATCGCCATTGAAGAAGCGGAACTGCAACCGGCATGGAAGGGCACTCTGAATGCTCTCGCCGACAGCCCAGCGAAATTGGCTCGCAAGGATGAAGAGATAGCACTGGCAGATACGATTGTGGTCGCCAGTAGTTATACCCGCAGCACGTTGAAGTTATATCCACGAGAAATCAAGAAAATAGTAGTTATTCCCTATGGAACGCCGCGGCCTATTGCAGCGAGCCGCGAAGTTACGAGCAAAGAAAAGCCGTTGCGCGTTCTGTATGTCGGCTCCCTTGCGCAGCGTAAGGGCATCTCTTATCTTTTTGAAGCTATCGATAAGTTAGGCAGCGCGGTAACTCTCACCGTGGTAGGCCGTAAAGTCGGCAGCTCAGAGGCTCTTGATAAAGCCTGCAACACGCATCGCTGGATTCCATCTCTGCCTCATTCGGAGATTCTCTCCGAGATGCGCCAGCATGATGTTTTTGTCTTTCCATCCCTGTTTGAAGGCTTCGGCCTGGTGATTGGCGAAGCGCTTTCGCAGGGACTGCCGGTGATCACGACTCCCAACACCGGAGGCCCGGATATTCTGCGCGATCAACAGGATGGGTTCATCGTTCCTATCCGTGATCCCGAAGCAATCTCCGCTCGTTTGTTACAGCTACATCAGGATCGCGACTTACTCCATCACATGAGTGAATCCGCACTCCAGAGAGCCGCGGAACTTACGTGGCAGGGGTATAAGGATCGCACTGTCGACGCCGTTCGAGTAGCGATTTCAGGCAGTTAAGTACGGTCCATCCCCGGGGCGACGGCAAGCGCACCCGGGGATTCTTTATAAGTCTGTGAATACATCGGATTTACTGTCGAGTTATAGCTGCGCTTGTTACTCTACCGTTATATGCTCCGTTCAATTTTGTTGTCTTTAGCGCTCCTGTCCGCAGTTTCTTCATTGCCCTTGGCGGCCCAGCAATTCCAACCCAAGTCCATCCAGTTCAAGGGTGATCCCGAGTACTCGGATGCAGAGCTGCTTGCTGCCTCAGGCCTGAAAAAAGGCGAGGTACTCACTGCTGCCGACATGAACGCACACTCCAAAATCTTGATGGATACCGGGATATTCGAGAACCTGACGTTTACGTTCAATGGGCAGGATCTGGTCTTTCAGATCGTTCCGGCAAAGGCTCTCTATCCGATCCGGTATGAAAATCTCCCTCTTGTGGAGGGTAAAGAACTCGACGCGAAGTTACACGCGCAGTTACCGCTTTATCACGGTAAAGTTCCCATGGACGGAACCTTGCTAGAAGACGTCCGAAAGGCGCTCGAACAGGAGCTTGCGGCGAAAGGAATCCAGGCTACGCTCGTGAGCGTGCCTTACAGCGAACATGTATCGGAACCTGCCAGCGCGATGAGCATTCTGATGTCCAATCCGCCGATAGCGATTGGCCAGATACACCTCGATGGCGCCTCGGCCGATCTTGCGGCGAAGGCCAACACGATCCTGCAAAAGAATGTCGGCAAACCCTACAACGCCTATAGCAGTGCAAGTGAGTTGGAGGTGAACCTGGTCAACTTCTATACAGAACTTGGCTATCTCCAGGTAGCTGCTCAGGCTACAGTCCAGCTCACCCCGGTTGTCGACGCTGGAGGTGTTCATCTTCCATACGCGGTGACTGTGACGGAGGGGCCTGTCTTCAAGCTTGCGCATGTGCAACTTGCTCCGGGGATGCTCGTGACTCAGGCGGATTTCGATAAGCAATCGAGGCTGCATTCCGGCGAAGTTGTCTCCCCGGCAAAGCTGCGAGAAGAGTGGAAGTTTCTGGCGCGCCAATATCACAACAAGGGTTATGCCAAGGCACAGATTCTGCCAACGCAAACGCTCGATGCCGCCAGCGGTACGGTGAGCTACACGGTAGCAGCGGAGCCAGGCCCCATATATACGATGGGTAAACTTACCGTCGAAAATGTGAGCGAGGATCTGCGAGCGGCTATTCTCAAAGCATGGCCGGTTGCAGCAGGTACTCCTTTTAACGAAGGAGCAATCCTGGGCATGGTTGCTACTCATGACGTAAATCCCGCGTTGGAACGTGTTTTTGCCACAGTTGACTTGCGCTACACACTGCATCTAAACGAGGATGTACGCACCGTGGATGTCAATCTGAGACTCGAGAGAAAACATTGATGCAATCTCTGCTGCACACCGTTCTTTCGCCATCGCTGGACCACATGTTCCAATTACCGCTTCCCATTCTGGAGAAGCTGTTGCGCCCTGCGGTCGTCTACATTGTGCTGGTTCTGCTGCTGCGCCTCTTTGGCAAGCGGGAACTGGCACAGCTCAATCCATTCGATCTTGTCGTTCTGCTTTCGCTTTCCAATACGGTGCAGAACGCGATTATCGGTGAAGATAACTCCGTCACGGGCGGCATAATCGGAGCGTTTTCTCTGCTGGCGATCAATTGGATCATGGCGCGAATTCTCTATCGCTCTCGCAAAATTACGGGCGCTTTGGAGGGGCATTCCACGATTCTCGTTCGAGATGGAAAGATCGATAAGAAGGCTATGGAGAGCGAGTCGCTCACGATGGCGGACCTGCTCTCCGTCATCCACCGCCAGGGATTTAACAATATAGATCAGGTTCATAAGTGCGAGCTCGAACCGAACGGTACCTTTTATGTTGAAGGCGCCAACCCGTCGGTAGATGATAAGCGCCATGCCGAGCTACTCGCGCGCCTGGAAGGGCTGAGCCAGGAGATTGCGAATCTGAAGGCAGCTCGATTGAACGGTGCATAACGCGGATTTCGTTCCATGCAGTGATCCTGCTGGGCAAATGGGTAAGTCGAAAAAAGTTCGATAAAAATGGCCACTCCGCATATGCGGAAGTGGCCATTTTCAGTCTGGTTGCGATGTCGTTTTAGTGTGCGCCAGCCAGGGAAGGACGCGTATCCAGCGTGCCGTTCTTGTATCCGGCGGCCATTTCGGAGATAGCCTTCTGCGTGTAGTCGCCTGCGTGACCGGCTTGTCCAAACTGCGTCATACGCGTAGCCACAACCTTCTGCATCGCTTCACGCGCTGGCTTGTTGTAGTCGCGGGGATCGAACTTCTCCGGGCTCTCAAACAGCACCTTGCGGATTGCGCCGGTGATGGCGAGACGGTTGTCCGTGTCCACGTTGATCTTGCGTACGCCGTGCTGGATGCCGAGCTGGATTTCTTCAACCGGCACGCCCCATGTTTCTTTCAGGTGACCACCATACTGATTGATGATGTCCTGCAGATCCTTTGGCACAGACGAGCTGCCGTGCATTACGAGATGCGTCTTGGGCAACCGCTTGTGAATCTCGATCAGGATGTCCATCTTCAATACGGAACCATCCGGCTTCTTGCTGAACTTGTAAGCACCGTGGCTGGTGCCGATGGCAATCGCCAGCGCATCCACGCCGGTGCGCTCGGCAAACTCCACAGCCTGGTCAGGATCGGTGACATGCTCCAGGCCAGTGCCGCCTGCGCCGTGTCCGTCTTCGATGCCGCCGAGTACGCCGATCTCGCCCTCGACCGTTACGCCGCGTTCGTGCGCGTAGTCGACAACCTTGCGCGTAACTTCGACATTCTCTTCAAACTCTGTAGGCGTTTTGCCGTCTGCCTTTAAGGATCCATCCATCATGACGCTGGTAAAGCCTAATTCAATTGCGCTCTTGCAGGTCTCGAAGCTGTTGCCGTGATCCTGGTGCATGGCAATCGGAATCTGCGGATAGAGTTCAGCAGCAGCCAGCATCAAGTGGTACAGAAACTTATCCTGAGAATACTGACGTGCTCCGCGGCTGGCCTGAATAATGACAGGGCTGTTGGTTTCCTGCGCGGCTTCCATAATGGCCTGGATCTGTTCCATATTGTTGACGTTGAAGGCACCGACGCCATAACCGCCTTTGGCGGCCTCGTCGAGTAGCTGGCGCATCGAAACTAGAGGCATGGGAATTCTCCTTGTGTATGTGCTCCCACAGCCTGATCCGTCAGTCGTGTGCGCTTCGTCTTCGCATTCCCGGCGACCAGGGCCAGCAGCAGCAATCGTCCTTAATGGTACCAGACACTTGCCAACCGAATTGGTCACGATCGGATGGTTGAATATGTTTCAACGACGAGCGCGTTTAAGCGTGCTGTTTGCAGTGTTCAATGCGACGGATTGCATGCGCGTTTGCCATTCCATGTCCTGACACAATCGATGTGAGAGGGACAACAGCTCCTGGTTCCTGCCAGATGAAAGTCAATGGTCGAGGGATAACTGCAATTTATATCGCATAAGATGCCGACCAATTCAGCAGAGATCTTCAAACTAAGTATCAATAGATTTCTTGGATCGGATTTCTTAGACCGGTCTCTTGGATTTAAAAAGATCTTATAGGTTAAAAGCCAAAGGGCCTATCTTCTTTCGAAGATAGGCCCTTCTTGTAACTTAGTTATGCGAGTTAGCGTAACAGTACGTTAGTACCGTCCGCCGCGTCCGCCGCCACCGCCACGGTCGTTGCCGCCGCGTCCACGGCCACCGCCGCCGCCCGCGCCGCCCTTTTGTGCCTGGAAGCAATCGCGGCAGAATACCGGACGATCGCCCCTTGGTTCAAAAGGAACAGTGGTTTGCTGGCCGCAGCCAGAGCAAACAACTGCGGTTCCGGTGGATGCGCGTGAGCTATAACCGCCGCCCCCGCCGTAGCTGCTTCCGCCGCCACCAAATCCGCCGCCACCTCCGGCTTGGTCGGCCTTCTTGGCCTGCCTGCAAGGCTTGCAGCGCTTTGGCGTCGAATATCCCCGTTCCTGGAAGAACGTTTGGTCAGCAGCAGTAAAAGTAAATTCCCGTCCGCAGTCGCTACAGGTAAGTTGCAGATCTCCAGCCATGGTGTTTCCCCTTTTTCAGTTTGTGAAACCCGTAGAATGCGCGGGTACGAATAGTCTACGCGGTTTGTGGCGCTGTGACCCTAAATCGTTTCATGGAAATTGACAAAGAACGTTCGATTTTACGTAAATCACTGCGTTCGGATGCCGAAGCGAAGGTAGAAGCGATTCCGCGGCTCTGTGCACGGCCAGTTCTACCAATGCGATGCACAAAGTCTTCGGCTACCTTCGGGATATCATAGTTAACTACGTGAGCGACATGCTTAACATCGATTCCGCGAGCAGCAACATCGGTTGCGACGAGGATACGATGACGGCCTTCAGAGAAACTCTTAAGTGCCTGATTGCGCTGTGCCTGCGAACGATCGCCATGAATCTGCGTTGCCGAATGTCCTGAACGAACGAGGCGGCTGGCTACGCGATCTGCACCATGCTTAGTGCGAACGAAAACAAGGAAGCTACCTTCGCCTGTTTCAAGTAAGTGCTCGAGAAGCTCCTGCTTTCTATCCTGCTCAACTTCAAATGTCTGTAACTCGACATTCTCAGAAGGCTTGAGCACAGAACCAATCTCGATGCGGACAGGGTCGCTCATATACTCACGAACGACTTCGCGAATCTGCGCATCCAGAGTTGCCGAATAGCACAACGTCTGACGGCTAAGTGGCAGGCAGCCTGCGATACGCTTGATGGCTGGTTTGAAACCCATATCCAACATACGATCTACTTCGTCGAGTACGAGAATCTTCACCTGGTCCAGCTTAACGAGCTTGCGGTTGAGATAGTCTTCGAGGCGGCCTGGCGTGGCAACGATAAGTCGTGCGCCGCGGCGGATAAGTTGTAACTGAGGACCCTCGGCCATGCCACCAACTACCAGGGCGACAGTGTTCGCCGGATTGGTATTGAGGCTGCGGAAGGCTACCTCGACCTGCATGGCCAGTTCGCGTGTCGGCAACAGGATCAGAGCGGTCGCGGAACGGGATTCCGTAGTGGCCAGCTTTTCCAGAATCGGAATCAGGAAGCTGAGGGTCTTGCCGGTGCCGGTCTGGGCGGTGGCGAGAACGTCTTTGCCTTCGAGCGCCGGTGGGATCGCGCCAGCTTGTACTGGGGTCGGGGTTACAAAGTTGAGGGAAGCGATACGCTTTTTGAGCGTTTCGGAAATGGTAAAGTCTGCAAATTGAGTCACTTGTATCCTTATGTGGGGCCGCGCACAGCATGGCTGTATGCCAGGGCTGTGGGCCCGGATAGATCTCGACGGCGGCTTCAAGCACCGGAAAGAAGACAATAAATTCGCGTAGTGGAGTACCGAAGAGGAATAAATCCAAGTGGTTGAGTGGAAGTCAAATGCTCAACCCGGCCCTGCCGCACGCTGCCTCTGATCGCTAGGTGCAAACCTGAAAAGGTCGCTTCCTTCGATCTGCTGTCCGCTCGAACTAACAAAACAGAGCGGTTACGCTGAGGGGCTTGGAGAAATGCTTTGCAGGGCGGTCTTGACTCTGTCGCAGTGAACCCAGCCTTTTCCAGGGGGTCTCATATCTGCTGAGCACAAGAACGGCTCACAACCAAACAACTGAGCGCAAATTCAGATTAGCATAGTTTACCAATCTGTCAACTGCCTGAGCCGCTTCCGTAAGCAGTTCGTTACTTAGGCGTCCCTATCATTCGCAGCGTATGGCGGTGATTGGTTCTATCTTTGAGGCGCGGATTGCCGGAAGCAGCGATGCTGCGGAGGCGATGCAGGTTAAGGCTGCTACGGAGCTGACCAGGATCCACGGATCGCGCGGAGATGTTTCGTAGAGGAAGCTGGCCAGCGCGCGCGACGCGAGGATTGCAGCGACAAGGCCGGTGCCACAACCGGCGAGAGCGACCACCGCATTCTCGCGGAAGATGAGTGCGATGACTCCCGCTCGTTGCGCGCCCAGGGCCATGCGAATGCCGATCTCACTGGTGCGGCGCGCAGTGGAGTACGCCAGTGTTCCGTAGAGGCCTATGCCTGTGACCAGCAGAGCGCAGCCGGCAAAGAAGATAGCGAGTACGGCCATCATTCTCTCCGCGCCTATGGAGTTATCCATGATCTCGCTCATGCTGGTAAGTGTCGGTGCAGGGATAGTGGGCGCCAGTCGGCTCGCGATTGCGTGGGCAGCAGCGGCCAGTGGAGCTTGTTGGTTATGGGTTGGATCAAGTCGAATCACTGCAGTCAGCGATGGCTTTTCCTGCTCGTCCTGTTGAATTGGAACGTAGCCGATAGCCGATGCCGGTGCGCGCATGTCGTTGTACTTTGTATCTCCAACAACAGCGATAACTTCGTAAGAGGTTTTCGTACTTGGATCGGTAATTTGTTCACCAAGGGCGTTGCGATTGGGGAAGAGCAACTTTGCCGCAGATTGGTTGAGGATTACTTTCAATCCGGAAGCCTTGGTGTCTGACCATGTAAACTCGCGTCCCATAAAAAGAGGAATCTGCATTGTCGCGAAGTATTTCGGGCCAACAGCATTCATCCACATGAGCTTGGGTTCTGCACCAGGGGCGGAGTATCTGCCATTCCAGCCACGATGGGAAAGCGGGACGATGAATTCGAAGCTGGCGCTCTTGACTCCCGGCTGATGCTCAAGCTCTTCGCCGATGTGCTGATAGACCTGCATTAACTGGTCGCCCTCAAGCTGCTGCTTATCCATGCTGAAAGCGATGTTAACCAGGCCGTTGGGATCGAATCCTGCACCGGACTTATAAAGCTTTACGAGGCTGGTCGCGAGCAGGCCTGCACCTGCAACAAGGACGAGCGCCAGCGCTACCTGCAGAGTCATAAGTACGCGAGGCAAAACTTTTCTACTCTGGTTAGCCTTGTTGGCTGACTGGCCTTCTTTGATGTGTTCGTTGAGATCGCCGCCGGTAGCCTGCAATGCAGGTACCAAACCAATGAGAACTGCTGTCGTGACCGCAATGAGAGCCGCGAAGAGGAAGACGCGCAGATCCAATGAGGTATCGAGCTGGACTTGTTCAGCGAAATTGGCGCTCATCAGCATTGCCCCGAGAGAGCGACTTACCAAAGGCGCTGCAACCAATCCAAGTGCCGTGCCAATGATCGCGATCAACAGGCTCTCGATGAGTAGTTGGTGGATGAGCCTGCGTCGCGTAGCGCCCAGTGCGAGACGAGTTGCCAGCTCTCGTTCGCGCGCTGCACTTCTAGCCATCAGAAGGCTGGTGAGATTGAGGCAGGCGAGCAGCAGGATGCCTCCGCACATGGAAAACATTGCGATCAGCGGCTTTCGAAACAGGATGCGCGCATAGGTGAATCCTCGCGATCCGGGCTCAGCCGCGAAATGAAAATGCCCGCGCTCCTCCTCCGTAGTAAAGCTTGCGTCTGTGGATGCCTCGTGCAGGATTGGGTTGGAAACGGCCAGCAGCGCAGCATTGGCCTGATCGATTGTCATGCCTGGGTTCATACGTGCGACAACGGTCAGCCACCATGCATGAATTCCGCCATCAATGTGATTTCTTGGCGCGTCGATGATAGGGTCTGCAGAAAGTGGAGCGAATATCTGCGGCCTCTGCGTTGGGTCAGCTCCTATAAAGCGCTTAGGCATGACGCCGACGACAGTAAAGGGAACGTTGGCGACGATCAGTTTGCGGCCTATGGCATCGGGCGCACGATTAAACCAGCTCTTCCAGAACCTCTCGCTGATCACTACGGCCAAACCTGCTGAGCTGCCGCCCGGGCGGTCGTCCTCGGGCGTGAGATAGCGGCCCAGCAGGGGCGGAGTTTGCAGGGCTTGAAAATATTGTCCGCTTACCAAAACACCCACGACATTTTCATTGCCGGATTGACCTTTGACCTGGAACTTGTCCGGGTTGTAGGCGAAGACATTTGCGAATAGATCATGCCGTGATTCCAGGCTGCGGAAGAATGGCGTGATGAAACTATAGTTAGGCACCGGACCACCCTCCTCCATACGCAACACGGCTAATTGTTGTGCATTGGGTACCGGTAAGGGACGCAGCAAAAGCCCATTGATCAGGGAGAATACGGATGTATTGGCTCCGACTCCCAGCGCCAGTGTGAGCAGCGCAATAGCCGTGAAGCCGGGAGACTTCCTCAGCAGGCGGATGGAAAAGCTCACATCGCGCCGCAGGTTTTCAATAGCGCGAAACTGCCATAGCTCGCGGATACGCTCCTGCCATCGAGACTGGTTGCCAAAGGTCTTGCGGGTCGCCGTATCCAACTCGGATTGAGGCACGCCGTGGCGGAGAAGTTTTTCGCGCAGGAGAGTCTGATGAAACTCCAGCTCTTCGGCCATCTCGTTGTCCAGACGCCGTTTGCTGAAGAGCGATTTTAGACGTACCAGAAATTCGTTCAGATCAGGAAGCATGTGCGTCTCCTTGAAGGAAGCGATGCGCGTGGTATCGCTTCTTTCGTTTCTCCCATAATTCTCTTAGGGGAAAAGTTACTTGAGCCTCAGCCTGCCTGTCAATTCAATTTGATCTTCGACGTAGATAATTAAGCTGTTTTTTTGAATTTGAGATAATCGGACGGATGATAAAAACAATGAAATGGCCGAAGGAGTTATTGCTGATTCGTCATGCTGAGTCGGCTTATAACATTCTCAAAGCAAAGAAAGAGGCCGATCCGGAGTATCTCCGGTTTCGCGAATTGTTTGATACGAACCGGCTAAATCCGGTGACGCAGGCTTTGGGGCTGGTGCTCAACGAGCGTTATTGGCTCGGTATCAGTGACAGGGACACCCCGCTTACGCCGCGGGGAATCGAGCAGGCCCGGACGACTGGAAGAAAGATGCGAGAGTCCGAGGCCCATTGCCCCGAGATTATATTTGTCTCTCCGTATTTCAGGACAAAGGAAACGCTGCGCCACATTATCGAGGAATGGCCGGAACTTGCGGGCGCGCGAGTTATTGAGGACGAGCGTATCCGCGAGCAGGATCACGGGCTGGCGCTGCTCTACAGCGACTGGCGAATCTACCAGGTGATGAATCCCGACCAGGGTAAGCTGCACACTCTGTTGGGAGACTACGATTACCGTTATCTGAACGGTGAGAATATCCCCGATGTGCGGCTGCGAAATCTCTCGTGGATCGCGACACTGATCCGGGAGTTTGCAGGCAAACGGGTGCTGACGATGACGCATCATCTGACGATCCTGGCTACACGCGCAAATTTTGAGCGGCTGAGTCCGGAGCGGTTCAAAGATCTGGATGAGAACGAGAAGCCGGTAACCTGCGGGGTAACGCGATATATTGGCAACCCCGACGCCGGTACTCAGGGCAAGCTGGAATTGAAGGAATATAACCGCAAACACTATTGATCTGCCATCCCCGGTCGCTGCCTGCCTCGATGCCGGCGTTTACTGATGAGATGTCCAGTAGTCAGGGTGTTGCCTGGCGAGCCGTGATTGCGGGGCATACTAGAGGTATGCGATTGCTTCAGTGGCTCCAATTTCCCCGATTGATGCTTCGTTCGGCAAGAGAGCATATGTCGTTCACGCCTGATAGGTTTACCCGGCATTTGAAGGGTGTTTGTTCGCTGGGATTTGCGGTAGCGCTGCTGATGCTGGCAGCTCGTCCAGCCGGTGCGCAGACGGCGCTCGATGCCTTTCACTGGGTTGATTTTCATGATCAGAAGGACGCGGCCATTGTGCAGTGGGTGACGACTTCGCTCAAGGCTGAAAAGTGGACCGCGATTCGCGAGATAGGTGTGCAGTGGGATTCGGCGCTGGTGCTGACCGCGGAGCGCAAGACGCCGCAGTCGAGTCCACAGGCCGATGCTTATACGGTTTGGAGTGTCTCGCTTTCAAAGCATGAGTCCCAGCCGTTGTTCCATGCCGTAAATCCGAAGGTGCTGGGATGGACGACTTTCGGTGGCGAGTTCGTGCCGGAGCTGGGTTTGGTCTACGACGACTGCTCGGGTTGCGATGCTTCCACTTTTTTCACAACGCTTTATTACAACGTTGCTGCCCACGCATGGCGGGCGCGATGGCTGCGTGGGGACCAGGCTGCCCCGTTGTGGGCCGCTGGCAATATCGACGGGGTGACGCGTACCCAGATTTACGGGTTGCTCACCGAGCCTCCAGGGCGGAACGTGCTGGCGACGTGGGTACATTTCGACTATGGCAAGACCAAGCCAGCCGAGGATTTTGTCTACCAGTACAGTGTCGATCCGGCGAGCGGGCTGGAGCAGATGCAGGCGCTGGGACCAGACCACGCCGGTCAAATGGAGCGCGAGCTGTGTAAAGCAAATCCAGGGCAGGCCGATCCGGCGCTGGCTACATTGGCACGCGGGCAGGACTCGGATCTTTGTGCAGTGTTTTTGGGCGGTGTCGCAAAGACGGGGAGACGGCCAACTACGACTCCGCCTGCAAATAATCGCGGACGGTCTGAGCCGCCGGGAGCCAAAAAGTAACGCGTGTCCGCCTTTATTCGGCGGTCAGCACTCGAATTTCGACGATGCTGTGGACCCAGCGCGCGGGGCGCTTGTCTTCGCTGACAACCAGTTGCAAAGGGCCGGTTTCGGGAATGGGCTTGCCTTCGAGAGCGTCGGCTACGAGGATGTCGCCTGAGCGAAAGTTAGGCAGAACCTCGGCGAGCGAAAACGTTACGAGGTAGCCGTCAACGCCCTGGGCGACGAGGTAGAGACGCATTTCCTTGCCGCGGGGCGCGGTGGGTATTCCGATCCGCGTGAGCAGGTCAGCGAGTGGGACGCCGGAGTAATTCTGGGTGGCCTTGGCGTGTTCGTTGTAGACCTGGATGGTTTTGTGAGGCAATTTGGCGAGAGTGGCGAGGGTCCATTCCTCGGCTCGGCCGTTGTAGCTGATGCGAAGGGGCGCTACCGGGCCGAGGGGCTTGGCTGGTTTGGCGGTAATTTCGGCTGGCATGGCGTCCTGCCGGGGCGCGGCGTAACCGGCGCTGGTCAATATCAGCAGTGCTGGAATGAAAAGCGACAGGCGCATGGGATGAAAACCCTCCGGGATCCATCGTATACTGGGCTTATGTCGATTGTGCGCAACATCGCTGGCATTGCCAAGGGCATGAGCATCACCTTCAAGGAGATGCTGGAGCCGACGCAGGTAGAGAATTATCCCGACGGGGATGGGCCGTTACGTGGAGCCGTGTTTGAACCGCGTTTTCGAGGTGCGCACGAGTTGCAGCGCGACGAAAATGGCCTCGAGAAGTGCGTAGCCTGTTTTCTGTGCGCGGCGGCCTGCCCGTCGAACTGCATCTTTATTGAGGCAGCAGAGAATACGGAAGAGAAGCGGATTTCGTCCAGCGAACGCTACGCGAAGACCTACAACATCGACTACAACCGCTGTATTTTCTGCGGCTACTGTGTCGAGGCCTGCCCGACGGATGCGATTACGCATGGGCATGGCTTTGAGCTGGCTTCGTTGAACGCGACCAGCCTGGTCATGCGCAAGGACGACATGCTGGTGCCGGTGGCGAGTCTCACGGCGAAATAGCTTATTCCCTGAAGTGGATTTCATGAAAGCCCTGGCCCCGATATTCCTACAGATATCGCGGCAGGGCTTTTTGCTTTTTACATTCCATCTCAGGCTGGCTGGATAGACTAACCGGATGATGAATTGGAACAGGCGCGAATTTTTGTGGGCTTCGGCTGGATTGGCAGTTTTGCCGGGGATGACGGCTTCGGCTGAGGAATCGGCGGCAATTGTTAGTACTGACACTGTGGGTGCTGTACTGGAGCCGTGGCAGCCGGGATTTCTCGATATCCACCACATCAATACCGGGCGTGGGAATTCAGCGCTGACTATCATGCCGGATGGAACTTCGCTGCTGATCGATGCAGGCGCATCGGCGACACAAGGGCCTGCCATGAATGTGGTGAAACCAGACGCCAGCAAGCGTCCGGGCGAATGGATCGCTGGCTATATTCAGCGGCAGCTTACGGCGACAGGTCGGCCAGAGCTGGATTACGCTCTGCTGACGCATCTGCACGGCGATCATGTCGGGGATGTTCGCTCTGAGAATCCAAAGTCCGCGTTCGGTGATTACAAACGCACGGGCATTTCGGATGTGGCTGAAGCGATCAGGATTCGCCGGCTGATTGACAGGGGATTTCCCGATTACAACTATCCGGCTGCGATCACCGATCCTGCGGCGTTAAATTACGCAGCTTTTGCAAGGTCCGTGGCAAAGCGCGGAACGGTGGTCGAGCGAATGCACGTCGGGTCCGCGAGCCAGATCGAGCTGCAACATGCAAAGAGCAGATATACCGAGTTTGGCGTGCGCGTTCTCTCCGGCGACGGCCAGGTTTGGACCGGTCAGGGCGAGGAAAGCAAGCTCATGTTTCCGCCCGAAGTATCGGTTGGGCCGAACCCCACATCGATGGAAAATAGCTGTTCGATCGCCTTGCGAATTGGCTATGGCAAGTTCAGCTATTTCAACGGCGGCGATCTGAACTGCGATACAAATTACGGCCGCGATCCGTGGAGAGATATTGAGACGCCGGCAGGCCGCGTGTCTGGCCCGGTGAGCGTTTCCACCTGTAACCATCATGGGTATTTCGACGCGACGGGGCCGGAGTTTGTGAAGGCTGTGCAGCCTCGCGTCTGGATACTGCAAAGCTGGCACGCTTCGCATCCGGCGATCTCCACGCTGGCGAATATCTATTCGCCGATCCTCTATCCTGGGCCGCGGGATGTCTTTTGTCTGAGCCTGAATCCAGCGACGGAGCTGGCGTGTGCGCGCTTCTCGGATTCATTCAAGAGCAAGCAGGGGCATGTCGTGGTGCGGGTAGCTCCTGGCGGGGCAGAGTTTCGCGTGATGGTGCTTGAGGATGCAGATGAGAGCGGCAGGGTTAAGGCCGTATTCGGACCCTATCCAAGTTAGGCGCCGTGTCCCGTGTAGAAGCAGCCTGCATATTTTTTCTGCTGACAGTGTGCTGTCTGCGCGAACTTATACAGATTGCGGATTGAAAAATCTGTATCCATATTTGAGTAGAAGATGCTTTTCAGGAATCGATGAGGTCGAGGGACGTCAAGCGACGTTAAAGGCCTTATGGCGGCTCAAAGCGCTGCGCAGGGAAGTTCACGCACGATGTTGCAAATATGTATCGACTGATTCGGACGTATAGAAAATTCAGGAGGATAAAGTCAGGCGTGAGACTTCGAGCACCTTTAAACTCAAGTTAATTTTTACCCATGTGGCAGGCGGGGCAGGTTATCGATTGCGGATGAATTTGATCTGCCGGGAGAGCTTTGCACAAATTTTAGAAACGCGATGTCGTCAGCTTCACTATTGTGATGATTGAGGATCCCGCGAAATATCTCTCCTGGTAAGGTTTTCTATCGGGCCGACAGGAGCCTTCGCCTGGTTCGTTCACGAGGCAAGCCGTTCTCTGCCGAAGAATAGCCGACAGAGAATCTCCGCGAGTAACTGACCTTTTTCAACAAAAGTATCGTAGATCAGGGTACTCTTTTGTTTATCCCACAAACCTGAGCCCGGGGGCGCAGGCAAAATGCTCAAACGGCTGAAGCCATCGGTATGCACCAGGCCGAGGGCTATCACCCTGAGCCGGGACAAGGTTTGAACTTAATTCTGGTGCATCACCCACAGGCGAAGTATTTCGTGGCGTAAGCAGCCCCGTTGGGAGGGCTCTGTGGTGCGGAACGAAGGGAATGAGTTCCATGATGTTGAAAGCAGCACTCAGTTCAACTGGGACGCGAATTTCTGCGAACCGATCGTTTGAGCGTGAACTTGCGCAACTGGAATCCATGAGCGGCCGTGTGGTGGATGCTCAAGATATCGCGCAGGTACGAAAAGCACTCGGGCACGCAAACAATTATCTAGTCGCCAAGGCTGCACGAATTGCCACGGAACATAATTTACAGGCATTGCTTCCCGAAGCCCTTGCAGCCTTTGAACGCTTTTTTATCGATCCGGTGAAGAATGATCCACAGTGCTGGGCGAAGAGCGCACTGGCCAAGGCATTGGTGAAAATGGAGTGTCGCGATGCGAATGTATATCTGCTCGGGCTGCGGCATCACCAGGAAGAACCGGTCTGGGGCGGGCAGTCCGATACGGCCGGTGCGTTGCGCGGAACATGCACTCTTGCGCTGGTCGCGTGTCCTGGACTGAACAATATCGAATTGCTCGACCTGCTGCTTGAGCCGCTGATTGATTCCGACAAGACGGTGCGGATGGAAGCCGTCCGCGCGATCGGGCTGGCAGGCGGCCCCACTGCTTCGCTGTTGCTGAAGATGCGCGTACTGCTTCGGAAAGAAGATCCTGAAGTGCTGGGAGTATGCTTTTCGGCTTTGCTCGCTCTTGAAGGCAGCAACCCCGCCGCAATTGAACTGGTCGCTGATTTTCTGGATGACGAGGAAGATACGGCTGCGGAGGCCGCATATTCGTTGGCGGATACACACAACATCGAGGCGCTCAAAGCGCTGGTAGCGCGGCGGCGCCAGGGTGCGGACGCATGGTTTGGCTCCGTGCTGGACAACGCAATTGCGCTGACACGATTGAGTGCGGGAATCGAATTTTTGCTGGACGTGATTGAGGAGGATGCGAGGCTGGCACCGTCGGCGCTGGAGGCAATCAGCCGCGTTTACGACTCCTCAGAGATACGAGCCCGGGTGGCGCAGGCGGTTGTGTCCTCGGGCAGTGAACGGGTGCAACTCGCGTTTCGGCAGCATTTCCCAGGCACTCCGCTGTGAGCCTGAATACTGAGTTTGCATACTGAGCCTGAACACTGAGCCCGGAGCACAACCCTGGCCCCTGAGTCCGGCCCCTTTGTCATAACTCCATCCTGATCCCTGCGCAACCGTGGGCGTGCATGATGTAATTGAACTCGTCCGCATTGCTGGTGCGCATTGCTATCTGGAGGTAGATGTCTGTGATGAAGGCTGTTGTGTCTGTCCTGGCGATTGTTTTGCTGAGTGGTTTGAGCAGTGGTTTGAGTATCGATGGAATGGATGGAGGGCTGAGTTTGACGGCTTCGGCCCAGACGCCCATGCAGGCCGGCGTGCCAATCCTGAGCACGAAGGCCGCTCAAAACGGAGCTGTCATTGTCTCGCTGGCCAGCCCAACGCCGGGAGCAACGGTGCGTTACACGGTTGACGGGATGGCGCCGACTGCGACTTCGCCAATTTATCAAGCGCCGTTTCTGGTGACTTCCAATGCGACGGTAACGGCCTACGCGACGGCTCCTGGCAATCGGGATAGCGCTGTCGTTCGCAAGAGCTTTGCTCTGAATATTCCAGCGGGAACGCTGGTTTGGAGTGATGAGTTCGACAACAAGACGAGCGCAAATCAGCAGCCGGATGCGACGGTCTGGGGCTACGAAACGGGCTCCAGTGGATTTGGCAATCATGAGCTGGAAGATTACTGCGCATGGGGATCGACTGCCGCGCCATGCGATCCGTCGCAGCCGAACGCCTACGTCGGCACGGATGGTTTGCTGCATGTTGTGGCGCGTAAAACCGCGACCGGCGCCTATACCTCGGCACGGCTGAAGTCGCAGGGATTGTTCAGCCTGCAGTACGGGCGGCTTGAGGTTCGGGCGAAGGTTCCTGAGGCGCAGGGAATGTGGCCTGCCTTCTGGACGCTGGGCAACAACATCGCAACCGTCGGATGGCCAGCCTCAGGCGAGCAGGACATTCTGGAGCGGGTGAACGCTGCACTGAAGCCGGATTGGAATGAGGGGTCGATACACGGAAAAGGCTTCGTCGGCGACGATGGCCTGGGAACGAAATTCTATTTTCCTGAAGGCCAAACGGCGTCTGGATGGCATACCTACGGGATGATCTGGAAGAAGGATTCTGTCGCGTATTACGTCGATGATCCCTCGAAGCCGTATGTGACTTACACCAATCCTGAGAGCCTGACAAAGTTCAAAAATCCAGTCTGGCCATTCGATACAGGGGATAGTGTCTTCCTGTTGATCAACTTGGCTGTGGGCGGAGATTGGCCGAAAAACCCCGACGCAACTGCTGAGTTTCCAGCCGATTTTCAGGTCGATTATGTTCGCCTCTACGCCAACTGACAAGGAAAGTTCTCGGCGTTATACTGTCAGGTAGAATTATGGAGAGTAGTCTGGCAATGAATTGACCACAGGGATGAGGGACCGATGACTACTAGCGTGGCGATGGAAGTTGGAAGTGACCTATGGAATGCACGCTTATTTGGTGCTCTTGCCCAGGCATCCGAAATCGCTGCAGCTCTTGCGCGCCCAGGGGCCAAAGCATCCTCTTTATTTCAGCATTGGCAAATCTATAAGCGGCTTGCGAGTCTTAATCGAGACACGACACGCGCCCTTGATGAATTTGATCACTTTATAGAATATGTAGTTCCTGCTCATGCTTTTCCTGAGCATTCATCGAATGAGCGATCCCAGGATTTTCGAGATTATCTCTCACGTATGTACGAGCTAGTCAATCGAGTTCTCTCGGACCGAGGCAGCTTTCCGCCAAAAAGCTTGATTGGCAAGCAACTAACTCAATTACAAGTGAATTCTGAACGAATATTAAATGTCATTGATTGGCTTGATGCCATGATGACGCGAGATGAAGTCTCTTGCAAGTTCGATGCTGCCCTCGCAGATTTGACCGCGGGTAACGTTGTCTCCTGGACTTCTGTGCAGTGAAGTTGCCGCTTGAAATTGTTCTGACAAAAAGCGCTGCAAAAAGCCTCAATGCACTGGATGTACCAACCCGTAAGCGAATATCCGAAAAGATTGAAGCTGTTGCGGCTGATCCTTTGAATCCGACAAATTCCTATCCGCTGCAGGGGAGTGATAAGCGTTCCGCCCGCGTGGGTGGGTATAGGATCCTTTTATTGATCAAAGAACCGAATCTTCTGGTTGTCGATATCGAGTCGCGCGGGCAGGTTTATCGCAGAATTTGAGCGCAATTTTGCATTCTCAATCCAACCAAGAAGGACGACCGTTGGATGCGCGCTTCACGCCATTCGCTGCGAGGTGGGTTGCACCCGAGTGCCGGGTATGGTATCAACAATACATATTCTGGTTTGTTCCTGACGGGAACAGGCTTGGATTTCATGAAGAGTGGTTGAGGGACGAGCCCTGCGACGCCACGACAACCGGCCTCCGCAACAGAGGATCACGGTGTCAACTCTCGCCCGGTAACGGGGGACATGAGATTCGGGAAGCGCACTGGTTTTTGGGTTGGGCGTTTCCGCAATTGAATCCTCTCAAGTTTGCTCACTTTTGAGCCGAGACAGGCGTACCCGTATTCGGACTCAGCGACTCTCGCACTGTGAGGGAATTATGACTGCGTCTTATGAACTGCGATGTAAGGAGTGCGGCAAGTGTTACGAGAATCAGCCGCTGTCAATCTGTGATTCGTGTTTTTCTCCCCTGGAAGTTAGCTTCGACTTAGATTATGCCCGCTCCCGTTTTACCCGTGATGCCATCTCTGCAGGACCGCTGAACATGTGGCGCTACCGTGCGTTGCTGCCGGTTTCGGATAGCTATGTTCCCACGACTCCTGCCGGTCTGACTCCGCTAGTGGAAGCGCCGCGTCTTGCCAAGCGCATTGGCGCGAACAATCTCTACATCAAAAATGATGCCGTCTGCATGCCGACGCTGAGCTTCAAGGATCGCGTCGTCGCGGTCGCGCTGGCCAATGCCCAGGCCTTTGGATTCGATACCGTCGGCTGCTCCTCGACAGGCAACCTGGCGAACGCAGTAGCTGCCGGCGCGGCTCGCCTGGGATTGAAGACCTACATCCTCGTACCCGCCGATCTGGAACCGGCGAAGATCCTGAACACGCAGGTCTATGGCGCGACACTGATTCGCATCGACGGCAACTATGACCACTGCAACCGCCTCTGCTCGCAGATTGCGGAGAAGTACAACTGGGGTTTCGTGAACGTGAACTTGCGGCCTTATTACGCTGAGGGTTCGAAGACCGTGGGCTATGAAATCGCCGAGCAGCTCGGCTGGCGTCTGCCGGACAATGTAGTGGTCCCGATGGCCGGCGGATCGCTCATCACCAAGATCAAAAAGGCTTTCAGCGAACTGATTGCTCTCGGCCTGGTGAAAGAGAAGCATGTTCGTTTCTTTGGTGCCCAGGCGACTGGATGCTCGCCGATTTCAACAGCAGTGAAGAATGGCGCGGACGGCATTGAGCCGCAGCGGCCGAACACGATTGCGCGCTCGCTGGCGATTGGCAATCCTGCCGATGGACCGTATGCGATTCGCGTAATTCGCGAGACGGGCGGATGGGCCGAGGATGTTTCAGACATCGAGATTGTTTCGGCGATCCAGGAACTGGCTGAGACTGAAGGCATCTTCACCGAGACGGCTGGCGGAGTTACAACCGCTGTCACCGCTCGTCTCTACGCGCATGGACGCATCAAGCCCGATGAACTGACCGTAAGCTGCATTACCGGCAACGGCCTCAAGACCACGGATGTACTGACCGGCGCCTACCAGCAGTCCGTGCCAGTGCGGCCTCGTATGTCGGATTTTGTAACGTATCTCGAAGAACAGCAAGCGGCCTTAACGGGCGCGGGAGTGGAATATGTCAGTTAAGGTAGTGTTGCCAAATGCGTTTCAGAAACATACGAATAACGTTCGCGAGATTGATAGCAATGCGGCGAACCTGCCGGAGTTGGTGACAGATATGGAAGGCCGCTTTCCCGCGCTGCGCCAGCATCTGCGTGGCGAGGATGGCGAGGTTCGCAAGTTCATCAACTTTTATGTAAACGAGGAAGATATTCGCTTTCTCGGCAACGAGAAGTATGCGTTCCAGGATGGCGATGAAGTGCTGGTGATCCCCTCGATTGCCGGCGGTTGCTGCTAACCTTCGCAATACGAATTAACCCGAGGCCCGCGCTCATTGCGTGGGCCTTTTACATTTTTCGGCGGAGAGCGGAAGGTGGAGTATTTCTCAGGCAGTCATATCCAGATAACCAACGATTTCCAGTGTTTTCCTAAATAAGGAACTGCTGAAAATTTGCACGGTATTTGCAGCAAGTTCACCGTCCTTTAGCAGAAAACGCTCCATACTGTCGGCGTGATTACCCGTTCAGGCGTTCCAGTTGCTTCCAGGTCGGCGGTGGCTGCCACACCGCTTTGGGATGTATCGCTTTCTGGCTCCTACCCGGATTTCTATTCGGGTGGCGGGGTAGCTCTTTTGCCAATTGCGGGTTCGGTTGCTGAGGTTGAGCCCTGCACTCCAGTTCATCCGCCGCGTCCTCGCATTCATGCCGAGGTTGGTCATTATCGCGTCCGGCTGGCTGAGTCCGTAGTGGATCGCGATGCTATCTGCCGTTTGCGTTTTAAAGTCTTCAATATAGAACTAGGCAAAGGGCTTGAGTCCTCGTACGAGACAGGCCTGGACACGGATCAGTTCGACCTCTTCTGCGAGCACCTGCTGGTGGAAGACAAAGCCGATGGGCGTATCGTGGGCACTTACCGTATGCAATCCGGAGCCACTGCGCGCGAAAACCTGGGCTACTACTCCGAGCAGGAGTTCGACCTCTCCATCTATGAATCGATGCGTGGAGAGATCCTCGAACTGGGGCGCGCGGCCATTGATCGCGAACATCGCACCCCTGAGGTGCTTACCCTGCTCTGGCGCGGAATTGCACAGTACGCCACAGACATGCAGTTGCGTTATTTGATTGGGTGCTCCTCGCTGAATTCAGTAGACCCGCGCGAGGGCTGGGGAATGTATCGCCAGCTTGGTAACTATCGCGTTGCGCAGGAGCTGGAAACGATCCCCATGCGTGGGTTTGAGTGCCCGGATGCTGTTGTGAATGAAAGCTCGGAGGAAGCTGTAAAGGTGCCGAAATTGCTCAGGACGTATCTGGCAATTGGAGCGCGTATTTGCAGCGCTCCCGCCTGGGATAAGGAGTTTGGGACGATCGATTTCCTGACGCTGTTGGATCTGCGTACGATTTCGTCGTCTGCGCGGAACCGCTTCCTGGCGCCGCTGACCCAGTGAATGGAAGGGCCGCGCGAAGCGGCTTGGTCCTGTTTCTTTCTTTCATGGTGTGCTGGCTGCGCTTCGGTCTCACGCGCCTTCGCGGTCCTATCTCTCCGCATCAACGGGCGGAGTGGATGCAGTTTTGTGGGCGGATCACGCTGGCGTCCATGGGCATTCGCTACCGAGTCGAGGGCCCATTGCCGAATGGCCCGACCCTGATTGTCGCCAACCATCTCAGTTATCTGGATATCGCGATTTGCAGTGCTGCTCTGCCATGCGCGTTCGTAGCGAAGAGCGAGATCGCCTCCTGGCCAGCATTTGGCTTCCTGGCGCGGTTGGGTGGAACAATCTTCGTCGATCGCGGTAGCCGTCTGAGTGCGTGGGATACAGCAGAGTCGATGGGGCTGCGGCTGGACTCAGGGGTGCCGGTCCTGCTCTTTCCCGAAGGGACAAGCACGGATGGCAGTGAAGTACAGCGCTTTCACTCCACGCTGTTTGCACCGGCGATCGAGGCGGGACTGGCCGTGATTCCAGCGGCAATCTTTTACGAGCCATGGACGGCGGATATTGCCGAGAGCCACTTTTGCTGGTTTGGAGATGAATCGTTCTTCCCGCACCTGATGAGGGTTCTTGGAACGGAGCGATTTACAGCAGTGGTTCGGTTTGGCGATGCGGAGGTCTTTCCCGATCGGCGCACGGCTGCCTGGCGAAGTCATGATGCCGTGCAACGCCTGCGAGAAAAAGAACGGCGCGATGCTTCGTATGAGTTCGCGACGAAACGCCGGGTTGCCTGATTTAGTCCTGCATCGCCTTGTAGGGGCTTAGTCCGACCTTAGTCGGGGCTGGGCCCGGCAGTTGAGCCGCGGACTACCAAACTGGTCGAGACCAGAAACTCACGCTGGATGACTTGTGCTGCGTTCGGACCATTGGCTGCATTCTCAGCCTGCAGTAATAGTGCATCGAACGCGGCTTTCGCCAACTCCTGTCGCGACAGGCGAATTGTCGTGAGCGGCGGCAAAGTGAACTCGGCAAAGTCGATATCGTCGAGGCCGATGACGGAAAGATCTTCAGGTACGCGCAGGCCAGTCATGTAAACAGCGCGCAACACTCCAATAGCCGTCATGTCGTTGGAGCAGATGACCGCAGTTGGACGGTTTTGAAGCGCGGTCAGTTTTTCAAACCCGACAACGCCGCCTTTGAGCGTGTGATCGCATTCGATGATCCAGCTCTTCTGGACCGAGAGACCAACGTCTGCCATGGACTTCTGGAAGTCCTTGACGCGGGTGACGGCGGAGTGGAGTTCGTGTGGGCCGGCTAGAAATCCGATACGGCTATGGCCAAGCCCGACGAGGTGCTGAACGGCGGCCTGAATACCTGCTGAATAGTCGAGCAGGATCGTGCTGACCTTGGGATCGTCAAGGTGAAACTCGGCCAGAACAATCGGCATGTTATGGATGGAGAGTTGATCGAGTACCGACTCCTCGCTGCCGAAGGTCAGAACCGCAACGCCCTCGACCTTGCGCTCAAGCATGCGCCGGACGCAACTGGTGAGCTGGCTCGCGGAGTTAATGTTGGAGGAACTGACCAGGATTTCGTAGCCGTGAGCGACGGCGATTTCTTCAAAGCTGGAGATAAGCTCGGGGAAGAAGGGATTGGTAATGTTTTCAACAATGATGCCGAAAATGCGGCTGCGGCCTGATACCAGGCTGCGCGCATGGGTGTTCGGAAAATAATTCAACTGCTCGATGGCCTGCCAGACGCGCTGCGATAGCTTCTGGCTGACGGCGGGCGAGGAGTTGATCGTGCGTGAGACGGTGGCAATCGAGACCTTGGCCAATGCTGCCACGGTGCGAATATCGGGTTTGCTGGGAACGGTTGTGCGGCTACCTTTGCGACTCACGGGATAATCCTAACTTGTTTTGTTTCCGTAGCCAATGAAATGGCACCTCATTTCAAAGATGAGAGGCAACTTAAGATACCCAAATCTCAATTGCGAGATCCGGGTATCCCCATTTATGAGCCTTGATACGTTGATGCGGTTAGCGAGGCAACGCCTGCGAACCGGTGACGGTGAAGTCGGCAGCAGATTTGACTGCCGTTTCCTGGGGTTGAGTTGATGCTACTGTGAGCTGATATTTGCCGGCTAACACGCTGCGCTCACCCTTGTCATCGACGCTGGAGAGTTGGCGGGGATTGATATGAAGAGTCACTTCCCGTGTCTCTCCCGCCTGTAGATGAATACGCTGGAAGGCCGCCAGCGAGTGGATCGGTCCCTCAGTCTGTGGTGTCTTGAGGTAGGCTTCGACCACTTCGTCGCCGCCTATCTTGCTCAGGTTGGTGACGCTGACAGTTGCACTCAAAGGTTGACCGGCCTGAATGCTGGGTGCGGATAGCTTCACCGGCCCGTACTTGAAGCTGGAGTAACTAAGACCATAACCAAATCCCCACTCCGGCTTGCCTGTGTAGTAACGATAGGTGCGTCCCTTGAGGCTGTAGTCGGTAAAGGCGGGCAGATCGTCCACGCTGTTATAGAACGTGACAGGCAGGCGACCTGCGGGATTGTTAATTCCGGCAAGAGTGCGTGCAATCGCGGCTCCGCCCTGCTCGCCCGGATACCATGCTTCGAGTACCGCAGCGGCGTGATCTTTGGCCCAGGGAAGCGCAACTGCACTGCCGCTCATCAGCACAACGACGACTGGTTTGCCGGTTGCTGCGACAGCTTCAAGCAGTTTTTGCTGGGCTGCAGGCAGTGCGATCTTGGTGCGGTCGCCGCCCGCAAAGCCATCAATCTTGATCGGCATTTCTTCGCCTTCCAACTGCGGAGAAAGCCCGACAAACGCGACCACCACATCGGATTTCTTAGCAGCAGCAACGGCTTCATCGAGCTGGGCCTGGGCTGGTGCTTCCCACTTGAGATAGAGTCCGCCGCCGGCCTGATCGCCGGTGTGGCTGTATTCCAGCTTGAACTCATGCGGAGTGGTGTCGGCAAAGTCGACAGAGACCACGGCTGGAGCATTGCCGTTCATGATCGGCGGCGCGCTGGGCGATGCTCCCGGAGCGGATTTGAAGTTACCCATGGCCGAGATATCAATCTTTTTACGAAGGTCGCCCTCGGCCAGAACTTTGCCGTCGAGCGTCAGCCGGAAGCTATCCTTCGGCGAGTAGGGAAAAGCATCCTCAGGCTCAATGCTGAAGGTGTAATGACCCGCAGCGGGAACAGCCAAAGCCCCGCTCCAGCGCACGGAGTAGGTGTGCGTGTCGAGTTCGTCGACAGGAAGCGAATCGCCCCAGTTGTCCTGAATGCCAGCTTCGGTGCGCGTGGCTACCGGACGGCCCGTCCAATCAGGAGTGGCAAAAAACTCGGTCAACAATCCGGTGCCGTTGTTGAAGACCGTACGCGGCACTGGAACCTTCGCCCCCTCGGCCAGGGTGCTGCCCTGCGCATAGTGAATCTGCGATCCAGGGAACTGATCGACAATGCCGTCGATCGGCTCAATCGGCATGCGGGGAACTCCGTTGTAGTTACCCTCCAGGCCGACCAGCAGGTCTGCCTCCGGGCCCACGACCGCAATTTTGGCAGGTGTCTCCATGAAGGGAAGCGTGCCGTCATTCTTGAGCAGAACAATCGCTTCCTCTGCGGCTTTCATCGCTTGAAAGCTGTCTGCTTCGGAGTCGTTTACGTTGAACGGAATGTTGTCCAGCGGATTGGATCCGAGTGGATCGAAGAGCCCAAGCTGAAAGCGCGCGGTATACAGGCGTTCGGCGGAGCGCGTGATCAGGTCTTCTGAAACGACCTTCTGGCGGACCGCATCGGCGAGCGTGTTGAATCCCGGCGCCCAGATGCTGCACGAAAGATCAGTCCCTGCTTCAATAGAGATCGCGGCGGCATGCAGGATGTCAGGCGCGTTCTTATGGCCGTTGAAGACGTCCATGATGGCTGCGCAATCGGAGACGACGAAGCCATTGAAACCCCATGCTTTGCGCAGATGATCCTGAAGAAGATTTTTATTGGCGCAGGCCGCGAAGGTATCGATGGCGTTATAGGCGCACATCACTGACTTGACGTGGCCATCCACGACCGTTGCGCGGAAGGCGGGCAGATACGTCTCTTCGAGATCGCGCTGGCTTGGATGCACGTCGAAAGTATGGCGCTGCGATTCGGGTCCGCTGTGCACGGCAAAATGCTTGCTCGTTGCCACGGCTTTCGGATGGTCCGGATCATCTCCCTGCACACCGGTGACGAAGGCGACTCCCATCCTGCTGGTCAGGAACGGGTCTTCGCCATAGGTCTCCTGCCCGCGTCCCCAGCGAGGATCACGGAAGATGTTGATGTTCGGCGACCAGAAGGTGAGGCCGTAGAAGATCCGATGATTGCCCTCGCGCTGAGCCTGATTATACTTGGCGCGCGCTTCGGTGGAGATGATGTCACCCATGGTATGCACCATCTTCGGGTCCCAGGTAGCCGCCATGCCGATAGCCTGCGGAAATACGGTCGCATACCCTGCGCGCGCAACCCCATGCAGGGCTTCATTCCACGTCTGGTAGTCGGGGATGCCGAGGCGCGGAATCGCAGGCGCCCAGTCCTCAAGCTGCGATGCTTTTTCATCCAGCGTCATGCGGGAGACAAGATCGTGAGCGCGGGCCTCAGGCGTCAGTTGCGTGTTGAGATAGTCGGGCTGTTGCGCAGCGCACGGCAATGCAAAAACACCCAGCAGGACAGCATAGGGAAGCAGGGTAAGCGAGCGATTGGATTTCATCGTGGAGTTCTCCTTCTTGCGAAGACCTGGCACCGAAATAGTTTTAAAAACTTATCGGAAGAAATGTAACGCGAGAGGGGGGAGTTTGGCTAGATATATCGCTTTACTTAAGGATAATTATAAATTTCAGAGGATTATTGCTTACACACGGGAGCCGGGCTGGGCATGAGCAGGCAGGAAAAGATCGTTTCTCCCTGCCCGCTCCTGTCCGATTGTTTATTTCCGGCTAAAGGTGAAGCCAAGGCCGGTCGTCAGGATGAAGTCATTATCCTTGGTTCCGGACGGAGGGTTGGTGACGTAGACATCGTTGACTGCGGTCTGCCAACTGAGAAAAGACTTGATCTTCGTGCTCAGCACGCTGTTTAGAGTGAAGCGGAACTGGCTGGTGTCGGCTAGATTTGGGAAGATGTAAGCCTGTTCGGTAAAGGTGCTGTTCGACCCCATCTGGCGGCTGTACTGCTCTCCAAAATCGAGGGCAGCAAAACTGTTGACCTGGGGCGGCACCACGGGCGTAATTGGCGTGGTCGTATCGTTGGCAGGAACAGCGCTGTAGCTTTCATGCGTCCAGACAAGTCCACCGAGGATGTCCAACTGCTGCTTGGGTTTTGCAATCGCATGCCAGCCAAGTCCACCACCGAGAACGGCACGCAGGTCCAGCTCCTGGAGTGCGTCTGTATAGAAATCGCCAGTGCCGAAGCCGAAGTATTTGGGGTTGAGGTTATGGTCGTACCGCGCACCGGCAGAGTTGTTATTGGCCGTCGTTGCGTCCGCCAGACCATCATGCGTGTAGATCTCGTTGTAGTAGAGCGATGTCTTGTCCGTGGGGGTAGGCCGTGTGAACGCCGCTCCCAGGCCTAGAGTCGTCGTGTTGCTGTTACCGCGAGCCAGGGCAAAGCTGACATTGGCCGCGCCTGTCCATGCGTGGAGCCATCCGGGATGCAGCGATGCCTGGTAGGCTTGTTCGCCGGCTGTAGTGCGCAGGGTGGTCAGCTCCGCAGCAGGCACAGGCTCAGTGCCACTGGGCGTCGTCACGGTAAAACCGGAGTTCGTGCGCTCGATGCCCGATATGTTGGATGTCTTAGTCTCGGTTTTCTTGCCGACCTTGTTCGTTCTGGAGAGCACAACTGGCTTGTCGAGCTTCACGTCTGTTACTTGGTCAAAGGTAATTGTCAGATCGCCTGCATAACTTGTGGTGAGGGTGAGTTTGCCACCCGCAAGCTGGGTAACTGTTCCTGTGAGATGATCGCCATTCTTCAGCGTGATCGTGTCGGCGAACGTAACTGTGGGAAGCAACAGCGCAGCCATCATTGGAAGAGAGGCAGCGAGCGCGGCAGAACGGTGCCGAAGAGCAAATGGATTAAGAAAACGCACGAAAGTAAAGTTCCTTTCTGGCTGCGGCAACGGACATCGATCAATCAGGCATAGTGCCGCCAGCCTTGGAGCATTCTACTTGCAGAAGAGTGCAAAGTTGACCACTTTAGAACGAATTTAAAAGTTTCCGGACTTATTGGCCCAAATTCAAAGAATTTCCATGGTCAGAACATACCTGGCACGGTGGCGGGTTAACGCATTGCCGCAAGGTTTGGTATCGTTTCCATAATCGGTACATCACCATTAGTCGGCATGTATGATGGCCCATGTTCCTGAAACGTCTGTTTTGACCACGGGAGAGCGATGCGACCCAACTTCTATCTTGTAAAGGCAACCGTCAGTGGCGCACTGGGCGGCCTGCTTTTTGGATTTGACACGGCAGTGATAGCGGGAGCAATCGGAGCGCTCACTCATCTCTACCACCTTACGGATCGGACGCAGGGATTCACTGTATTCATTGCCGTTGCGGGCACCGTTGTCGGAGCCATGTTTGCAGGCTCAATCGGCCAGTGGATTGGCGGACGTGAAACGCTTCGGATTACTGCGATCTTCTATGTCATCTCGGCGCTGGGGTGCGCACTGGCGTGGAACTGGCCAGCCCTGCTGGCGTTTCGTTTTCTGGGAGGGCTGGGCATTGGTGCTTCTTCGGTGCTGGGCCCGGTTTATATTACGGAGCTCGCTCCTGCCAAATGGCGCGGCCGCATGGTTGGGACTTTCCAGATCAACGTCGTCATCGGCATTCTGCTCGCCTATGCCTCCAACTTCGGAATTCGCCTGTTGCATCTCGGACCGCTGGAATGGCGAGTACAGCTCGGAGTCGCAGCGATTCCAGCTCTGCTCTTCCTGGTGCTGCTGTTTGGAATTCCCCGCAGCCCGCGCTGGTCTGTCTCAAAGGACCGCATTGATGAGGCCAAGGAAGTTCTGCGCCTGATGGGCGACCCTAACCCTGAAGCTGAACTGGCCGATATTCAACAGGCTCTGCGCGAGAGCCATGCCGTTGCCAACGAGCCGGTCTTCCAGGCGAAATACCGCTTCCCGCTTTTCCTCGCAATCACCATCGGAGCCTTCAACCAGTTGGCGGGTATAAACGCCATTCTCTATTACCTGAACAATATCTTTGCCGCTGCAGGCTTCAGTCAGATGTCCGGAGACGTGCAGGCCATTGCGATTGGCGCGACAAACCTGCTCTTCACCCTCATCGGCATGGCCTTGATCGATCGCCTCGGGCGCAAGACGCTGCTGCTGATTGGTGCGGCTGGAACAGCAATTTGCCTCTCGGGAGTAGCCTATGTTTTCTTCACGCAATCGCATCAGGCTGCGCTGCTCTGGCTATTGATCGCATACATCGGGTTCTTCGCCGTTTCACAGGGAGCGGTGATCTGGGTCTATATCGGCGAGGTCTTCCCCAACGTCGTGCGCAGTAAAGGCCAGAGCGTTGGCAATAGTTCTCACTGGATCATGAACGCGGCGATTGCGCTTATTTTTCCAATCCTCGCGGCTAAGTCTGGCGGTGCTCCGTTTGTCTTCTTCGCAGCTATGACTGTAGTGCAATTTGTGGTGGTGCTGTTCTTCTATCCAGAGACCAAGGGACAAACATTGGAAGCTCTTCAGCGCCGTCTGGTAAAGGGATAGTTAGGAAAGGATAGTTAGGAAGAGATAGTTAGAAAGAGTTAGGTAGAAAGTGTAGTTACGAGGCATGGAGGCGCCTCTGTTATCAAAGACGTTTCGTCCTCAGATAAAAATGGACGGAATGAGAATGCTTGGTTATGATTTGCCTTTCTTGCGGACGCGGAGGTGCACCATGGAAGGGCAACTTCTTTTAGAAAGCATCCCTGAGAAAGAATCTAGCCAGGGGTCGGCTCTTACGTACATGATCTTCTGGAAGAAGCCAGACTCCCTCATGCTCTGGCTAGCGGTGTTGCTCCTGGTTCTGGTTGCGTCCTGGGGCGGAGTGATCCTGGGGCAAACGCCAGCCCAGGCAGACATACTGTGGCCCGCAAACGGAATCCTGCTGGCAGTCTTACTAAAGCTGCCGCGTCGTAACTGGGCCAGTTACCTGTTGGGCGGTGTAGTCGCCAGCGTACTCATTCACCGGATATACGGATTTCCACTCGAACGATCCCTGATCTTTGCGGCGGCCAATACCGTTGAGGTAGCACTGGCAGCGGCATTATTAGCTAGAGACGGTTGGCGTCAGCCGGATTTGACTAAGCTGCGCACGCTTGGCAGGTTTGTTCTGATCGGCGTGGTGCTGGCTCCGCTGTCCTCAGCACTGGTTGTGCTGCTCCTACGGATGCTGCAAGGCGATCCAACGGGCTTTCTTGGCGTCGTGAATTGGTTCGTGGGCGATGCAATCGGAATTGCGATCATGACCCCGCTGGTGCTGGCGATTCAGCCGGAGGAGCTCACGTCGTTGCTCGCTCCAGGCAAGCGGTATGAAACCATCGCAATCCTGTTCGCCTTGACCGGGCTCTCTGTGGCAATCTTCGCGCAGTACGGTCTTCCGATTGTTTTTATTCTCTTCCCGCTGCAGGTGCTGGCCATCTTCCGGCTGGGAAGCTCCGGCGCTGCCATTGGCCTGTTTCTGATGGCTGTGCCTGCAGCCTACCTGACGGCACATGGCCGCGGTCCTTTTCCGATAGCGCGTACTGCTTCGGCAGGGCACGTAGGCCCGCTGCTGCACAGCATATTTCTGCTGCAATGCTTCTTGTGTGTTTCGCTGGTGGTTCTATACTCCGTTTCGGCTGCCCTGGCAGAACGAGACCGGCTCGAACAGGAGTTGACCCAGGCTTACCAGGAGGCGGACACCTTCGCCGGGATCGATCACATTACCGGCATCGCCAACCGTAGAACCTTTGACAAGCAACTGGCGCGCGAGTGGCGGCGGGCCATCCGCGAGCATGGATATCTCTCCCTGCTGATGATCGATGTGGATCAGTTCAAGCTATACAACGATCATTACGGGCATGTGGCCGGAGATGCCTGCCTGCGAACGATCGGCATGATTCTGGCCAAGGCTCCATTGCGAGGTGCGGATCTTGCTGCACGATACGGAGGCGAAGAGTTCGCAGTGATTCTGCCGCGAGCAGGCGCTGAGGGAGCAGTGATCATCGCAGATCTGATTCGAATGGCGGTCGCGGATGCGAATCTCGCTCATTTTGCACGCCAACCGGGGATTGTGACCATCAGCGTCGGGGTAGCTACGATCCGGCCGGACAATTCTTCAGACGAGACATTGCTGATTAAGGCCGCGGATGACGCCCTGTATCGGGCCAAGCATGAGGGGCGAAATATGGTGCGCGTCTCCGACACGATCGGGCAGAATGCAGACTAACTTTGCGGCTTGCCGCAAGATCTTTATAGGGACGATCCTGCAAGCAATGGACGCGAACCTATGCTACGATCCCGAATTATGGGCGCTATCACACACATCCCTCTGAGCGAGTATCTCGATACCAGCTATCGGCCTGATCGCGAATATGTGGACGGTGAGATCCGGGAGCGGAACGTGGGCAAGTGGGAACATGCTAGGGTTCAAGCACTTTTGGCCATCTGGTTCGGAACCCACGAGAATGAGTGGGGTGTTCTGGTCAGCACAGAACAACGGGTGCAGGTTTCGCAGAGCAGGGTCAGAATACCGGACCTGGTTGTTCTGGCGACTGGTCCACAGCCAGACATCTTGACCGATCCGCCGCTGCTGGTCATTGAAATTTTGTCCCCGGATGATAGTTACTCCGACACGCAGGAACGCGCCCAGGATTACCGCGATATGGGCGTCGAGACAGTCTGGATCGTCGATCCAAAGACCAGAACCGGGCGTATGTGCTCAGGGCCGGACTGGATTGAAGCAAAGCGTCTTACAGTGACCGGAGCGCCACTTTACGTGGAATTAGACGGCATCTTCAGCCAAATCAACGCGCAGGGCAGGTAAATCGAAATGTTGCTTGCCGAGTATGGCGCACCCTTGGCGGGATAGCCACCGGCTTTGTCGCTGTCCTTTTGGCCCTAGCCGCTGTCTATCTGGCCTTTGCCGTTGTACTTGCCTTGCCCTTGCCGTTGCCCTTCTGGCTGTCATTCCCGAAGGGAATCTGCTTCTCCTTTCTTTCCCGGAAGGAAAATTGCCCCAAACTGACCCAATACCAGGCCTTCGATTCCGTTGACTCTGCGCTGCAATTCGGGTATTCTGAAGTCCTTGCGCGGTGTTGCGTCTGCTGAACAGTAGTTCTAAGCGTTCTATGGTTTTTGTGGCAATGGCTCGATGTGCTTGCACCTCGCCCTTGGCTTTCAGAGAAAACCCAGGAAGCTGAAGCAGAAATACACCACCTTTCAGAGGCGAGCCTGGTTAGATGTCAAGGCCCGATCGGAAAGTTAAAGACCCGGAAGGGTCCAGCGCATCTCACGCGAACAGGATTGTTTAGCCGTGGGTTTCAGGAATGGCCCCGCCGTTTTTGGCGTGGGCAAATTGTGCTGGTTTATGGCTGCATTCGGTCATGGCACGCAAGTTTTTGTTGGATTTGAGAAGTAGGAGCGAGATGTCGACTTATATTCCGAGCGCGAAAGAGATTAACCGCAAGTGGTTTGTGGTGGACGCCAGTGGCAAAACCCTGGGCCGTCTTGCAACCCAGGCAGCCAATGTGCTGAGCGGCAAGAATAATCCTAAGTATGTCCCCTACATTGATATGGGCGATCACGTAATCGTCATCAATGCAGAGAAGGTTCGGTTGACCGGCCTCAAGTCACAGCAGAAGCTGTATCGCCGCTACACCGGCTTTCCCGGCGGACTGCGCGAAGAGTCCTTCACGCGCCTGTTGAATCGCCGCCCCGAAAAGATCATTGAAGAAGCAGTGAAGGGCATGCTGCCGAAGTCGAAGATGGGTCGCGCCATGGGCGGAAAGCTCAAGGTTTATCGCGGCGACAAGCATCCTCACGAAGCGCAGATGCCGGAAGTGCTCGAGATTCAGGCATAACAATTTTCAGGAATTCTGGTTTTAGGGGTTGCAGAAGCCCCGGAGAGAATAAACGTTCATGGCAGATTTGGTTCAGTACTACGGAACGGGCCGTCGCAAGTCGGCGATCGCTCGTGTTTTTCTGCGCCCCGGAACGGGTGCTTTCAAGGTTAACGGCAAAGGCTACGAAGAGTATTTCGTAACCGAGCAGCAGCGTGTTGCTGCCAAGCGTTCGCTGGTATTGACTGAGCTGCTTTCTACCTTTGACGTAATCACCACGGTCAAGGGCGGTGGAGTTTCGGCTCAGGCCGATGCCGTGAAAATGGGTTCGGCCCGCGCTCTCGTGGTCTTCAATCCTGAGCTGCGCAATCTGCTGAAGACGGAAAACCTCCTGACGCGGGATGCGCGCCAGAAGGAACGTAAGAAGTACGGACAGAAGGGTGCACGTGCACGCTTCCAGTTCTCGAAGAGATAGCTTTCAGCTTCGAGCTGCCTGCTTCCAGTCTGTCCGGCTTGTTTTTATGCTGGATGGCTGGAAGCAGTAGTTCTCGGCTAGGTACCACAATCTTCGCGTAAGCGAACTTAATCCGGACAAGACGAACGTCAGCCCGGATGCAACGATATAAGGAGCCCCATTGGCCACTATCACTATGAAGGAGCTGCTCGAAGCAGGTGTTCACTTCGGGCATCAGACCAAGCGCTGGAACCCAAAGATGAAGGAATACATCTTCGGCGAGCGTAATGGTATCTACATCATCGACTTGCAGAAGACTCTCAAGATGTTCAAGGACGCGTCGAAGTATGTCACCGACCTGTGCGCTGGCGGCAAGACGATTCTCTTCGTCGGCACCAAGCGTCAGGCTCAGGATGCAGTGGCCGAAGAAGCCAACCGCGCGGGGATGCCTTACATCAACCAGCGCTGGCTCGGCGGGTTGCTGACCAACTGGGTGACCGTGCAGAAGTCTGTGAAGCGCCTTCAGGAACTCGACGAAATGGCGACCGATGGACGCTATGAACTTCTGACCAAAAAGGAAGTCATCAAGCTTGAGCGCGAGCGCAAGCATCTGCAGGCCAATCTGGCCGGCATCAAGAACATGAAGCGTCTGCCCGACGCGCTTTTCATCGTTGACTCCAACAACGAAGCGATTGCCGTGAGCGAAGCCCGCAAGCTGGGCATCCCCGTCGTCGCCGTTGTGGACACGAACTGCGACCCCACGGTTGTGGATTACGTGATCCCAGGCAACGACGATGCGCTTCGCGCCATTCGCCTGTTCACCTCCAAGATCTCCGATTCGGCGATCGAGGGCGTGAATCTCGTCGGCGACAAGCAGTTCGAGCAGGTAGCAGAAGCCGAAACACCGGCGGAAGTTTCTTCGATCGATGCATCGGCTGACGGCGAAGAGCTTGGCGACGTAGTCGATCTCGAGGCTGCACTCGGCGGCGGAATTCGCAAGGCTCCGGGCGTTGTTTCGGCACTTGACGCAGAACCTGAGGCGGCTGAAACAGCACTGTAATCTTCGGCGCACATTAAGCGCGCACAATGAGGAAAGCGTGGCCGCCTGTTGACAAGTGCCACGCTTTTCTTGCGTCAGCGACTTTCTGACGAGAGACGAATCTAAGGGACAGGGGAAAAATATGACGACGGCAACCGAAAAAGAAAAGATTGGCGCAGGTCTGGTCAAGGAGCTTCGCGAGAAGTCCGGCGCTCCGATGGGCGATTGCTTGAAGGCCCTGCAGGAATCCAAGGGCGACATCGAGGAGGCGTTCGTAGTCCTCCGCAAGCGTGGCATGGCTTCAGCGCAGAAGAAGGCCACCCGCAGCACCAACGAAGGCGCCGTAGGCACCTACATTCATGCAGGCGGCAAGATCGGTGTTCTGCTTGAAGTGAACTGCGAAAGCGACTTCGTTGCACGTACCGATGACTTTCAGAACCTGCTGAAGGATATCTCGATGCACATCGCGGCCACGGACCCCAAGTTCGTAAAGCCGGAAGATGTTACTCCCGAGGATCTGGACCGCGAGCGCGAAATCTACAAAGCGCAGGCTGCTGCCACAGGCAAGCCGCCCGCGGTAGTAGAAAAGATCGCCGAGGGCAAGATGGCCAAGTTCTACGAAGAAGTCTGCCTGCTTGAGCAGCCTTTCATCAAGGATCAGTCGCTCTCGATCAAGGAACTGATCGCGCAGAAGGTCGGCAAGCTTGGTGAGAACATCACCGTACGCCGCTTCGCACGCTTCAAGGTCGGCGATCCGAACTGGACCGTTGCCACCACCAAGCTGATCGAAACAGCCGCAGAGTAATTGCAGTCAATTGCTACACCCAAGGCCCGAAGCTCAAATGCTTCGGGCCTTCCTGCATGGATCGCCCAGCATTTCAGTAGAATGAACGTTCGAGGTTTCCTGTGAAATCGAGCAAGATACAAAAAATAGAGAAAGCCGCGCCTCCCAGGGTAGATAAGAAGGAAGCTATCCTGGACGCGATGCTCAATCTCATCTCAGAGCGTGGCTTTCATGACGCTCCGATGTCGTTGGTATCGAAGCGCTCAGGCGCCAGCGCCGGCGTGATCTATCATTATTTTCCGAGCAAGGAAGATATCATCCACGCTCTTTACAGGAAGATTCGCTCTGCAAAAAGGCATGTGATGCTGGCAGAATATTCGCCGAATCTGACTCCTAAAGAGGCCTTCTGTTCCATGTGGATTCGGGCTTACAATTTTTATCGTTCCCATAGCCGGGAGACAAGGTTCCTCGATCTCTATCTCAACTCATCCTTCTGCAATTCGTCGGATGCAATTGAAACTCCAGACCAGGATAATGAGGCGCTCAATATCGCCAGGCGGCAATACGAGAAGCTCTTTCGGCCCAGGAGCAAGGGCGGAGTGTTGCGGGATCTACCGAAGGTTGTCATTGAAGAACTTACATTTAATCTTGCCGCGCGACTCGCCCAGAAGGAAGACGCAATCAAACCAGAGGCCTTGAAAAAGGTTGCCGAAGCTATATGGAAGGCAATTGCTGCGGATTGATAGTTTATTCTCGCAATAGAACGAACGTTCGATTTAAAATAAATACAGTTCGTACCTTGTTTGGGTTCACTATGTTTTTGTGAATCGAATAGAACGAACATTCGATCTATAGTTTGGGAAACTTAAAACTTAAAAGGAGATTGAGGATGAGCCGAACAGTTTTGATTACAGGAGCATCGTCAGGCATCGGAAAGACGACGGCGCAATACTTCGCACAGCAGGGCTGGAATGTCATCGCAACCATGCGCAACCCAGACGCGGGAAGCGAGCTCGCATCCAATCCGAACATCTTTATCACACGCCTGGATGTGGAAGATGCAGCCAGCATCACCTCTGCAATTGAAGCAGGCATCGCACGCTTTGGAAAGATCGATGCGCTCGTAAACAACGCCGGTTTCGGATTGGCAGGCATCTTCGAAACCACTCCACGCGAAAAGGTGCTGCAGCAGTTCAACGTAAATGTCTTTGGCGTGATGGATACGACACGCGCCATCCTGCCGCACTTCCGCAGCAACAAGAGCGGTGTAATTCTCAACATTGGCTCAGGCGCAGGAGTCTTCGCGCTTCCAGTTCTATCGCTTTACTGTGCAAGCAAGTTTGCCCTGGAAGGTTTTTCAGAGGCGCTCTCTTACGAACTCGCTTCTCAGAATATCCAGGTAAAGATGATCGAGCCTGGTGGTGTATTGTCTACAAACTTTGGCAAGCGCAGCCAGTTGGAAGCAGTGCAGAACTCGACCATTGCAGACTACAACGAGTTCGCTACGCAAGCCGCAGCTTTGTTCGCCGGATTGCGTGCCAATCGCCACGCCACTGAACTCGACGTAGCGGAAGTGATCTATCTTGCCACGACCGATGGAACAGATCAGCTTCGCTACGTTGCGACAAAAGATATTGAACCACTCGTGAAAATGCGTCGTGAAACATCGGAGGCCGAGTACATGGCCTTTATGCGCTCACAGTTTCAAGCGAAATCCAACTGAAGGGAATTACAAATGTCAGAGTCAAAAGTATGGTTGATTACAGGAAGCTCGCGAGGCTTGGGTCGTGCTCTTGCCGAAGCGGTACTAGCAGCAGGACACAAGCTGGTAGCCACCGCGCGCAACCCGGAGCAGCTTGAGGATCTTTCAAAACAATACGGCGATCAAGTGCGTACCATTGCGCTGGATGTGACAAACGTTCAAGCCGCGGAGGATGCGATCAATGTCGCAGTTGAAGCCTTTGGGCGCTTGGATGTGCTCGTAAACAATGCAGGCTACGGCGATGTAAATTCGGTGGAAGAGACGACAATCGAGGATTTTCGCGCACAGATTGAGACGAATCTCTTCGGTGTCATCAACGTCACCAAGGCGGCGCTCCCTCTCATGCGGCAACAGGGCGCTGGCCATATCCTTCAGTTCTCTTCGATTGGAGGCAGGTTGGGGCCCATCGGGCGAGCCCCCTATGCAGCCGCGAAGTGGGGCGTAGAAGGCTTCTCCGAAGTGCTCTCCAAAGAGGTCGGGCCGCTCGGCGTTCAAGTCACCATCATCGAACCAGGCGGCTTCCGCACGGACTTCGCAGGCTCTTCCTCGGCACTGCACGAAGGGCGTCCCGAATACGATGCCACGGTAGGCAAGACGGCCCGCTTCCAGCGCGACTATAACGGCAAGCAGCCTGGCGATCCAGTAAAGGCTGCTGCGGCAATCCTGTACATTACGAGCGTGCCTGAACCACCGCTGCGACTACTCCTGGGCAGCGATGCGGTACGTGCGGCAGAACAGGGAGATAGAATTCGTGCCGAGTCTGACCTGAAGTGGCGCGAGTTGAGCCTTTCAACGGATTTTTAGACCAGAGCTGTACATGCAGGCGCAGTAAAAGTCCCGAAGTTTTTGCTTCGGGATTTTTGCTGCTCGTCGGCCATGAGACTGCCGGATTTCTTGCAGCGGGGAGGCTCTGTTATCGTGGAGCACGATGACCGCTTTTTCCGTTCGCACCCTATCGTTATCGTTATTCAGGGCTGTTGCGCTCTGTGCCATTCTCTTACCGGCTTGCAGTCCGGCTGCTCCAGTTGCGCATTACAAGATCGTCGCAACATATCCGCATTCGACGGAGAGTTATACCGAAGGGCTGTTCTACCGCGACGGGCTTTTTTATGAAGGAACAGGGCTGGAAGGCCACTCGGCAGTGCTCGCCATTCAGCCTGACAGCGGCAAGGTGTTGCAGCGCCGTGATCTGCCTGCGCCATACTTCGGCGAGGGAATCATAGATTGGGGCCCCAATCTGTATGAATGGACGTGGCAATCGCACATCTGCTTTGTTTACGATCGCTTCTCGCTTCGGCTGATCAAGCAGTTTGCATATACCGGCGAAGGCTGGGGCATGACGCGTACAGCAAAAGAGATCATCACCAGTGACGGCACGGATATCCTGCGTTTTCGCGATCCGGAGACATTCAAAGAGATTCGTCACATCGCGGTCAAAGACGGCAACAAATCCATCAGTCAACTGAATGAGCTGGAGTACATTCATGGTGAGATTTACGCCAATGTCTGGCACTCAGATTTGATCGCGAGAATCTCTCCACGCGACGGCCACGTTATTGGCTGGATCGACTTCACCGGCATCCTGCCAGAGACCGAAAAAATCAATGGTGAGTCCGTGTTGAATGGGATTGCCTATGACGCACAGCGCGATCGAATCTTTGTTACAGGCAAGCAGTGGCCCAGAATTTTTGAAGTGAAGATCATAAATCCTTCTGCCCCTCTTGTTCCTGCTGCGGGCAAGAGCCACACTCCCCGCCCATGATCAAGCTGCGCAAAGATTGCAGCGGTACAGGTCATGCTCCAACGGTTAAGATTATTCCGGTAAAACATGTTGTGAAATGAAGGGGTACATCCTTGCGGATTTCTGTTCAGAAAGTATCGCTCGTTGTTCTGGCTGCTGCATTTGTATTGTTCGCTGTTCCGCACGCAGTGGCTGCTACATCTCAACCGGAGCAATTCGTTCTCTCGTCCGGGTGGAAGTTGCAGGACGCGGCCAAGGTGCCCCAGGCCAGTGCCGATGCGGGTGCGGCGATCGCCTCAGTCCAATACAAGTCGCAGGGATGGTATCCCGCCGTCGTTCCCGGCACGGTGCTGACTTCGCTGGTAAAGGCCGGAGTATACCCCGAGCCGCTCTATGGCGAAAACAATCGGCCTGACAGAATTCCAGAGACGTTGAACAAGAGTTCGTACTGGTATCGGACTACCTTTGTGGTGCCAGTGGCCTACAAAGGGCAACAGGTCTGGCTTAATTTCGATGGCATCAACTACTCCGCCGATGTGTGGGTAAATGGCAAGAAGATCGGCTCGATGACGGGCGCTTTCAAGCGCGGCGTCTTCGACATATCCGAACTGGCCCGGCCCGGCGAACGGGCTGCGTTGGCAGTTCTGATCACACCCCAGCCCCATCCCGGCGATCCGCATGAGCACACCATCGCGAACGGACTCGGCCCCAATGGCGGCATCACGGCAATCGATGGACCGACATTTCTTTCAACTATCGGCTGGGACTGGATTCCTGCGATTCGCGATAGGGATTCCGGCATCTGGGAAAAGGTCTTTCTCTCTGCAACCGGTCCGGTCACCGTCAAGGATCCGCTCGTCACCACAGACCTTCCACTGCCTAGGACAGACTCTGCCGATGTGGCTATTTCGGCAACAGTTGAAAATGTTACAGGCAAGGCGGAGAAGGGCGTTTTCAAGGCCAGCTTTGGCGATGTCTCTGTAGAAAAATCAGTCGAACTCGCTCCTCATGCCTCACAGATCGTCAAGTTCGAACCGGCGGAGTTCAAGGCGCTCCATCTGCTGAATCCAAAGTTATGGTGGCCGAACGGATACGGCCCGCAGAATCTCTATTCGCTGCATCTGAGCTTTGACGTGGCAGGCAAAATCTCCGACGGACAGACGCTGCAATTCGGCGTTCGCAAGATTTCGTATTCTGTGCCCGATTCCGAGAACCTCACCATCTCTGTGAATGGCGTCAAGGTATTCATTCGAGGCGGTGACTGGGGCCTCGATGAGGCGATGAAGCGCATTCCACGCGAGCGCCTTGAGGCCGAGATTCGCATGCACCAGCTTGCGAACATGAACATGATTCGCAACTGGGTAGGGCAGAGCACCGGCGAAGATTTCTACGAATTGTGCGACAAGTACGGCATTCTGCTATGGGATGAGTTCTTCCAGCCCAATCCATCCGATGGACCGAATCCCACCGATCTGCCGACGTATATGGCCAATGTGCGCGATAAGATTCTGCGCTATCGCAACCACCCGGCCATCGCCATCTGGTGCGCGCGCAATGAAGGCTTTCCGCCCAAGGAGATCGACGATCAGCTCCGCATACTGATGGCCGAGCTCGAACCGACGCGTCGCTATCAGCCGAGCTCCACATCCGGCGCAGGAGTCAACTCAGGCGGCCCATATTGGTGGCGTACGCCACGCGAGTATTACATCTTCACTGAGGCTTTCAAGACGGAGATTGGCAGCTCGTCCATTCCGACGATCGAGTCGCTCCAGGGCATGATGCCGCAGAAGGATTGGGAGCAGATCAACGACGATTGGGCCGAGCATGATCTCGCCAGGGGTGCTTCGCACGGAGACACCTATCCCAAAACGCTCGCAGACCGCTACGGCAAGCTGGCCAATATGGCCGACTTCGTGCGCAAGAGCCAACTCGCAAACTACGAGGCCTATCGAGCCATGTACGAGGGACGAAATGCGAAGCTCTTCAATCCCTCAACCGCGATCATTACCTGGATGAGCAACCCTGCGCAGCCGAGCTTTGTATGGCAGTTCTACCACCACGATCTCGAAGCCAACTCTTCGCTCTTCGGTGCAAAAAAGGCTGGAGAGATGGTGCATATCCAGCTCAATGAACTGACCGGCTCCGTCGAAGTGATCAACAATCTGCCACAGGTCCTGACCGGCGCAATAGCCTATGCGTCCATCTACAATCTGGACGGCACAGAAGTCATGAAGCGCGAGATGCCCGTCACCGGACCTGCAAGCTCGGCAATCGATCTGGCATCCCTGGTAGGCCCCGAGGAGCGTCCGAAGGGGCTCACAGACGTGAACTTCGTCAAACTTGAGCTGAAAGACGCACATGGCAAGCTGCTGTCGGATAACTTCTACTGGCGTGGCACTTCAGAGCGGCCAGACGATCTACAGGCGCTCAATTCGCTGAAGACAATCAGGCTGGAGGCGAAGGCTACCCGGCATGATGCCGAGGGCAAGCTGCACATCACCGTTACGCTGCACAACCCCGGAACGCAGGTAGCGCTCATGGCTCATCTGCAATTGCGTCGCGGCAAAGCCGGCAACAGCAATGCAGCCGATCCTTCAGCAGATCCTTGGACGGATCGCGTGCTCCCTGTGTATTACAGCGATAACTACGTCTCGCTGGTACCGAACGAAAGCCGGACGATCACCGTAGAGGCGGACGCCGCAGATCTGAAAGGCGAAGCCCCGTTTGTGGTGGTCGATGGATGGAACGTAGGTGTTTCCGATACCGGATCGCAGGTGCCCGTCGTGCTCAATGCGAATGCGCAAGTAGATCACTGGCCGGTAACTGGCCTGCCCATCGTGGCGCATACGTGGAAGTAGGTTCACGCGAAGACGCAGATCGTTAACAAGCGGGCGCTCTGGGCTGGTCTGATTGGACGGATTCTGGTTCTTTTCATACCAGTGGTATTTCGTGGACGGTATGCGATACTCAAAAAGGCATGTATAAGCGGATCGTTTTTAAGCTTTCGGGCGAGGCGCTTGCTGGCAAAAGAGGTTTTGGCCTCGATGCAGAGCGCGTCATTGAGATCACCAACGAAATCGTCGAAGTTCGCGCCCTTGGCGTTGAAGTCGCAATCGTCGTCGGTGGAGGTAATTTCTTTCGCGGCGTAGCTGAGCACGCCAAGGAGATGGACCGGGTCAGCGCCGACAACATGGGCATGCTGTCTACCGTCATCAACGCCATCGCTCTGCAGGATGCCATCGAAAAACACGGCGTCCAATGCCGTGTGATGACCGCCGTGGCGATGGACCAGATCGCGGAGCCGTATATTCGCCGCCGCGCCGTCCGCCATCTTGAAAAAGGCCGCGTGGTCATCTTTGCCGCCGGCATTGGCAACCCCTTCTTTTCAACCGATACGGCCGCCTCGCTTCGCGCTATGGAAGTAAAGGCCGATGTGTTGATGAAAGGCACCAAGGTTGAGGGCATCTACAGCGCCGATCCAGTGCTTTTCAAAGACGCTGTCAAGTACGACGAAATCACCTATATGGAGATCCTGAAACAAGGCCTCAAGGTGATGGATCTGACCGCAGTAAGCCTGTGCAAGGACAACAACCTGCCAATGATCATCTTCAACATGAACCAGCCAGGAAACATCCGCCGGGTCGCGCTTGGAGAGAAGGTTGGGTCGATTGTTACGTCCTGATGTATCGCCGTACAAGATACTGACCCCTCGATCTCATAACTAGCGTCTAACTGCGAATGGAAGCTCCAAAGCCAGCCCGGTTAGACGCACTGACAGGTCTGCGCTGTTTCGCGGCTCTGAATATCGTCTTCTTCCATTTCTCCAATCCTGACTGGTTTGGCCCGCTGGCTCCGGTGGTCAACGCAGGATACCTTTCAGTCAGCTTCTTCATCATGCTTTCCGGCTTCGTGCTGGCGTACAACTACGCCGGCCGTGCCCGCGAAGGCAAGCTGGACAAGGTGCGCTTCTGGAAGGCGCGCTTCACCCGCCTGTATCCCGTCTATTTGCTGAGCCTGCTGATGGCCTGGCAGCTTCTGCCCGGCGAATACAAGGCGCATACCAATGGAATGTTCTGGCTCGGAATCCTCCTGACGCCGCTGCTACTGCAGGGCTGGGTACCGGAGCTTGCCACCTTTTGGAGCACGCCCGATTGGACCATGTCCGCTGAGGCTTTTTTCTACGTGCTCTTTCCGTGGATTGCAGCCCTGCGTAAGCCGCTTCGCCTGCGCGGACATCTGGGACGGTTGTCGCTGATATGGGCGGTCGGACTGATTCCTGGCGCACTCTACGCCTGGTTCAACCCCGACGGAATCGCCCAGGTAGATCGCTTTTCTTACGGAGTCTGGCTGCAGGCGCTCAAATTCACGCCACTGCCCCATCTCGCCAGCTTTGTATTCGGAGTACTGCTGGCCTCATTGGATGAAGAGATACCGCGCGAAGGCCTCTTGCGGCTTGGTCTGGGGCTGCTTGGGTTTGCCGGCATCTACTCCGTGCTGGTACAGGGCCCACGGGTGCCCTACGCGCTGATTCACGATGGTCTGCTCATGCCGCTCTTCGGTTGCCTGATCCTGGGGCTCGCAGGCACGAATCTGCTTTCCCGAGTACTGAGCTTTCGTCCATTCGTCTTCGTTGGGGAGTCGAGCTACTGCCTCTACCTGCTCCACTTCAATCTTTGGAACATCCTGCACTCGAGCGGCCTGCTTCCCGCGCTCGGCCTGTCACGTTTCGACCCCTGGCTCAGCTACGCAATCCTGGTCGCATTAGGACTGGCGACGCTTCACCTGGTAGAGAAGCCCGCTCAGAAGCTCCTCCGTCGCTGGATGGGCGCCTAGAGGTATTTCTCCGGCCCGCTGCATGTAAACCTGAACCGCGCAGGCACTCATCAGCACTATCTGCCCGAGCTATCTGCCAGAGCCATCCACCAGAGTCATGCATCCACAGCGGTCAACGGTCCTGTGCAAGCCCAAGGCCGATACTCCGGGGAGATGTGCTCCCGTGTATCACAGCCGTCCTTCATCAGACAAAGCAGCGTCAGACAAAGCAAAAGGGCAACCCGATCGGGTTGCCCTTTCTGACCTTCCAGAGTACCTCCAGCTTACGGCTGGACGACCTGAATAGAGTGGTTGCCGCGTGGGACAGAAACGACTGCCACGGGCTGATTTACGGATGGGTAAGGACCGCTTTGCGTCGTGGTGATCGTACCGGTGCTCGAATTCAGCAGGAAGCCGGTAAGCGAGTTATCCAGGAAGTTGGCGGTGTAAACATAGCGGCCGTAAGCGTTATCGACCAGGATAGCGACAGGTTGTGTGCCCGTGGTATTGGTCGTGCTGCCGGTGGTGTTGACCGCGGCCGATGGCGTGCCGGTCGACAGGTCGATGTTGTAGGCCGAGACCGTGTTGTCAAGCTCGTTGGCTATGTAAATGAACTTGCCGCGCGGATCAACCGTGATCGCCGAGGGCTGGTTGCCCGTCTTGAACGGTCCATTGATTAGAGGATTCAGTACGCCGCCATCCAGCACGCTGAAGGCGATCAATTCGTTCTGAGCAAAGTCCGTCACGTAGACAAAGCGACTGGTAGGATCGCTCGCAATTGCAACCGGCTTGACTCCCGAGGGGAACGGCTTGCCGCTGATATTGGAGGTACCGGCAATGCTTGTAAGAGCGCCCGCAGCAGAAGATGAGAAACCGTACATGAAACCAATACCGGAAGTCGGGTTATATGTGGAGACATATGCCGCCGTTCCGTTTGCCAGGGAATTCACAGAGGTAGGATTGATGCCTACCGGCCAATAGTTCAGGCTACCGTTGGAAACAGAAGCGCCCAGAGTACCGTCCGACCCGACAGGGAAGACCGCCAGCGCGCCGCCATTGCAGGTCTCAGCCCCGTCAGTGGCCACATTGCAACCTGGCTGATATCGGTTCGCAACAAAGAGCAGCGTTCCCGCAGCATTCATCGTGATGGCGACCGGCGTGTTGCCTTCAGCACTCATCGTAGTCGTCTTGACCGAAGTCAGTTGTCCAGAGCCGCCAATGCCGAACTGAACCAATGTGCTGTCGCCCTGGTTCGCGACATAGAAATTTTTGAAGTCCGTGGAGACCGCTTCAGAAACAGGGGTAATTCCGCCCGATGAAACCGTCGAGTTCACGATGTTGAGCGCGCCTGAGACGCGGTCGATCTCAAAGGTCTGGATCTGGCCGTCAACTGGAGTTTTCACAGTGCTGTTGTTGTCGCCAGCCACGAAAAGAAAATCAATGGTTACGGGATTGCACGCGGTAAACGCGCTGGCCAGTATAAGAGCGGTGGCTGAGACCAGGGCTACTTGGCCGACTTTGTTAAACTTCATGCGCTTCCTTCATCGTGGGCCATAGCATATGGCCGTAAGAAACTGGTTAAGTTGTGTCGTCTTGATTGTAAAAGCTCAAGACGGCGTTGGGCTAGTTCCTGAGAAGTATGCCTAAAACCTGAACTGCTGCTTTGCGGTGAAGGGCTCGTTGTTTAGACGCGCCCTTGCAACCGGAGTCATCGTTATTCCTTAGCCGCAGTCGTAATGCCACCGTGCGGGATGCCAGCAATGGCAGTCGGCTGCACAGTAGATGCGTATGGAGACTGCTGTGCATTGTTTAGAACGCCCGTTGTTGGATCGATCTGGTAGCCGTTGAGATTGCTTCCAAGGAAGTTGACAGTGTAGAGGAAACCAACATGGCGCGGGTCAATTGCAATAGCCACTGGCTGAGAACCGGCAGCGTAAGTACCAGTGTTGGTCAGCGTGCCGTTGCTCACGGTGTAGCCGGAGACGTTCCCGTCCGAGGCATTCGTGACGTAGAGGAACTTGCCTGTGCTGTCCATGGTAAGCGCCGTCGGCTGGTTGCCTGTGCTTGCGATGCTCTTCAGGCTCAAGCTGCCATCGCTGTTGACGGCATAGGTCGAAACGGCGTTTTTGAGCTCGTCTGCAATGTAAACGAACTGACCAGCGGCGTCACTGACGATCGCAGCCGGCTGCGCACCGATATTGACCGGAAGACCGCCGTTCAGAGGAGAAAGCGTGCCGTTTGCACCGACCGAGAAGCTGAAGAGGTAACCCAGGCTGGTCGAGGCGTTGAACGCAGTGACGTAGACAAAGTTGCCATTCGTCAGCACGTTGACCGCTGTCGGTGTCAGCACCGTTGTCTTGTCGGTGGGCGTGAGCTGCAACGGCAGGTAACCCTGGCCGTTGGAGTTGATGACCGGGTTGCCAACAGTGCAGGTAGGCGTTCCGGAAGAAGGCGCGCTGCAAACCTGACCCAGCGATCCTGCGCCATTCGAACCGGCAGTAGCAGAAGTCGCAGTCGAGGTGACGGCATAAGCCGCGATGTCGCCTGGGCAAGCATTGGTCAGGCTGCATCCGGGAATAGGCTGCAGCGTATCAACCACGTAAAGATACGAACCCGCAGTGTTCATGGCCGTGGCCATAGGAAACGATCCCGGAGTATTGATCGTGCTTTGCGGATAAAGCTTGCCGTCTGTACCGATGCCAAATTGAACAATGTTGTTGTCATCTTCGTTGATGACATAAAGATTGTTGAAGTCCGGGCTGGTAGCTTCAGCGATGGGATCCCGGCCGCCGGAAGGGAATGGCGAGGTCGGGATGGTCCGTAGCGAGCCTGACTCCGAGTCAACCTCGTAAACTTCGATCTGACCGGGCGTCAGGTTGTTCGTCGGCACAAACATGAAGCCAACGGTAAGGGTGTTGCCACAGGCGGTAAACAAGGTGGCCACTACAAGTGCGATGGCGGAGACCAGTCCAACCTGGCCGACTTTGCCGAACTTCATGCGTTTCCTTCAATGCTGACTATGGCAAATCGGCCTATGGAGCAGATCTGCCAGGTTGATTTGTTAGCAGAAAGGCCCGCGGTTGAGGCGGGCCCTTCCGGGAAGGTGAGGCACAAACAATCAGACTAGTTTGTACGGCCTGTTGCTACGCACCAGCTCGCTGGTCCTTTGAGTGCGAATGTACCAGTGCTGCCGCGCATTGCGTCCAGTTGGCCGGAGATGGGATCAAGCAGTTTGCCGGTAACCGACGAGCTGTCGGAACTGGCCGTGTAGATGTACTGAGCGGAAGGATCTTCGAGCAGGCATTGCGGATTTGCACCCGTGCCCCACGGAGAACCGGGAGTTTCGCTCAACTGGCTGGACGACGGATCGATGGTGAAACCTGCGATTCCTGCGCCGGTTGCCGTGCTGGCGCCCTGCTGGTTGGCCACGTAAAGGAACTTGCCCTTCGACTCGATGATCAGGTAAATCGGATCAGTCTCAGCCGGATCGTTCGGTACCGGACCGCCGACCAGGGAGCCGAGTGCGCCCGTCGTGTTGATGGTGAGCGGCACAATCTGGCTGGGGCTGGTTACGCCATTCGCAGAGAGTGGCTCGACGTCAGGAATGTAGATTCTGCCGCCGGCAAAGATGATCGCCGTACCCTGCTTCATCTGTGCACCTTCGCCATTGTTGACTGCCGTAGCGCTGTTCAGCGTCGTTGCCAACTGGCCAGAGGTCGAATTGTAGGTGTAGGCATAGTAGGTCTGCGGTGTGCCCGGAGCGCCAGCCAGGGTGTAAACAAATCCCGAAGCCATCGTAAAGTCGACAGGACTGGCCGGTATCGGGAAGTAGGTCACCTGCGAGCCAGACGATGAAGTGAGCTGAGCGTTCGTCACCAGCGAAAGACGGCCAGTGCTCGGATCGATCGCAAACACCGTGATGTCACCGCAGGACCCTGAAGTTGCGCCAACGCTGGGGCAATAGGTCGAGGCAGGCGCGTCATGATCCATGGCGAGAAGGAATTTGCCCGTCGTGTCCGAGATCAGGCGGAACGGGTTGCGGCCCTGCGTAAAGAAAGTCTCCTGCGGAGTCAGGATGCCATTGCCGCCGACGACGAATTCCTGGATGTTCGAATTCTGGCAGGGATCGGTCGTGGTGCAGTTCGGGCCGCCGCTCGCGGTCGTGCCGCGGTTCAGGACGTATACGAAGTTGCCGCCGGACAGCAGGACTGCGCGGACTGGATTGGCGCCGCCGCTCGAAACTGGCAGACCGTCCAGAGGCCGCAGGTTGCCGGTGTTGTTATCAATCTTGAATCCAGTGACGATTCCGTTGCCGGAGGGGGTCGCCGTCACCGTACCGGTTACATACAGATAGCCTACGGTAAAACTCCGAACGCAAGAGCTGAGGCTGAATACGATTGCCGAGCTGAGGGCAGCGGTCAGCACTGTCTTGCCGAATTTCCTGAACTTCATGCGATTCCTTCGTCCTGATCCAGCCTGAAGCCGTCAGGTTTCATGTTCCGCAGCAGAGCTGGGTGGGGATGGGGTCCCTCGCTGCATTGTAAAAGGCGCAGGGCCATTGTGCATAGTTTCTACAGGACACAACGTCCGTTCGAAACACTCAGCCCTCTTGGTTGCTGCTGCTTTGGACGTTTTGACCGAAAATCCGGTATCGAGCTAATCGACAGATTCGGTGGAGAATCTGCATCTTGGCGCTCCGCGTTGTCTCGGCGACTGAAGTGCATTGCATCAAAATCATGGCCCGGACAGCTACGCTGCCGGGCCTGAATTTTCATGCCACATCTATCAAACTACCAGACCCGGCACGAGTGCTCCGGATACATGGGTTGACCCTTTTTGCACCCAAAGGCTTTGCCGAACTCATCGAAGTTCTGCACAGAGCCATTGGTGCGCCAGCGACCCGGTGAATGAGGATCGACGAGCGCCGATTGGCGAGCGGATTTGTCCGTCTGATTCTGGCACCATACCTGGCCAAAGCTCAGGAAGTAGCGTTGCGCCTCGGTGTAGCCATCAATTTTGTCGTCAATGGTTTTGCCCTCAGAGGCGAGTGTATCCAGCAGAGCCAGGTAAGCGATGCGCAATCCGCCATTATCAGCGGTATTCTCGCCCAGGGTTAGCTTGCCATTGAGATTCTGTGCTGGCTGATCGTCGTGCGCAGGGGAGGCTTCAAAGCCGCTGTATTCAGCCACTTCGCAATCCGTGCGCTCGGTAAATGCTTTGCGATCGTCCGCAGTTTGCCACTCGCGCAGGTTGCCGTGTCCGTCGTACTTGCTGCCCTGGTCGTCGAAGCCATGCGTCATCTCATGACCGATCACAACGCCAATACCACCAAAGTTAACCGCCGGATCTGCTTTGAAGTCAAAGAATGGGGGTTGCAGGATACCGGCAGGGAAGTTGATATCATTCATCGACGGATCGTAGTAGGCATTGACTGTAGGCGGCGTCATGCCCCACTCTTTTTCGTCCACAGGCTTGCCGAGCTTGTCCAACTCGTAATTGCGGCTGAAGATGCTGGTGCGGTTGATATTCCCGATCAGGTCGTCGCGATGAATCGTCAGTGCGGAGTAGTCGCGCCATTTTTCGGGGTAGCCGATTTTGTTGCGGATAAGGTTTAGCTTCTCCTCGGCTGCTTTCCGTGTCGGCTCAGTCATCCACGGCAGAGTGCGAATATCGTCTCCGAGTGATTTTTCCAGGGCAGCGACCAGTTTATCCATGCTTTCTTTGGCCTGCGGCGGAAAGTTCTCCTTGACCCAGTCCTGGCCAACGGCTTCGCCGAGTGCCTGATCGGTCCCGGAGGTGCACTGTTTCCAGCGAGGAGTTGGTTCAGCTTGTCCGGCCAGAGTCTTCCCAAAGAAAGCAAAATTCTCATCGAAGAAAGATTTTGGCAGATTCGTCGCCAAGGAATGGATGGTGTGCCACCGGAAATACGCTTTCCAGGCATCCACAGGTTCAGTAGCAATCAACTGATTTACGGTTTTGAAGAACTCAGGCGTAGCGACGTTGAGCGAATCAAAGTGGCGGATACCAATAGCCTTCCAATAAACCGGCCACGCGAAATTCGGCGTGATCTCCTCCAATTGAGCCACCGTGTAGATGTGATATCGATTCTGCGGTTCGCGCAGATCCGTGCGGCTGGTGGACCCTTTGGCCAGAGCTGTCTCAATGCGCAAAACAGTCGCCGCTTCCGTTGCCGCCTTCTCCGGCGTATCACCAGCCAGGGTGAACATCTTTGTCACATGGGCTACATACTCTTCGCGGATCGTCTTGAAATGCTCGGAGTCCACCAGGTAGTAATCTCGATCAGGCAGCGACAGACCGTCCTGGAAGGTCTCTGCAATCTGCTTACTGGAATCCTTTTCGTCTTGGCCCACAGAAAACGAGAACAGGGGAGCCGGGCTACCCGCGGAGAGCAGTTCGCCCATCAGCGTAGACAGTTTTTTCGCGTCGGAGAGGCTCGCGATCCTGCTCAAGGCCGGGGAGAGCGGTGTCAAGCCTTTCTGCTCGATGAGGCTGGTATCCATACACGCGCCGTAGTAATCCCCATATTTCTTTTCCAGCGGAGTTTTCGGCGCCTTCGCAGCGGCGTCCAACTCCTGCCAGAGGAGATAGCGGTTGTGCTCGCCAACCGTCGAAAAAGAGCGCATCCAGCGAGTCTGGTCGCCGGGAATCGGATTGTCCTTGACCCAGTTACCGCAGGCGTACTGGTAAAAGTCGGTGCAGGGATCAGCCGTCTTGTCGATGGAGTCCAGGTCCAGGCTCCTCACAGACTTGGGCTGGGTCGGAATGCTGGAATCGTCTGGGGTGGCAAATGTGGATTGAGCAAAGGCCGAAGTGGCCGCGAGCAATGCCGAAGCAACGGCAAGCGTAAACGCAGGGCGAAGCAGATTCATGTGAAATCCTTGAGCACGGAGCTGGCTCGGACGGGCATGGCCTTCCGCATGAGTTGGCGCAGCCATACGGACATCGACTGCTGAATAGCAAAGGTAACATGCTGACGATTCAGTCGGTTATGCTCGCGAGCAGGACTTGCAGCCCTAAAACACCTTGACGTGGATGGTCAGGTACTTCTTCGGATCCTTGCGGATCGCATCCAGCAACTGGCTTGATGTCGCCAGGGTGTTATCGAGATTGTCGTAAAACTGCCTGTTTACAACCAACTGGCCGAGTGAGCCCTTGCCCTCGTTTACTCCCTTGAGCAACTCATTCAGGCGTCCCAGCGAATCCCCGAGATTCTGCGCGACCGTGGGATCCTTGGCCAGCTTGCCCAGGGAGCCCTTGCCCGCGTTGATGCCACCCAGTAGCTCGTTCACGTTGCTAATCGCGGCATTGAGGTTGCTGTAAAGCTTCTCGTCCTTCAGCAGCTTGCCCGCGCTGCCTTTGCCGCTATCCAGGTCGGCCACGATGTTATTCAGCTTGCCAATGGTCGCGTTTGCCTTGTTGTAGAGCTCGTCATCGGTGATCAGTTTGCCCAGTGAGCCCTTGCCGCTTGAGATCGCGCCCGTTACCGCCTGCAATTGACTGATGGTGAGAACGATCTTCTTGGCCACCTCAGGGTCGTTGAGCATCACGCCCGCCGTCCCTTTACCCGTGTTGAGCGTGTCCATCAGGATGCCGACCTTTTTAACCACCTGGTTGACAGACTGGATCGACTCCTGGCTGCTCGCAATCACATCCGAGATGCCCGGCTTGCCGGAGACGGTGAGAGTCGCGCCGTCCACAGGCTGCGGCCCGGTAGCGTGGTTTGACGAAATATCAATAAAAGCATCGCCCAGCACGCCAGCCTGGTTGATCGCCACCGTGGAGTCGGTATGCAACGAGGGCAGGTACTTTTCCCCGACATGAACCACAACCTCAACCGCAGCCGGATTATGGTTGGGAAGAATCTGCACCGATTTCACGTTTCCGATCGTGACTCCGTCCAGCGTGACCGGTGCGCCAATCTTCAGACCGTTAGCGTTTTCAAAGTAGGCGTGGAACTTGAGCTTGTGGGTAAACAACCCGCCCGTCGAACCCGACATGAGAAAAATAAGAACGGTGAGTGCAGCGAGTGCAGCGGTGGCCAACAGGCCAACCTTAAGCTGCGACCATTTCAGTTCTTTTTGACTCGGCATTGCAGACACCCTCGATGACGTGAGAATACCAGACGATTGCAGCAGGCCAGTAGACCAAAACGAGCTGCGAAGCCCTGATTTTTTTTCAATATTCGATTGAAGTTAGCAGCTTTTCGATTGAGGCCAGTAGCTTTTTGATTGAAGTTAGCGGCTTTTCGATTAAGGCTAGCTGCTTTTGGAGAGCGTAGGCGCTCCCTCAAGGCAAACACTCGCCATCGCCAGCTCTGCCGTGTGGGTCAGCGACAGCGCTGCATGGATCACCCCCAGGCGCGCGGCCATCTGCGCGGCGCGGCCATGAAAGCTCAGCCCCGGACGCCCGCTCGGCTCCCGCGTCACCTCGATTTCCAGCCAGGTCACGCCATAGCTGATGCCGGTGCCAAGAGCCTTGGCGGCAGCTTCCTTGGCGGCAAATCGCGCGGCAAAACTCTCCGCGGATTTCTTCTTCCGCAGGCAATAAGCCTTTTCGCGTGGCGTGAAGATGCGATCCAGAAATCGGTCGCCAAACCTGGCGATGGATTTCTGAATACGAACGATTTCGGCAAGGTCGATTCCGGTTCCTACGAGCATCTTGACATGGAGGCTACCACAGAACGCCTACCCGAGACTGCTTAACCTGTCCCGTAGCCGCGCACTTCCGTATCACTCCGGGACACCTGTCATGCGCGGAAAAGCTTCTCCGATGAACAGGGCTATGGCTCCACTGCACGCAACGACCGTATCCAATGTGGAATCAAGGCTCAACTTGCCGTGGGCAATGCAAATAAAGGCCGCGACGACCGAGCAGCCCTCCCGCATCCTCCAGATGCTGACGGGAGCCATCGTTGCCTGTGGCGGCTGGGTGCTGAGCCGCGGAACCAACGACGCCGGCATCATCAACATGCTCTTTGAATTCGAGCGCCAGCACTGCGTCGATGTCTACACCATGTTGGCTGCAGTCGGCCTGGAACTCAGCCAATTGGCCCATCTCCAGATCACAGCGCTCTGCCAATGTACCCGCAGCCACTTCGAAGATTGCAGGGCGGAAATTGTCAGCGTCGATCTCGAAATCCACACCTTCCCGGCCGAAATAGCAGCCACCCCACGCAGCGCTTCGGAAACGGCTTAATCGCAATCGTTTCGCAATCGTTCAGCAATCGTTCAATTACTATCCGGCTTCCATCAGCCCATAGCGCCGATTCCACGACTGGCGCAAATGATCCCAAACCCGCTTCCGCTCCGATTCACTCATCGAGTCATCGGGAGCCTGCGCAAATCGACCCGCCTCCAGCTTGGCAAGTTCAAGCAGATCGCGGTCGCGGATTAGATTCGCGACCCGGAAACCGGGCAGTCCTGCCTGCCGTGTGCCAAAAAACTCGCCCGGCCCACGCATCGCCAGGTCCAGCTCCGCCAGTTCAAAACCATTCTGCGTCCGCACCATCGCCGCCAACCGCTCCTCAGCCTCAGGTGAAACCTTCTCACCGGTCATCAGGATGCAGTAGCTCTTGGCCGCTCCACGCCCCACGCGCCCGCGAAGCTGATGCAGTTGCGCCAGCCCAAAACGCTCCGCATGATCCACAATCATCACGGTCGAATTCGGTACATCCACTCCCACTTCAATCACCGTCGTCGAAACCAGCACATCAATCTCGCCGCGCTGAAAACGACGCATCACGACCTCTTTTTCATCCGCATCCAGCCGCCCATGCAAAAGCCCGACCCGCAAATCCTTGAGCGCCCCAGTTCGCAACTGGTCATACATCTCGGTCGCTGAGCGAAGATCCGGCTTTGCCGCCGCCTGCTTGGGGAAAAGCTCACCCTTCTTCGGCTTGGCCGTACTCTTGCGCGCTTTTTTCGCAGGCGCAGCGATGGCTGTTGTGACCGCTGCATCCGCCTCTCCGCGGGCAAAATCCAGCTCCGGCTGATCGTCTTTCGCGCCTTCGATAATCGGGTAAACAATGTACGCCTGCCGCTTCTGCGCCACCTGCTTGCGAACAAACTCCCAGACCTCTTCCGCGCGCTCACCCGGCACCCTGCGCGTGACAATCGGTGTGCGTCCCGGCGGCAATTCGTCCAGAACGCTCCCATCCAGGTCGCCATAAAGCGTCAGCGCCAGCGTGCGCGGAATCGGCGTAGCCGTCATCACCAGCACATCCGGCTCTGCCTCGCCCGGCTTTTTCATCAATCGAAACCGCTGCAAAACGCCAAATCGATGCTGTTCATCCACAACCACCAGGCCCAGCTTGGCGAACTCAACTTTTTCTTCGATCAGCGCATGTGTCCCAATCACCAATTGCGCTTCGCCGCGTAAAATCTGCCCTCGCACCTGCCGCTTGCGATCCAGATCCAGCGATCCTGTCAACAACACAACTTTGTACGACTTCGACGAACGGCTCAACAACTTGCGCGCCGCCAGGTAATGCTGCGTCGCCAGAATCTCCGTCGGAGCCATCATCGCCGCCTGGTAGCCATTCTCAATCGCTACCAGCATCGCCTGCAGCGCCACAATCGTCTTGCCCGAACCCACATCGCCCTGCAACAAACGCCGCATGGGATGCGCCTCTCGCATATCCGCGACAATCTCACCCAGCGCCCGTTTCTGCGCAACCGTGGGATGAAACGGTAACACCTCGCGGATAGCCTCGCGCACCGGATCGTTCGTGGCAAATGAAATTCCCACCTGCTTGTGGCTCTTGCGGCGCTTCAGTTCGAGACCCAGCTCAAGAAAAAACAGCTCCTCAAAAATAAGCCGTCGCAGGGCAGGCGTTCGAGCCTCCATCAATGCAACCTGCGTCGTACCCTCGGGAGGAAAATGCGCCTGGTTGAGCGCCGTCTCGCGATCCGGCAGCCCCAGCCGCTCCAGCATCGATTGCGGCAGGCACTCCGGCACATTGCCGCGAATTCCCTCCAGCAGATGAAACAGCACCTTGCGCTGCCAGCGCGAAGCCAGCCGTGTTCCTCCCAGCGATTCGTAAACAGGAGTAATCCGCCCAACCTCAAGCAGCCGCGTCTCTTCGTCCTCGCCCTCACCCGGCAGCAGCTCAAACTGCGGCTGAATCATCTTCATATCGCGAGTCGTGCGCGAAGGCTCGACCTTGCCAAACAGCGCAACCGTCTGCCCGGCATGAAAACGCCCCTGCAAATATCCACCGTTGAACCAGACGCACTTCATCGCCAGGTTCCCCTGTCCAACGGTCATTTCAAAGATGGGAGCACGCTTGGTCGCCAGCAGCCCGCTGCCACGCACCTCGGCTATCACGGAAGCCATCTCGCCCGGCTTCAGTTCATCCAGACTGCGCGGATTCTGCCGGTCTTCATAGCGAAAGGGAAGATGATACAGCAGGTCTTCTGCCAGCAGAACACCTTTGCCCGCAAGGGTTTCCGCCAGACGCGGACCAACGCCGCGTACGTACATAACTGGGGTATCGAGAGCAGGCACATTCTGGATGTTACAACCGGCAGCCTCATAAAGTCAGGCACCCTCAACCGTTGCCCTAGCTTTTGTCTTTGCCCTAGCTTTTCTAGCTGTCATTCCCGAAGGGAATCTGCTTCTGTTCTTAGCCGTGTCTTTCCGTCTCCCACCCAAAAAAGAAAATCCCAACCCCACCAGAGCAGCATCCCCACCGGAAGATAAGACGCAACACAGTCTCCGCAAGTATTGTAGGAGTAGGCCCGAAACAGGAGACAGGTCATGTCCGCAGCAATGCATCAATTCACGATCGAACGCCACCTGCACGCCCCGCGCGAACTGGTCTTCAGCGCCTGGACCGAAAAGCATCACCTCATGCACTGGTTCGGACCCAAGGGCGTGACCATCCCCATAGCAGAAATGGATCTGCGGCCCGGCGGCACATTTCTGTTCTGCATGCGTATGCCCGACGGCGTTGAAATGTGGGGGAAATGGGTCTTCCGCGAGATCGTGCCGCCTGAGCAAATTGTTCTGATCAACTCATTTTCAAACGCGGATGGCGAGCTCACGCGCCACCCCTTCGCCGATCAGTGGCCTCTGCAAATGTTGAGCACCACGCATTTCGCCGAGCACAATGGCGGCACAACCATCCGCTTGAAATGGTCGCCCATCTACGCCACAGATGCCGAGATCCAAAGCTTTGACGCAGGCCATGAATCGATGAAACAAGGCTGGACGGGAACGTTTGACCAACTCGCTGCGTACCTGGCTACGATCTGATTGAGTCAGAGCAGTGGCCCAATTTTGCTACACTGCTCACGCGGGCAAAGGTCTGGGAGTGTACATGCCAGTTGTAGAATTAGCAGGAGTAACCAAGGCATATCGAGATAAAATAGCGGTCAATAATCTGAGTCTTTCTATCGAGCCAGGACAGATGTTCGGTCTGCTCGGGCCTAACGGTTCAGGCAAAACCAGCTCCATCCGAATGATGATTGGAATCACCGTTCCTGACTCGGGAAACATCCGATTGTTTGACCAGCCGTTCGATCGCAAAAATCTGGTTCGCGTCGGCTACCTGCCCGAGGAGCGCGGCCTTTACAAAAAAATGAAGGTGCTCGATCAGCTTGTCTTCATGGGCAGCCTGCACGGCCTTACCTCCGTCGAAGCGCAGAAGCGCGCCATTGCCTGGGCCACGCGCATGGACATTGGCGGCTCCCTCTCGCAGAAAACCGAAGAGCTCTCCAAGGGGATGCAGCAGAAGATTCAGTTCATCGCGGCTCTCATGCACGAGCCCGACCTGATCATCATGGACGAGCCCTTCAGCGGCCTCGATCCAGTCAACGCAACGCTCTTGCAGGACACGCTCCTCGAACTCAAAGCACAGGGCAAAGCAATCCTGTTTTCAACGCACCGCATGGATCAGGTAGAGAAACTCTGCGACGCCATAGCGCTCATCAACAAGGGCGATGTCGTGCTCTCCGGCAAGATGCGTGAGATTAAAAGCCGCTATAAACGCGATCGCGTAGTGATCGAGTTCGAGGGTAGCGCGAGCTTCCTCGATAGCCCCGAGATCGCCGATGCCAGGAACTACTCCGGCCACGTCGAGATCAAGCTGAAAGACGGCGGCGACGCACAGAAACTGCTCGCCCAGGCTGCTTCCGTAGCTACGATTTATCGCTTCGAACTGGTAGAGCCATCGCTCGAAGAAATATTCATCCAGACCGTGGGAGGCAGAGCCGATGCGTAATATCGTTCTAATCGCAAAGCGTGAGTACCTTGAGCAGATACGCAGCCGCACCTTCCGCATCACAACTGTTCTCGTGCCCGGCCTCTTCGCCCTTGCAATCTTCGTCGGATTCATCTCGGGCGAGATCTCTGGCAACGATAAGCATGTCGTAGTCGCTTCAGCCGATACAACTCTCGCTACCGAGATCCGTAAACAGTTGCTCGAAGATAAAGATTCGAAATCCACCGTCGATATCTATGCGCCGATAGCCGCAGGCGAACTCACCGCCAACGATAAAGCCGCCCTCATTCATCAAGTGGACGAGAAGCAAATCGACGGCTTCCTATGGGTCGATACGCACGCAGACGCCAGTCCCAAAGCTATCTATGATGCGCAAAGCTCCGGCGACTTCATCACTGCGAACCGCCTTGAATCCGCGTTGAATCACGCCTTGATCCGCCGCCGTATCACCCAGCGCGGAGTGCCTGAGGCTGACGTCGAGTCGCTCATGAAAAAAGTGGATATCGACACAGCGCAAATCAAAAATGGCGTGGAAGTGAAGAGCAATGCCCTGTCATCCATCTACACCGCATATGCAATGGCCTTTCTGCTCACGATGACCACAATGGTCTATGGGTTAAACGTAGGCCGCTCCGTCATTCAGGAGAAGACCTCGCGCATCTTCGAGGTCATGCTCGCTACCGTCAAGCCCAGCGAAATGCTCGCCGGTAAACTCATCGGCGTAGGCACTGTAGGTCTAACTCAGATCGCCATCTGGATGGTTACAGCCTCCATCTTCGCGGCAACTGCCCTGGGCGAACGACTTCTCACCGTCGACCTGGCTATTCATATTTCATGGATACAGATCGTTCTCTTTGCCGTTTATTTTCTGCTTGGCTACGCATTTAACTCCGCACTCTTCGCGGGTCTCGGAGCAACGCTTGAGACCGAGCAGGAGCTGCAGCAGTATTCGCCGTTGGCCGCCGTACCCGTCTGGCTCAGCTTCAGCATGATCATGCTGATCTCCACCAACCCCAGCTCAAAATGGGTGTTGCTGGTATCGCTCTTTCCTCCCTGCACACCCATCGTTATGTTTCTTCGCATGGGCTCACAGATGCCGCCGGCATGGCAGATCTGGCTTTCAATTGGATTGATGCTCGCTGCAGTTCTGGCCGTAATCTGGTTTGCCACGCGCCTCTATCGCATCGGCATTCTCATGTACGGCAAACGAGCGACGATCCCGGAAATCCTGCGCTGGCTGCGCTACAGCTAACTCCGGCTCATTGCCCGCTATCATTGCCCGTTTCGCTACAATCAACAGAGTGGCAACCGAACACAGGACCAGTAGCCTAAGCAGATTCACCCTCGGCCAACGCCTGACGCTGGCCGTCGTGCCGCGTCTCGTCTGGGCTTTGCTGATGGTTGTGGGTCGCACCTGGCGCTTTGAAGTTATTGCCGAGGACGGCGTAACTCCAGCCTTCCACGGCTTCACCCCACGCGGAGAAATCTACTGTTTCTGGCACCAGTGTGTCCTGCCCTGCGCCTTCTATTTCCGCAGTACCCACGCAACGATTCTTATCAGCCAGAGCTTTGACGGAGAACTGATTACCCGCACCCTCGAACTCTTCGGTTTCCGCGCTGTTCGTGGCTCAAGCTCGCGCGGTGGACGCGAAGGTTTACTCGGCCTGCGCCGCGTGCTTGACTCCGGCACACCAGCTATCTTTACCGCCGATGGCCCACGTGGCCCCATCTATAAATCCAAGCTCGGTCCCATCAAGCTTGCCCAACTAACAGGTGTTCCCATCGGCGCATTTCATCTCGAACCAAAACATACGTGGAGACTAGGCTCATGGGACCGCTTTCTCGTGCCCATGCCCTTCACGCGAATAGCCGTCAGTTGGGGCCAATGGACGCACGTACCCGAGTCTGCTGATAGCGGCACATTGGAAGCCTCTCGCCAGCAACTCGACGCAACGCTGGAACGCGCTCGTCTATCGGCCGGCCGGCATCTCGGCCTCGCGCCCGAGGTCACATCGTGAGCAACCCTCAGAACAATCCATCGCCGGAAAAGGGCTCACGAGTCGCGGATTATGATTTCGATCTCCCTGAAGATCAGATCGCGCAGCAGCCCCCCGCAGAGCGCGGTACAAGCCGAATGCTCGTGCTCGACAGAGCCTCCGGAGCACACACCGACTCCAGCTTTGCGACTCTACCCTCACTGCTGCAACCCGGCGACGTGCTCGTGCTCAACGATAGCCGCGTCATCCCTGCACGCCTTTACGCACAACGCGCTACATCGCGCGGCAAACAGCAGCCTACCGGCCAGATCGAGGTACTGCTCACATCTCCCGATGCAGCAGGGAATTGGAACACCCTCGTACGTCCCGGTCGCAAAGTGCGCGTAGGAGACCAGCTTGAATTTTCCTCTGCGAAGGGCGAAGTCGTACTCCGTGCCGAGGTGCTCCATCGCGACGAATTCGGGGAACGTCTGCTGCGTTTTGAGCCTGTCCAGGATTTCTTCGCAGCCATCGACGAGATCGGCCACATGCCGCTTCCACCCTACATCCATCGCGACGATGCGAACGCAGACCGCGAGCGCTATCAGACCGTCTTCGCCGCCGAACGCGGTTCCGTGGCTGCTCCCACCGCAGGCCTGCACTTCACGCCCACAGTACTGCAATCGCTCGAATCCAAAGGCGTGGAAATTGCCAAAGTAACCCTGCACGTAGGCCTCGGAACCTTCGCTCCTCTGCGCGTCGAAAACCTGGACGAAATCCATCTCCATCGCGAACGCTACACACTCTCCACGAATGCAGCAGACGCCCTCAATCGTGCGCATCAAGAAGGCCGCCGCATCGTCGCCGTAGGCACCACCGCAGTTCGCACCCTGGAGCACTGCGCCGAGGCCGCCAACGGAGCCCCGCTCGTTGCGCACACCGGCGAAACCGCCATCTTTATCTCGCCCGGTTTCCAATTCCGGCTGGTAGGTGGCCTGCTGACCAACTTCCATCTTCCGCAGTCCAGCCTTCTCATGCTTGTGAGCGCCTTTGCAGGCCGGGAGAAGGTGCTTGCAGCCTATCGCCACGCCGTTGCGGAGCGCTATCGCTTCTTCAGCTACGGCGACTGCATGTTCATTGCCTAGAACCGCTCTGACGCGCACCCCTCCACGCTGGTAGACTCGCAGACGATGAGTGCTGACACAAAGCCGCCCGTATTCCTGCTCGACACCATGTCGTTCATCTTCCGCGCCTACCACGCCATGCAGCGCAGTCGCCCAATGTCCACGCGCGGAGGCCTGCCCACGGCAGCAACGTATGTTTTCGTAAACATGATCCAGAAGCTGCGTCGAGATTTCTCGCCACATTATTTTGCCGCCGTCTTCGACGTGAGTGGAGCAGTCTTCCGCGATGCCAAGGCGCAGGAAATTGGTCCGCTGCGCCGATGGAGCAGTAAAGAGCAGGCCTTTGTCGAGACCAGCTACGAGGGCTACAAAGCCCAGCGCGAAGCCATGCCCGAAGACCTCGCGCGACAGCTCCCGTACATCCGCCGCTCACTCGAAGTTCTGCACATCCCCATTCTCGAAGCCATCGGATTTGAAGCCGATGACGTCATCGGCACACTTGCGCGTGAGGCCTCAGAGCAGGGCCACGAAGTCTTCATCGTCTCCGGCGACAAGGACATGATGCAGTTAGTCAGCAAGCATGTGCGTGTCCTCAATCCTCAAAAAGATAACCTCATCCTCGACCCCGCAAAAGTAATTGAAGTGCTCGGCGTACCGCCGGAGCAAGTCATTGACGTGATGGCTCTGCGCGGCGACTCCATCGACAACATCCCCGGCGCACCCGGCATCGGTGATAAAGGCTCAGTCGAACTCATCCAGCAATTCGGCAGTCTCGAAGCAGTCCTCGACCGCGCCGATGAAGTCAAGCGCAAGACCTACCGCGAATCGCTTCAGCAAAATAGAGCGACCGTTCTACTCTCCAAAGAGTTGGTCACCATCGACTGCCATGTACCGATAGAACTCGATCTCGCACGAATGCAAACCACCGAGCCCGATCTCGAAGCAGCCCGCGAGTTGTTCACCGAACTAGAGTTCACATCGCTGCTGCGCGAACTCGCCCCCAGCGCACAGAAGCCGACCGCTGAATTGGTCGACGATCCAACAGAGGATCAAATCGCCGCTATCCATGCGGCTGCGCGCGTACACGGCTTCGCATTCGCGCTCGACAAAGATGCTAAAGTTGCGAAGACCGAAGCAGCCTTATCCGGCGAATCAAGCGAAGAGATAGCCGAAGAAGAGTCTCTTCCGCCCATGCCTTCGCTCATGGACATGTTTGATCAGGTGGCTCAGGCCGACGATACTAAGTTGGAGCAATCTGCAGCCATTCCCGAATACGTCGGCGTTTCTGTCAAAGCGCAAAACGAACCCGAACTCGCAATGCGCATAGCACTATCGCCTCAACTCAAAGCACTATTGGAAAATGAAAAAATCGCCAAGACCGTCCACGATTGGAAGACGACGCAGCACCGTCTCGACGCGTTCAACGTAAGCCTGCACGGGCCAATCACGGACACAATGCTGCTCTCCTACTCGTTGAACCCAACCCACTCTACACAAACTCTCGTCGATGTAGTCGCGCGCAGCGGACAGACCGTGCCTATATCGCTGGCAGGCGCAGCCCACGCAATTCAAGCGTTGTTGCCAACCCTGCGTGCACAGGTTGAGGAACATGGACTTACTTCCGTTTACGAAACCATCGACCTTCCGCTGGTCCCCGTTCTCTACCGAATGGAAAAGGTTGGTGTGCGAGTGAATCTAGGCGCACTCGATGAGCTCTCGCAACGCTTCGGCTCAGAGATTCAACGCGTCAGCGAACGAATCTTTTCACTGGCCGACAGACGCTTCAATGTGAACTCTCCCAAGCAGCTCGGCGAAGTTTTGTTCACCCACATGGGCCTGCCCAAGCCACTGATCTATGGCAAAGGGAAAAAGATTTCGACCGCGCAGGATGTACTCGAAGGTCTTGCGGAGGAACACGAAATCGCCCGCCTGGTCATTGAGTTTCGCCATCTCGCCAAGCTCAAATCAAACTACATCGACGCATTGCCATTGCTTGTCGACAGCGACTCGCGCGTACATACGACATTCAACGCAGCGGCCACAGCAACGGGCAGGTTATCTTCCACCAACCCCAACCTGCAAAATATCCCTATCCGCACCGAGCTGGGCCGCGAGATTCGCGCGGCCTTCGTTGCCGCACCAGGCTTCCGTCTGCTCTCGGCCGACTATTCTCAAATTGAGCTTCGCCTCATGGCCCACTTCAGCGAAGACCCGTTGCTCACGGACGCATACAAGACCGACCGCGACATCCATACGCTTACTGCAAGCGAAGTCTTCGGTGTGCCTCCCGAGCAGATGGATAAGCAGACCCGCGCTCGCGCCAAGGCAGTCAACTTCGGCATCGTCTACGGCATCTCCGCATTTGGACTGGCAGCGCAACTCGGCATTTCGCAATCAGAGGCCAGGACCTATATCGAACGCTACTTCGAACGCTACGCAGGCGTGAAGAAGTTCATCGAAGATACCGTGGAACAAACGCGCAAAGACGGCAGCGTCAAGACTCTCTTCGGCCGCACCCGGCCCATCCCCGACATCGAAAGCCGTAACGCAAATCAACGTGGCTTCGCTGAGCGGACCGCAGTCAACACGCCCCTGCAAGGCACAGCAGCAGACCTGATCAAACTGGCCATGATCACTATCGACCGCAAACTGACAGAAGAAAAACTCCGCACCAGGATGGTCCTGCAGGTTCACGACGAACTCTTATTCGAAGTCCCCGAAGAAGAAACAGAAACCATCACCGCACTTGTCAAAGACGCCATGCAAAACGTAATTCATCTGCGCGTGCCGATAGTAGCCGACCTTGCATTCGGCCATAACTGGCGCGATATGGAGTAACGTTTGCCTGAGAAACATTTGTCGGATTGGCGTTACTCTACGGAGTAACGCCAAGTTCAGCCCGAATAGCGCCAGAAATAGCCTCGGCATGATGCCGCATCAGCTCTTCGCTTTCCGCCTCGATCATCACGCGAGCCAGCGCCTCAGTGCCGGAGTAGCGAATCACCACGCGTCCCGAATGAGCTAACGCAGCCTCAGCCGCTTGAATGCGTTCCACCACCAAAGGAATCTCCTCCAACGGACGCTTCTCACGCACCTTGACGTTAACGATTACCTGCGGAAACACCTTGAGATCGGCCGTCAACTCTTCAATCGTCTTGCCCATACGAGCGATCAGGTCCAGCACAACAAGCGCAGTCAACAACCCATCACCCGTAGTAGCAAGATGCGGAAATAAAATATGTCCCGACTGCTCGCCGCCCAGCGCAGCATGACGCTGCTGCATCAGCTCAAGCACATAACGATCGCCTACATTCGCCCGCAGCATCGTAATATCGCTACGTTTAAGCGCTGCCTCCAGCCCCATGTTCGACATCGTGGTAGCAACCACAACGTTATCCGTAAGCAGCCCACGAGACTGCAGATCGCGTGCAGCGATCAGCAGCAACGCATCCCCGTTAATGACGTTGTCGTGAGCGCCCGCAGCAAGACACCTATCCGCATCGCCATCAAAAGTCAATCCAAGATCTGCACCATGTTTCATCACTTCAGCAGCTACAGTCTTAGGATGCAGAGCCCCACAATGATCATTGATATTACGGCCATTGGGTGTGATATTAAGCAACGTCACATCGCCACCCAATTTCGCGAAGAGCCGCGGAGCAATCGCAGCCGCGGCGCCGTTAGCGCAATCGAGAATGATCTTCTGCCCATCGAGCTTCAGATCAGGTACAGCCGCCAGCAAAAAGTCGATGTACTCCTGCGCATAATGCGCCTGATCTTCAATTGGCGGCAGCGTTGCAGGATCAGGCGCAGTAGTCGATAGCGCATGCTTGAAAATCACTTCTTCAATTGCCAGCTCAACCTTATCCGGCAATTTATAACCGTCGCTGCCAAAGAGCTTGATGCCGTTATCTTCCCATGGATTGTGGCTCGCCGAGATCACAACTCCAGCCTGGAATCCATGCGTGTGCGCAAGAAAAGCAATGGCAGGCGTAGGCACAATTCCCGCACTCTCAATCTCTGCTCCGCCAGCGCGCAATCCGGCAGCCAGCATGGCTGTAATCCACGGACTGGACTCACGCGTATCGCGCCCAAGAATCACGCGTGGAATGATAGCCGCAGGTCGCAATGAATGCGCCAGGGCCAAGCCGACCGCATAGATCGTAGTTGTATCGAGTGGAGCAATGCCCGCAACGCCGCGTATTCCGTCCGTACCGAAGAGCTGTCTCATGTGCTTGTTTTACGATCCTTCTTGATTGATCTGGATGTTGTTTCTACACGGCTGATAAACGTACCGTCCCCAAGCTGAGTCGCGACCTGTTGATTCGTAGTCAACCGCTCTATCGAGCGCACAATCACGCCATTCTCATCCTGAACAAGCGCATAGCCACGTTGCAGCACTGCCAGCGGTGACAACGATTGCAACTGGCCGCGCAGCGTGCCAAGAGCCGCGCGCCGGTTGGCCACGTGAACCTGCGCAGCGCGATATAACCTGTCTTCTCCGGCATGTGTGCGATGCTGCTTGCTTGTCAGGCTGCGATCGAGTGCATGATGAAGCCGTGATTGCCATGCGGAAAGCGCTTCACGCGCAGCCCCAAGCTGCTGGCGCGGGTCATGACGCAGCACCGCAGCACGCAATTCTGTAACTGCAAGTCGATCTTCGCGGAACCGTGCGACCATTGCATTTTCCATGCGAAACGCAAGCTCATCAAGCCTTTGCTCCAGCCGGTGCAGAGTCGTCATCATGCGCTGTTCCGTGCGGGATGCAGGCAGTCGTGCAAAATGCTGGCGTGCCTGCAAAAGTTGAAAGCGAATACCGCGGTCGATCCGTTGCTCAAGCGCCTCAATGTAGTCGGCAATCTTATGCTGTGCCTCGGTAATCAACTCAGCAGCAGCAGAGGGCGTAGGCGCACGCAGATCCGCCACAAAGTCCGCAATGGTGAAATCCGTCTCATGCCCTACAGCGGAGACCACAGGTAGTTCGCTCGCCGCAATCGCGCGGGCCACACGCTCACTATTGAACGCAGCCATATCCTCAAGCGAGCCGCCACCACGCGCGATCACAATCACGTCTGCAATGCGAAGTGCGTTCATTTGTACCAGCGCTGCTTCAATCTCGGCAGCCGCTGCGTCGCCTTGCACGCTGACCGGAACGACCACAACATCCAGACCCGAGTGACGACGGCCAACAATATTCAGAAAGTCACGAATGACCGCGCCGGTCGGTGAAGTAATGACAGCCACACTACGCGGAAACGCAGGCAGCGGCTGCTTGCGATCCTGCTCGAAAAGCCCCTCGGCCTTGAGCTGATCGCGAAGCTGTTCAAATGCCAACTGCAGGCTCCCCGCGCCAACCGGCTCCATCGTCTCAGCCACGAGCTGTATCTGTCCGCGCTGCTCGTAAATAGTGACCTTGCCCCGCACGCGAACATGCAGGCCATCCTCCGGGCGAAATCGCAACAGTTGCGCCTGGCGACGAAACAGCACCACCGGAAGCTGCGCCTCGGCATCCTTGAGCGTGAAATACAAATGCCCCGAAGAAGCAGGACGATAGTTGGATATTTCGCCCTCGACCCAAACATCTCCAAATTCCTGCTCGACAACCTCACGCGCCTCAGAGACGAGCTGATGGACAAGCCATGTTCGACGCGCACGATCCCTGCTTCGGCTTGTCGGTTCAGGCTTTGTTTCAGAAGTCGGACTGGCCTCCTCGCGCGCTCCAAACAGGAGGTCGAGCTGCGGCTTGGCTGTGCGTTTCGGGCTCACCGGATTCTCATCACCAATAAGCAGTGTAACGGGTGCCGCATCGACCCGCGCTTGCAGATCAGGCACTGGCAGGAAATGAGAGGCTGGAATGGAAGGCCAGCAATCGCACAGGAATCGACGATTGCGCTTTATATAGCCAGCTCTATCCGCGGCTGTGAATCAAATCTCTGATTTCCGTTACCCAGCCCGTAAGTTCATCCGCGTCTGCCGCGGATACATCCTCCACCAGTAGTAACTCCGCTCTGCGAGCTAACTCCGTGCCACGCGGAAGCCCGAACATGCCCAAGGTCCCCGCCAGTTTGTGAGCCGCCGCATGAGCCGCATCGCGTGCGTCCTCTGGGAGTGAGCCTGCATCAAGCGCTCGCGCCGCTGCTTCCAGAGTCGCTACTCGCGCCTCAATATCCGGCAGGAATTTCGTCCACATTCGGGCCAGCACATCAGCCATCGGGGGAGGGGTAGTTGCCATGACAATCAGCGCGCGGCGCCTACTCCCAGCCCAGAACTTTTGCCATCTGCGAGGCGAGCGTCAGCGGGTCAAACGGCTTCAGAAGAACCGCCTCCACGCCCAGGTCTGCAAAGCGCCGTTGGTCCGGCCCCTGCACCTTCGCGGTAAGCAACAGGACAGGAATCTTTGCCGTTGCCGGATTTTTGCGCAGTTCGCGAAACGTCGTCGGCCCATCCATGCCCGGCATCATCACATCCAGCAAAATCGCATCCGGCTGGTGCTCGGCCGCGCGCTCCAGTCCCTGCGCACCGGAGTTGGCAACGATCACATCCCAACCGGCAATGGTTTCCAGGCTCAACGCCGCTACCTGGCGAATATCGTCTTCGTCGTCAATGATCAGAATTCGGCGGGACAATAGGGACTCCTCACAGACAGCCTAATCCGCGTGCAGGCCACGATAGCCAGGTCAATTCGCCGTGGACCGATGTTGCCCGTCGTCGACCGGCGACGGATGATTCGATAACTGCTCCGGATTGGATGTTTCTTCCATCTGACGCGATCGGCGCAACATCGTCAAGACCAGAGACTCAAGCTGTTGCGGCTGTACTTTCGCTTTCGTCAAAAACTGGGTCGGTCCCAATTTGAGATGTGCCCGTTCGCCCGGGCTGATCTCGCGTGCGGAGTAGACCACCAGTGGCAGATTCGCCAGCTCTTCATGCTGACGCAGCCAGTCAACCACATTGAAACCATCGCCGTCCGGAAGCGAAAGATCGAGCACAATGAGCTGCGGACGGAACGTAAAGCAAGCATCCAGCGCGGCCTGGCGAGTATGCACCAGCTTGATCTCGATGCCGTCACGAGAAAATACCGCGCCGATGACACGCGCAAGATCAATATCGTCCTCGACCACCAGGATGCGGGCTTTTTCTCCTGGACTGGATAGCACGCGGGCCAGTTCAGAGAGCAGAGTTTCATCGTCCGGCGATTGCGGCACCCACCCATCGGCCCCCGCCGGTAGAGGCAGCGCCGGATTCGGATGATCCACGCTCAGCAGGACGATCGGCACACCATTGGCCGCTGTCTCCTGGCGCAGACGAGGCAAAATCTCCCATCCGTTCAGCCCGTCCAGCGAAATATCTACCAATATCGCCTCAATCCCCATACTCGCGACTCCATCCGGGCTGGGAACAGCGCAGAACGCCAGCGCCGCGAGCGTCTCTTCCACAGACGCAGCCTCAACCACGTGATAGCCCTGGCGGCGCAACTGATTGGCCAGCAGCGGTCGCGTCGTAGCATTGGCATCCGCCAGCAGAATCCGTCCCCGATCCGGCTCGATGATGGGAGTTGCCGAGGGCAGCGCCAACGACGGTTCAAACGGCAACAGAACGCGGAACGTTGACCCCAGCACCGCGTTACGCTCTGCCCAGATGCGCCCGCCATGCTGCTGCACGATTGTCCGGCAAATCGCCAGCCCCAGCCCACTGCCGCCCTTCTGCCGAGAGTCGGAAGCGTCCACCTGCTGAAAACGGTCGAAGATCGAGTCCAGCTTGTCCGCTGGAATACCGCGTCCCTGGTCGATCACCGAAAGCGTAACTCCGCTGGAACCCTCGCGCAGAGTGACAGAGACGGTTGACCCCTCCGGCGAGAACTTGACGGCGTTCGAGAGCAGGTTCGTGATGACCTGCAACAGCCTGTCCGGGTCGGCGATAAGCTGCACCAGGTTTGTATCGTGGATAAGCTGCACGCTCGCCGCATCCGCCACCGGCATCATGCCATCAATCGCCTGTCGAACAATCTCACTCAGCGCTATCGGGCGGAACGAAAGCGGTTCGCGCCCACTCTGGATGCGTTCCAGGTCGAGAATATCGTTGATCAGCCGCACCAGCCGGTCCGAGTTGGAAAGCGCAATGCGCAGCAGGTTGGCAGCCTTGTCATTGATCTCGCCCAATATGCCCGCCGACAGCAGCCCCAGCGCGCCGCGAATCGAAGTCAGAGGCGTACGCAGCTCATGGCTCACCGTCGAGACAAACTCATCCTTCATCCGGTCCAGAGCAAACCTCTGGCTGATGTCGCGGAAGCTCAGCACCGTTCCCGAATACCGTCCCTGGTCCAGGATCGGCGTCAGTGAAAATTCAGCAGGGAAGCTCGTCTCATCGCGCCGATAGATCGTAATTTCGCCCGCAGCGGCAATCCTGTGAGTCAGCGCCCGCAACAACGGGCAATCCTCACCGCAGTTATTGCCTCCCGGCATATTTCCATGCAGCAGCTCGTGGACCGAAATTCCGGCAAGCACCTCAGGAATGGCCCCCAGCAGTCGTCCCGCCGCCGGGTTGACCAGGGTGGCAATCCCGCTGCGATCCGCGCCACAAATCCCGTCGTCGATCGTATCGAGCAGAATCTGCTGTGTACGATGCAGACCTTCCACGCGATCCTGTTCCCGCGAACGAGCCAGCATCTGCCCCAGCGATGCAGAGACCGTCTCCAGCGTAGCCATCGTCTCTCGCTCTTCCCGCTGGCGCTGCTGGCAATAAAACTCCAGGATCGCAATCAGGCGGTTGCCCACGCGTACCGGGATCGCCCATCCCGTCGCCAGCTTATGCCGCAGGGCAGCCTGTATGCGTGGCGTCGGACGTTCCGCGGTCAGATCCGCGACCCACACTGCCCGCCCGCTGGTCCACACCCGGCCCGGCAGATCAGCCCCCCGGAGGATGACCTGGCCCATATTCTCCTGGATCATTTCTTCGCTGCTCTTGCCCGGCGCACCCCATGCCGAGTGAAAGTCCAGCCGGTCCTCGTCCTCATTGACGCTCCAGAGCATCGCCGCATCCCAGCCCTGCGAAAGGCAAACCGACTCCAGGATGCGCATCGCCGCCACTTCCGGCGAGGTGCTCTGCCCAATAATCTGGCTCACCACCAGTTGCAGCGCCAGCCGTCTTTCGCGCTGCTTCTGCGGCGTAATATCCCGCAGCAGGCAGCGAACAGCCAGCGGATTATCCGCTTTCTGGCGGCGGCTCATGCTCAGTTCCAGATCCAGTACGCGCCCGTCCATCGTATGCGTGCGCAGTGGAGCATGCTCCACCGTTTCGCCTTCCAGCGCCAGCCGAAAGAGCCGCCCAACCTCTGACCGGCAATCGGGACTGAAGACCATCTCCAGCGATTCCAGCTTTTCAAAGGAGCTGTCCACAAGCCCAAAGCACGACTTCCAAACCGGATTGACGTATACAAACTGTCCCGCCGAGTTCAGCGTCGCGATCATCTCATTCGCGTTTTCAAAGAGATCGCGGTAGCGCTCGCGCGACTCTCGCAGTGCCCGCTCCTGTCGATGCGTCAGCGTCTGATCGAGCGCCACGGTAAGAATTCCCGAAGGATTGCCCGCCCCATCGCGAACCGCGGAAAGATAAAGCGTCGCCGGAAAGGTGCTGCCGTCGTTGCGCCGTAACTCCAGATCGATCCCGCGCAACTGGCTCGGTGGAAACTGCAATACATAGTTGATGCAGTCGCTCATCGGGTCCGCCGGAGCAGCCGGGCCATCGACGTTCGGGTGTAATTTACGAAGCCACTGGCCTACGCGTTCCAGTTCACCCGGAGCAAAGACCTCGGAGATCTGCGCCGTGCCCACCAGCGCCGACTTGCGCAAGCCCAGAATGCGTTCCGCGGAAGGATTGATATACGTGAATTTGCCGCCCAGATCCGTCGCCAGCACCATCGGATTCGTGGAATGCAGCAGCGCTTCCGCCAGCTTTGCGGCCGAAGTGTTCTCCTGTTTACCCCTGGTCGGCGACGGGCGAAACAAAAGCACCAGCAATAACGGGATCAAGGCCCCCACCACACCCACAGTAATCAAATTATTGACGGATGGGCCCCAATACACACGAGCAGCCGCCGCAGCGAGAACATACGCGGCTAAACATCCAATGAGGATTCGGACTGATGTAGCGCTGCTGGTCTTCAAGTTCGATCGGCCCCGATCCCACGCACTCCCCGGTGGGGTTGAATGTTACCTTCGTTCCGGGTAATGCCCAGGTAATACATATCAGCTACAACTTTTGTGTTAGCTAAGTATAGGGTACTTTGAGCCTCAGAAGAGTTATTTTTCGAGCGTGACAGGAAATCCCACCTTCTGCAATTCGGCATTCTTCTGGTGCCCCCATTTATCTATATCGGCAAAACATCCGGATATACTCTCGGCTATGGAAATATTTAGTTCTCACTCCTTTTCGCGTCAACTTGCTGCTGGTGCGTTGATCCTGACCCTTTTTGCCCCGGTTCCCAGCTTCGGGTGGGGAAATGAAGGTCATCGCATGGTTAACCGGCTTGCCGCCAGCGCCCTGCCCGCCGACGTCCCGGCTTTCCTGAAATCCCAGTCCGCCATCAACGAGATTGAATACCTCGGCCCGGAGCCTGATCGCTGGCGCTCCCACGCCGAACCGGAACTAAGCGCCGCCCAGGCCCCTGAGCATTTCCTTGACCTGGAACCGGCAGATGCTCTCGGACCTCTGCCGCACAAGCGTCTCGACTTCGAGTCCGCCGTTTTTGCCCACGGTCAGCGCCCCGAAAAAGTCGGCCTCCAGCCCTGGGAAACCGATGAAGTATGGCAGCGCCTCAAGGCCGCCATGCGCGAATACCGCCGTCAACTCGCCGCCAAAGAGGACACTCACCCCGTCGAGCAAGCCATTCTCTTCTACTCCGGCTGGCTCGGACACTACGTCGGCGATGGCTCCCAGCCCCTGCACACCACCATCAACTACGATGGCTGGGTGCTCAAAGAAAACCCCAATGGATTCACCACCGAACACGGCATTCACTGGCGTTTTGAAGGACCGTTTGTCGGGGCAAGCATCAAGTCTGAAGATGTAGCGAAAAAGATGACCGATCCCAAGGTGATCTCCGGCGACATCTTCGACAGCTACGTCGCCTACCTGCGCCACACCGCTACCTTTGTGGATCAGGTTTACGCCTTTGATAAGGCCGGCGCATTCGTCAATGGCGGCACGCCCGAGTCCCGCGCCTTTACCGAAGAGCGGCTTGCAGCCGGAGCCAGCGAACTACGCGACCTCATCTACACCGCGTGGATCGACAGCGCCCAGCCCGTCCAGGACAGGTACTAACGAGTCCTGACCAACTGTCGATTGGGGCGAAGCGGTAATCGACTGCTTCGCCCCAATCGCATTCGGCATTTTGATCCTGGTGATCAACATCGTGAGCACCAGTGTCAGCACCAGCAGCGCCGGTGCTGCCAGGATGAGCCAAACCAGGATCGCGTGACCAAAAAGCCCGCCCATCTGCTCCAGCACCTGCAACGGCGTGTTTTGAATGCGCGCCAGTAACTCCGAACGATTGAGCGCCACCGGCGTTGCAGCAAAAAGCCACTCCCCAATCCGCAAAAAGGGAATCAGGAGCAGCACCTGCACCGGCATCGCAATCCAGTTCGCAGCCTGGATCGCAGGCATATTCAATCGCAACAGCAGCGCCAGCAAGGCGCATATCCCGCTTGTCACACCAAAGACCGGAATACAGCCAATCGCAAATCCAAGCGCCAGCGTAAACGCCAACTGCCGCGGCGTACAGCCATAGCTGCCCCACTCGATAATCTTATCGAGCGCCGCCTGAATCCTGGGGGATTGGATCAGTTGCATTGACCGCTGCATACTACATCAGAGTATCGTCACTTCGATAAAGTTGTGTAGATATTGGACGAAACTTGTCAGCGGCAATTCGAAATCGACACAGGCGCTTTAAATTCAACACGCCTCCATCTTCGGCAAAATACGCCTCAACCCGCCATGCCCGATCCCTGCAACAGGCCCCGTTTTCTCAGCGTGGAGATAACCAGCTCCACCTTGAAATCCAGTGGATCCGTACCTTCGATAACCAGGTCTGCAAAATCAATCAGCGGTCGAACAAACGCCAGCCCGCACGGTCGCACCGTAGCGTCATATTGCACGCGCACCGACTCCGGATCGCGCCCACGCTCCTCAACATCCCGTTTGAGCCGCCGCGCAAAACAAACATCATCCGGAGTATCCACGAACACACTCAACTGGTAATACGGTCGCAGATCTGGAAAGTACAACGTAAAAAGCCCTTCCACCACCACAAAACCACTGGGATAAATCGTCTCCGTCTCCCCAACCACCCGCGTATAAGTAGCAAAGTCGTAAACCGGCCGCTCAATGGCATGACCCTGAGCCAGCTCCGCGATATGCTTCGCCAGAAGTGCGCTCTCGATCAACGCCGGATCATCGAAATTCTGCCGCGCCCGCTCCGGCAAAGAGAGATGCCCAAGGTCGCGATAGTAGTTATCCAGCGAAAAATGAATGCCGCCCAGCGCGCGCGCCACCTCGACAGCAAGCGTACTTTTGCCTGAACCGGAGGCCCCGGCAACCGCGATCATGACCGGTGGAAAGGGAAGTTGCCCTATTGAATCGCCACTCATCCCTGCCGCTCCGATGTCGAAGCGATCGTAGTCGCAATCGTCGGCAATAGCCGTTTGAACAGCGCAGTCAACTCGTGCTGCACCCGGTTTCCAGTCTCAAAAACCTCTTCATGGCTCAGATGAGTCGCCGAGATTCCCGCCGCCAGGTTGGTCACGCACGAGATGCCCAACACCCGCATCCCCATATGTCGCGCCACAATCGTCTCCGGCACAGTGGACATGCCCACCAGGTCCGCGCCAAGCGTGCGAAAAGCGCGAATCTCCGCCGGAGTCTCAAAACTCGGCCCGGATGTCGCCAGGTAAATGCCCTCATGCAGCACAGAGCCCTCAGCCCGCGCAGCGTTCTGCGCCAGCGTACGCAGGTCAATCGAGTAAGCCTCAGTCATATCGAAAAAACGCAGCCCCGTTGAAGAACCATTCCCAAACCGCGCCTCATTTGCGCCAACCAGCGGATTAAATCCCAGCGAATTCACATGATCCGAGATCAGCACCAACTGGCCGACCTGGTAATTGGCATTGATCCCGCCCGAAGCATTCGTCAGTATCACCGTCTCCAACCCCAGCCGCCCCAGCACCCGCATAGGAAAAGTCACCTGCTGCGGCGTATATCCCTCGTAGAAATGCACCCGCCCCTGCATCACGATAACCGTCGTCCCGCCCAGTAGCCCGGCGATAATCCGCCCCGAGTGCCCCTCAACCGTAGATTGCGGAAAATGCGGAATCTCAGCATAAGGAACAACGACCGGATCAATCACCGCCTCAGCCACAGCTCCCAAACCCGAGCCAAGAACAATACCGATACGCGGAGCAAGCGCCCCCAATTTGCCGCGAAGAAACTCAGCAGCCTCATTCACCTGGTCGAAATACGAAGGAGCGTGCGGGCTAGTCATAAAAATACTTTACCTGCCCGCCCTGCATCGTTGGAAAGCTACCCCAAAAACATCCCGGCAATCGAAGCCGAAATCAGATTCGCCATCGTCCCCGCCAGCATCGCCCGAATCCCCAGCTTGGCCAGATCATTGCGCCGCTCTGGAACCAGCGCTCCAATCCCGCCAATCTGCATGCCCACCGATCCAAGATTCGCAAATCCGCAAAGTGCAAACGTCGCGATCGTGAACGAGCGCGGAGCCAGCGTAGCCTTCTGCGCGCCCAGCGCAATGTAAGCGATCACCTCATTCAATGCCATGCGCGTGCCCAGCAGGTTGCCGATAGCCCCCGCATCATGCCACGGAACACCGATCAGCCATGCCACCGGAGCAAACACAAATCCTAAAATCTGCCCCAGGCTGCCCGGAAACCAAAGATGTCCCGCATGGAACCACCCCAGCAGGCTATCCAGCAGCGCCACCAGCGCCAGAAAACTTACCAGCATGATCGCCACATTGAACGCCAGCTTGCCTCCATCCAGCGTTCCACGCGCAATCGAGCCAATCAGATTTTCGTCCTTGTGCATCTCGTCTTTGGGCATCACGACGCGGCCTTCGGTTGCAGGTACCTCCGTCTCCGGCACCAACATCTTCGCCATCAAAATCGTGCCCGGCGAAGTCATGATCACCGCCGAAAGCAGGTGCTTCGCCTCGATGCCCTGGGAGATATACATCGCCATGATGCCGCCGGAAACATGCGCCATGCCGCTGGTCATAATGGTCATCAACTCACTGCGCGTAGCCTTGGATAGAAACGGCCGAATCGTCAGCGGAGCCTCCGTCTGACCCATGAAGATTGAAGCGGCCACATTCATGCTCTCCGCTCCCGAGATGCGCATCGTCTTCAACATCACCCACGCCAGCGCGCGAATAATGATCTGCATCAGCCCGATATGGTAGAGCACCGCAAAAAACGCTGAGATAAAGATGATCGTCGGCAGCACCTGAAATGCGAACATCGAACCGGCATTCGGATGCCCATTCTTCGCCAGTACTTCTCCAACCAGGCCGGCATTGGGCAAACCCAGTTCGCCAAAAAGAATCCTCGTTCCGGAGTAGGTAGCCGCCAGCATGTTCTGAATCACGCCACCAGCCCAGGCCATCGCCCGCTGCCCATAATCGAAGCGCAAAACAATAAACGCAAACAATAGCTGTAAACCCAACCCCCAGGCCACAGTCCGCCATCGAATAGCCCTGCGGTTAGTCGAGCCCAGCCACGCCGCGATCAATACAGCCAGAATTCCCAGCACACCGGTAAATCTATCCAAAAGGCTTGCTCCCTCGCGCTCAATCACGCCGCTTCTATCAATGAATTGCTTATTACCTTACAGTATCAAGCAAACTTCATCAGCCTTTGCCCCAGCTTTTCCGTCTGTAATTCCCAAAAGAAATCTACTTCCGCCTTAATCCCTTCCCTTGTTTTTGCTTTTGCCCCTGCCCTTGCTTTTCTGTCTGTCATTCCCGCAGGGAATCTGCTGTGAGCTTTTGCAGTTGCAGTTGCCCTTGCTTTTCTGGTCTGTCATTCCCGAAGGGAATCTGCTTCTCCCCTCCAGACAATCACCACCCCAAAATTCAAACAGCCCCAAGAAAAGCCACAGCCTCGTCCCGAGTAAACACCCGACTCACCAGCATCACCGCCTCCGGAGCCACCCCAGAGAACGTCAACGCTCCCTCAATCAAAGCAATCGGCTCAGCCAACAGGCTTTCATTCGTCGCATAGAGCGTAGCCAGCGGCTCCCCGGCCGTAACAAAATCCCCACGCCGCTTATGAAAGTCGATGCCGGCATGAGCATCGACCGGCTCCCCAGCCTTCTCGCGTCCAGCCCCCAGCCGCTGCACCGCCCAACCCAGGGCAGTCGTATCCATCGCCGCAATCCAGCCCGTCTGCTTCGCCTTCAGAACGAACGTAGCGCCCGGCTTGTGAAACCCAGCCGGATCGTCAAAAGCTGAAACATCCCCACCCTGCGCCGCCACCATCGCATAGAAATGCTTCAGCGCCGACCCATCCCGCAGCGTCGTTTCAGCCTTGCCGTAACCCTCTTCCGCCGAACTGGCCTTGCCGCCCAGGTACACCATCCATCCAGCCAGAATCAGCGAAAGCTCACGCAAGTCCTCGCTCTGCGAAGGTCGCTTTCCTGAAAGCAAATCCACCGATTCAACTAACTCGATCCAGTTACCCGCCGCATGACCCAGAGGCTGACTCATGTCGGTCATCACCGCAACAGTCCGCGTTCCCGCCGCCTCGGCAGTCGCCACCATCAGCGCCGCGAGGTAATCCGCATCCTCACGCTTGCGCAAAAAAGCCCCCGACCCGGTCTTCACATCCAGCACCAGCGCATTTAATCCAGCCGCCAGCTTCTTGCTCAAAATCGAAGCACAAATCAGCCCCGGACTCTCCACCGTCCCTGTCCTGTCTCGCAGCGCATAGAGCACTCGATCCGCAGGCACCAGCGCAGGAGTCTGGCTTACAATCGCCGCCCCGCACTCCACAATCACCGCCTCGAACTCCTCCAGCGTCAGCGCCGTCCGATAGCCGGGGATAGCCTCCAACTTGTCCAGCGTGCCCCCCGTATGCCCCAGCGCACGGCCACTGATCATCGGCACCGCAAGCCCGCAGGCAGCAGCAATCGGAGCCACCAGAAAACTCGTCTTATCTCCCACGCCGCCCGTCGAATGCTTATCGACAGTCACCTTCTCCAGGCGGCTCGAATCGAACTTCACGCCCGAGTCACGCATCGCCACCGTCAGCGCGCGAATCTCCTCCAGCGCCAGCCCATTCAGCCAGCAAGCCATCAGCCACGCCGACAACTGCTCCATTGGAATGCTTTCACTCGCAGCACCTCGGACCATGAAGCGAATCTCAGCCTCAGACAAACTACCGCGATCCCGCTTCTTACGGATCACATCGATAGCATGCATAGGAGCAGCGGTCTCACCCGAAACAGGCGAAGCATCTTGAGTGTGTGAGTTAGATTGCAAGTCGCATAACCTCATTTAAGTTGTAAGTCGAACGCAAAAGGCAATAGCTCGCGGAAAGGTCGTATAACTGCACTGACCGCGCCCGCCGCACCCGCAGGAAAACTCACCGGTGCATCGCCATCGATGAACTCCGCCAACATCTGCCTGCAAGCCCCACAAGGCGGACTGGGCGCATCGTTGAGATTCACAACCGCCGCCGCAGCAATCCTGATTTCAGGCCCAAACTCTGCCACTGCGCGCACCAGCGCCGAACGCTCCGCACAGATCGTCAGACTATAACTGACATTCTCCACATTCGTTCCCGTCACCGTCTCGCCATTGGTCAACAACAGCGCAGCACCCACGCGAAACTTCGAGTAAGGCGAGTACGAATGTCCCGCAGCGATCACCGCCGCATCCACAAGTTGCTGCATCGAAATGGATAAATCCCCAGCCTGCATCCGGTCCAATCTCATGTCCTGCATGTACCGCGCTGGAAAAGCGCGGAGCTTTAGCCTAAATCGCCACAGCCCTGGATGCAACTTCTCCAGCCGGGCTTTCTCTGCTTCTTTACAACTCAAGTTTGCTCTCTACATTCCGATAAGACTCTTGTGAAATCTCATCCGCAGCATTCCGCGCGGGCAGCAGATTCGGCAGGCAATCATGGACGAACTGACGCGAGAGTTTTTAATCGAGAGCCAGGAAGGTTTAGACCGTATGGAGCGCGGCCTCACCGATCTGGAGGCGCGCCCAACGGATAGCGAACTGCTCAGCGAAATCTTTCGCTCCGTCCACACCATCAAAGGCACCACTGGATTCCTCGGCTTCAAGCGCCTCGAAAAGCTCGCTCATGCCGGAGAAAACCTGCTCAGCCTGTTGCGCGATGGCAAGCTTCAGGCAAGCCAGAACATCATTACCGGCCTGTTGCAACTCATGGATGGCCTGCGCAGTATTCTGCATACGATTGAAAATAACAACAGCGAAGGCGAAGACGATGACTCGCTGCTGATCGGCCAACTGCAGGAACTGCAGCAGCCAGCTCCCGCAACCTCTGCAACCACGCATGCCCTCATTGCGGAATCGTTCCCGGCATCAACTCCATCCATGCCTGTAACTCAACCCTTACATGTAAGTGCTGCTGCTGCTATCGATGCATCGAACCTAACTGCATCCGATAGCACTCTGCGCGTCGATGTCCTGTTACTCAACCGCATGATGAGTCTTGTCGGCGAACTCGTTCTCACTCGAAATCAGATCCTGCAAGCTACCTCTCACGATCCCAATCTAACTCCACTATCGCGCCGTCTCGACCTGGTTACTGCCGACCTTCGCGAGTCGGTAATGCAAACGCGAATGCAGCCTGTATCGAATGTTTTTTCAAAGTTTCCGCGCATCATCCGCGACCTCTCGCAGTCGCTCAATCGCAGCGTCAGACTGGTGCTCGAAGGTCAGGAAACAGAACTGGACAAGAGGCTGCTCGAAGCCATCAAAGATCCACTCATTCACGCCGTCCGCAACTCGCTCGACCACGGCATCGAGCCACCAGACGTACGCATAGCAGCAGGCAAAGATGCCGTAGGCACACTCACCTTGCGCGCCAGCCAGGAAAGCGGTCAAGTCCTCATCGAGGTCTCCGACGACGGCGCCGGAATCTGCGTAGATCGCGTACGCAACAAGGCAATCGAACGCGGGCTCATCGTTGCCGAAAAGGCCGCGCACCTGAGCGACCGCGAACTCATGCAACTGATCTTCCTGCCCGGCTTCTCCACTGCCGAGGCCGTCACCAGCATCAGCGGTCGCGGCGTAGGCATGGACGTCGTGCGCACGAACGTCGAAAAGATCGGAGGCAAAGTCGAGATCGATTCGCAGCACGGTAAGGGAACCTCGCTCCGGTTCTGCATTCCACTCACCCTCGCCATCCTTCCAGCACTCATCGTTCGCAGTCTCGATCAAAATTTTGCTCTACCGCAAAGCGCACTTTTTGAACTCATTCATCTGCCGTTTCAGCAGGCAGCCACGGTCATTGAATGGATCGATAGCAACCCACTCTATCGGCATCGCGGCAATCTGCTGCCGCTCATCTTTCTGAACAACATGCTCTCGCCTCAATGCGAAATCAAATCACACGACGCCAGCGATAGCTATATCGCCGTGCTCGATATAGATGGCCATCGATTCGGCCTCGTCGTCGACAACCTCGCTGATCCCCAGGAAATCGTAGTTAGACCTCTTAGTTCCGTCCTCAAGTCGATCGGCCTCTATTCAGGAGCAACCGTGCTGGGTAGCGGAGACATAGCGCTCATCCTCGATCCCAGCGCCATCGCCGCTCGCGCCAATATCTTCACGCATACGAACTAACTCCCCAGAATACAGATCTCCAGGTTGCTTCTTATTCCGATGCCGGATGATCCATGCCGGATGATTCATGGATTCATTCATTGATTCGATGATCCATTTTGCATCGCGCCGATCCTCCCATCAGGCACTATCCTGAGATAGAAGCATGGCCCCCCGTAAACCCATCTCGAAACCCGCGCCTGTAGAGAAAACTGCAGCGCCCCGCAAACCGCATCTCCCTGAAGAACCGCATCTCCCCAAATCCTCAAATCCCTTCACCAGCTTTCATCCCGTCACCGAACGCTGGTTCCGCGAAGTCTTCGAAGAGCCCACCGCCCCGCAACGCCTCGGCTGGCCCGCCATCGCGCGTGGCGAAAGCACCCTGATCCTCGCGCCCACCGGCACGGGCAAGACGCTGACCGCATTCCTCTGGTGCCTCGATCGGCTGATGCTCCAGGCCCCACCGGCCACTCCCGGCTGCCGCATCATCTACATTTCTCCGCTCAAAGCGCTCGCCGTCGATGTGGAACGCAACCTGCGCTCACCCCTCGCCGGAATCGCCAACATGGCCCGGCGCATGGGCGTCCCCGTCCACGATCCTGAGATCAGCATCCGCACCGGCGACACCACGCAAAAGGAGCGAGCCCGTTTCCGCCGCACCCCATCTGAAATCCTCATCACCACGCCCGAGTCTCTCTACCTGCTGCTGACCTCGCAGGCCTCCGAGTCGCTCCGCACAGTAGACACCGTCATCATCGACGAAATCCACGCTCTCGTCCCCACCAAGCGAGGCGCGCACATGGCGCTCTCACTGGAGCGCCTGCAAGCCCTGACCAAACGCCCCATCCAGCGCATCGGCCTTTCAGCAACGCAGCGCCCACTCGAAGAAGTAGCTCGCTTCCTCGGCGGAGTAGACGTTCCCGTCGAACTCCCGGCCACGCTTCCAGGCCCAGTCAACCCAGTCAACATCGACATCCTCGACGGCGTTCAAGTCCCCGAAGAAGCCTCCTGGTCCGCCGACATCGTCGAAACCACCAGCATCCGCTACCGCCCCGTAACCATCGTCAACGCCAGCGCCCCCAAGCAACTCAAGCTCCACATCGAGGTGCCCGTCGAAGACATGGCACGCCTCGGCCAGCAGGAGGAAATCCCCTCCGGTCCAGCCTCACAAGGCCCCAAACGTGTCTCCATTTGGAATGCAATCCACCCGCGTCTCCTCGAAATCATTCGCGAACGCACCTCCACCATCCTCTTCGTCAACAGCCGCCAGGTCGCCGAGCGGCTCGCCGGCGCGTTGAATGAACTCGCCGGCGAAGAGATCGTCCGCGCCCACCACGGCTCTCTCGCCGCCGCCCAGCGCAGCATCATCGAAGAGCAACTCAAAGCCGGACAGCTCCGCGGCCTCTGCGCCACCTCCACGCTCGAACTCGGCATCGACATGGGCGCCGTCGATCTCGTCATCCAGATCGAAGCGCCGCCCTCCGTCGCCAGCGGTATGCAGCGCATCGGCCGCGCAGGTCACTCCGTAGGAGCCATCAGCGAAGGCATTCTCTTTCCCAAATACCGTGCCGACCTCATCGCCTGCGCCGCCATGACCCGCGCCATGCACGAGGTCCACATCGAGTCCACGCGCTTTCCGCGCAACCCGCTCGATGTCCTCTGCCAGCAGATGGTCGCGATAGTCGCGCGCCCACCCAATCTGCCTCCACCCGAAAAACCAAAGCGCAAGACTGCAAAACAATCCGCCACCTCTCTCGCAAGCAGCCGTCTCTTCGCAGAATTCGACGAAGTCGCCCAGGAAGAAGAAGCGCAACCCGGCTTCGAAATTCCCTTCGACGAACTCTTCCGCATCGTTCGCAGCGCCGCTCCATTTGGCGGGCTCACCCGCACCGTCTTTGAAGGAGTCCTCGACCTGCTCGCCGGTCGTTATCCCTCCGACGAATTCGCCGAACTACGCCCGCGCCTCACCTGGGACCGCATCCGCAACGTCATCACCGCTCGTCAGGGCGCGGCAAGGCTCGCCATCCTCAATGCCGGAACCATCCCCGACCGCGGTCTCTACGGCGTCTTTCTCTCCAACAGCGAAGGCAAATCCCTCCGTGTCGGCGAACTCGATGAAGAGATGGTCTTCGAGAGCCGTCCCGGCGAAACCTTCATCCTCGGCGCAACCAGTTGGCGCATCGACGAAATCACCCACGACCGCGTCCTCGTTTCACCCGCCCCCGGCGAACCCGGCAAGATGCCGTTCTGGAAAGGTGAAGGCCCTGGCCGTCCACTCGAATTCGGACGTCGCATTGGAGCCATGGTCCGCGAACTCCGCGCCATGCCTCTCCCCGCCGCGCTCACACGGCTCGTCACCGATCACGATCTCGACCCCGGAGCCGCTGAAAATCTCATGCGGTTCCTCGCCGACCAGGAAGAAGCCACCGGCCAGGTCTCCGACGATCGCAACATCGTTATCGAACGCGTCCGTGACGAACTCGGCGACTGGCGCGTCTGCGTACTCACTCCCTTCGGCAGCCGCATTCACATCCCCTGGGCTATGGCCGTTTCAGCCCGCATCCGCGCCGCAGGCGGTCCCGATGTCGAAACCCTCTGGGGCGACGACGGCTTCGTTCTCCGCTTCCCCGACTCCGACGAACCACCCACCACCGACTGGTTCATGGTCGAGTCCAGCGAAGTCATGCAACTCGTCCTCCGCCAGCTAGGCAGCACCGCCCTCTTTGCCGGAAGATTCCGCGAGGCCGCAGGCCGCGCGCTCCTGCTTCCACGCCGCCGCGCCGATGGCCGCGCCCCGCTCTGGCAGCAGCGCAAACGCGCCTACGATCTACTGAGCGTTGCCTCACGCTATCCCGCATTTCCCATGCTTTTAGAGGCCTATCGCGAATGTCTCCGCGACGTCTTCGACATGCCCGCACTCATTGAAACCCTGCGCGCCATCGAGCAGCGCCAGCTTCGCGTCCACGTCGTCGAAACCCGCACCCCGTCGCCATTCGCATCCTCGCTTCTCTTCAGTTACGTGGCCAATTTCCTCTACGACGGCGACGCTCCCTTAGCCGAACGCCGCGCTCAGGCCCTCACCATCGATCAGGATCAGCTCCGCGAATTGCTCGGCGAAGCAGACCTCCGCGAACTCCTCGACGGCGATGCCATGGCCGAGATCGAGGAGCAGCAGCAATGTCTCATCGATCCCTACAAAGCCCGCAACGCAGACGGACTCCACGACCTCATGCTGCGCCTCGGCGACCTCAATCGGAACGAGATCGCAGTCCGTATTACAACGCCAAAACTCCTCGACGAACTCGACCGCCTCATCCGCGCCCGCCGTCTTCTCGAACTCCGCATCGCAGGCGAAAAGCGCATCATCGCCATCGAAGACGCAGCCCGCTACCGAGACGGCCTCGGCATCCCGTTACCTCCCGGCATTCCCACAGCACTCCTGGCATCGGTAGAGCAGCCCGTCCTCGAACTCATCCGCCGCTACGCCCGCACCCACGGCCCGTTCACCCTGCCGGAGGTAGCCGCCCGCTTCGCCCTCGACCCCGGCCACGTCGAACAAGTCCTGCATCAACTCACCCTGGAGAACCGCATCGTCGAGGGCGGCTTCCGGCCCGGTGGTCTCCATCGCGAGTGGTGCGATTCGGAAATCCTTCGCCTCATTCGCCGCAAATCCCTCGCCAAACTGCGCAAAGAAGTAGAGCCCGTCGAGCAGCAAACCCTCGCGCGCTTTCTCACCCACTGGCAAGGCCTGCTCACTCCCCGTCGAGGTATGGACGCCCTGCTCGATGTCGTCGAAGCCCTTCAGGGCGCACCCATCGCCGCATCGCTTCTTGAAACCGCCATCCTCCCCGCAAGAATCGCCAACTACCAGCCCAGCGACCTCGACACCCTCATAGCCGCCGGAGAAATCGCCTGGACCGGCGTTGAGCCCCTCGGCGAACGCGATGGCCGCATCGCCCTCTACCTCGCCGACAAGCTCCCGCTCCTCGCCATCCCTCGCCCGAACATCACGCCAATGACCGACCGCGAAGAAAAGCTCCTCATCGTCCTCAAACAAAGCGGCGCCAGCTTCTTCACCCAGATGCACGAAGCCGTAGGCGGCGGCTACCCCGGCGAATCTCTCGACGCCCTCTGGAGTCTCGTCTGGCGCGGTCTCGTCACCAACGACTCGCTGCATCCCCTGCGCGCCTACATCACCCGTCAGGAATCGTCCTCGCGTGGCAATCGCAAGCAGCACAGCAGCAGCCAGCAAAGAGCCGCTTTCCGCTCCCGTCGAACCACCCCAGCCACAGCCCAGGGCCGTTGGTCGCTGATCGACAGCCGCAAAGCCATGCAGCAAGTCGCCGTAAAACTCAACGCGCCGACCCCCGGCCTTCTGGCGGATGCGGACTCCACCTCGTACATCAAAAAACCGGAATCGACGAGGGCTTTAGTTCCCGAGAGCAGCTTGCCTAGCAGCACAGAAGCCACCCACGCCCTCGCCCTGCAACTCCTCAACCGCTACGGCGTTCTCCTTCGCGAAGCCGCCGCAGCCGAAAACATCGTAGGCGGTTTCAGCGCAATTTATCCCATCCTCAAAGCCCTCGAAGAGAGCGGACGCATCCGCCGCGGCTACTTCGTCGCAGGCCTCGGAGCAACGCAGTTCGCCCTGCCCGCCGCCGTCGATCTTCTCCGCTCTCTGCGTACCGACGCGCGACCCGAAAAACCGGAATTCGTCCTGCTCGCCGCCACCGATCCCGGCAACCCCTACGGCTCAACGTTGAAATGGCCCGAACTGCCAGCCGAGGCAGAAGACAGCGAAACAGCCCCGCGCCAGCTAACCCGCGCCGCCTACGCCCAGGTCGTTCTCTGCAACGGACGCCTCGTAGCCTGGCTCCGCCGTGGCAACCCCAACCTGCTCATCTTCCTTCCACCCGATGAACCCGAGCGCACCCACGTCGCCGAAGGCCTGGCGCACTTCCTCGCCGTACTCGGCCAGACCCGCCTGCAAAGCGATCAATCAGGCAGCCACACTAGCGGCTACCTCATCAGCACCATCAACGGCCTGGCCGTAGCCATCCACCCCATGCTCAAACCACTCCAGAATGCAGGCTTCCATCCCGGCCCGCTAGGCATGCACCTGCGAAGAGCCGCCAGCCTGTCCCCCGGAACCAGTTACGCCAACCGGCAACCATCGCGCCCCACGCCCGAAGAAGCAGCCAAAAACCGACCACCGCTAACCCTCCCCGACTGAGAAACAGCTCCTCGCATCTAATCTGCAGGCAAGCCCAATAAAGCAAGCCAACGAGGAAGCCATGCCCGAAGGCGACACAATCTTCCGCACCGCCCGCACTCTCGGTCGAGCCCTCACCGGCAAGACCATCACCCGCTTTGAAAGCAGCTACGCACAACTGGCCCTCGCCAATGACAACAACCCATTCGCAGGTCAGACCATCACCCAGGCTGAGTCACGCGGAAAGTGGCTGCTGATTCATTTCTCAAGCGGAGCAATTCTAGCCACCCACATGCTCATGAGCGGAAGCTGGCACATCTATCGCCCCGGTGAACCCTGGCAGGATCGTCCAAGCAACGCTCGCATCGTAATCGAAACCGCGGAGTATGTAGCAGTCGGCTTTCGTGTCCCCGTAGCGCGAATGCATACCGCACAATCGCTCCTCAGAGATCGCAAGATTCCGAATACCGACCGCGATGTACTCGGCACAACGTTTGATGCAAAGGCCGCCCTGCAAAGGCTCCAGGATCATCCCGACGAAGAGCTCGCCAACGTGCTTCTCAACCAGGGAGTAATGGCAGGCATCGGCAACGTCTTCAAGTCCGAGATCTGTTTCGTGCTCAAGCTAAGCCCATTCTGCAAAGTCGGAAGGCTGTCTCCCAAACAGGCACAGGAGATAATCGCAACCGCACAACGCCTGCTCGCTGCAAATGTACTTGAAGACTCCAGCGACCGCATCGTCACCCGCGAAGGCGGTCATCGCCGCACCACCCAAAACGCCGATCCCGACGCAGGCCTCTGGGTCTACAGGCGCAAAGGCAAACCCTGTCGCAATTGCGGAGCGCTGATCCAGCGAATCGTACAAGGCCCCGACGCAAGAAGCACCTACTGGTGCCCCACCTGCCAGCCTCTACCTGAACTCAATCCCGCAGTTGAATCCGAAGAAGTCTTACCCAAAAGAAAAAGTGGCAAATCGAAATAATCGACTTGCCACTTTCCTTTCTCATTCCTGCAAAAAACCAAAATTGCTAGTTCCTACAGCGCAGCAGCCCCAGCCTCAGCCACAGCATGATCCTGATCGCCCGAACCACCACTCACACCGATAGCACCAACAACCTTGCCATCGACCTTCAGCGGAATCCCGCCGGCAAAGATCATGATCTTGCCATCGTTCGAAGCATGAATACCAAAGAACTGGCCGCCCGACTGCGAGTGCGTCGCCAGGTCCTTCGTCGCAATATCAAACGCGCGCGAAGTGTAAGCCTTCTTGATTGAAATATCGATGCTGCCCAGCCATGCGCCATCCATGCGCGCATGTGAAATCAGGTTGCCACCGGCATCGGCAACAGCAATGTTCATCGGCTGGCCAATCTCTACCGCCTTCTTTTCTGCGGCTTCAATAATGCGCTTTGCATCTTTCAGTGTGATCATCTCAAACTCCATTTCAGATTTTTCAGTCCTCACAAGTTTATGCGAGGAGCTATGGCTGTAACGGTTTCTTGTCGCCCAGCCCAAAGATTTTTTGAATAAAATTCCGCTTATCCGTCTGGTGTCCGCAAGTATCCTGCGGCACCGTACCGTCGAGGAACGCCGCGTTGTAACTATTGTCCGGGCAAGTACTATCGACAGGCAGATTCGAGGTCTTGTCGATAGCCACAATCTGCACGCCCTCCGGAGCATTGAAGTCATGCGTGTCCGAATACTGTGGCAGCGCCACCGCACGCTTCATGAACTCGCCCCAGATAGGCGCAGCCGCATCCGCACCCTGGATCTTGATGTCCGTGTAATCGTCGTTGCCCACCCACACAATGCACAGCAGATTGCTGGTATATCCGGCAAACCACGCATCATGGCTCGTACCCGTTTTGCCCGCCGCAGGAGCATAGAATCCGCGGCTGCGTACTCCCGCGCCCGTGCCCACACCACTCAACACATTCTGCAGCAGGCTCGTTGTCAGATAGGCAACACGCGGATCCAAGATCTGCTTCGATACCGGCGAATAATCCGTGATCATATCGCCTGAAGAACTACGCACACTGTCCAGCAGCCACGGATCGATATGCAGACCGCCATTGGCAAAAATCGTATAAGCTCCGGCCATATCCATCGGAGTAGCAGCATACGAACCAATCGCCACCGAAGGCGTCCCACGCGCACTCCTCACACCAGCCGAACGCGCCAACGCCGCCACCTGATCAAAGCCCACCAGCGAAGCGAGGCTGATCGTTGCGTTATTCAGCGACCGCTGCAACGCAAAGCGCGCCGTGACTTCATCGTGATACTCACCCTCAAAGTTGCGCGGTGTATATTCCTTATCGCCAACTTCGTATGTGGACTGCTCATCGCTCAACATCGTGATCGGCGAAAACAATCCATCGTGTCCCGGCAACATCGTACCCGCAACCGCCGTATTGAATGCCGTCGCATACACAAACGGTTTGAAGATAGAACCAGTAGGCCGATTTGCAACCGCATGATTCAACTGGCTCAACCCATAGTTGCGTCCACCCACCAGCGCCAATACCTGTCCCGTATGCGGATTAAGCGCCACCAGCGCAATCTGCGGATACGTAACAGCATCATTCGCACTGGCAGTACCGGCCTTCATGCGCCTCGCATGCAGCCGCTCCACACGCTCATCAATCTCATGAACTGTGCTGTCAACCGCCGCACTCGCTGCTCTCTGCAAGTCCGGATCAAGCGACGTATAGATATGCAGGCCCTCGCGATTAAAGTCCCGCTCACCCAGCTTCTGAGTAAGTTGCTCGCGAACCAGATCCACAAAGTAAGGAGCCTCGCTCGCATCCACGCTCTGCTGCGAAAGATGCAGAGATTCCGCCTTCGCGTGTTCGGCCTGTTCCTTCGTGATCGCGCCCGTTTCCACCATCGAATCCAGCACCAGGTTGCGCCGCTCAATCACGCGGTCCGCATGCCTGTATGGATTGAAGTAATTCGGCCGTTGAATAATGCCCGCCAGCATCGCGCACTGCGACAGGCTCAACTGCTTCACGTCCTTGCCAAAATAAGCCTGTGCCGCTTCGCCAAAACCATCGATTGCAAAGCTGCCTTGCTGGCCAAGATTGATCTGGTTCGCATACATCTCAAAGATCTGCTTCTTGTTGAAGCGATGTTCAAGATTAAACGCCACCATGATCTGAATGAGCTTGTACTTGATCGTGCCGTTATCCGATAAGAACAGCAGCTTCGCCAGTTGCATCGTGAGAGTAGAAGCACCGCCGCGATGCTTGCGATCCCCCACCACGTCATGCCACGCCCAGCCAGCCATGCTGCCATAGTTGACGCCGCTGTGCTCAAAGAAGCGACGATCTTCAATCGCCAGCACTGCCTGCACCAGGTTGGATGGAATCTCATCGAACGTGAGCAGCCTGCGCTTGGTGCGGTTCGCATCTTCGCTCAATCCGGTAATCAGCAGAGGCTCCAGCTCATAGCTCGAAAGGCTCTGCCCCTTGTCATCAATCAGCGATTCGACCTTGCCATCGCTGAAGTGAATCGTCGCGCCATCCTGCGAGTGATAACTCTGCGGCCCAGGGTGTACAGAAACGCTCGATCCACCCTCATCGTACGAACCAAGCGGCGACGATTTGGACGCGCCATCCGTCGTGTAGCCCGCTGCACGCAGCTCATTTGCAATCGAAGTAATCGTGAGCTTCTGCCCCGGGCGAATCTCACGCGGAGCAGCATAAATCTTCGCCGTCGTCGCAAACAGCGGATGCTTCAGCCGCTCATCCACAATGCCTTGATAGCGGTAGTAGTAATAGCCGCCCACAACACAAACAACGATCGCCACCACCGCAACGCCGACAACAACGATTCGCAGCAGCAAGCTGCGCAATCCCTGTTTTCTACTCGATTGTGGAAGCCGGATTTTTAGAGCCATTGCACAGGCCTCCTCGGCCCACTCGATTCGCTTGTTTCTACGCGTCCTGCAGCAATGCCTTGAGATGAATCACAAGCTCGTGGATCTCCACGTCAACACTGCCCGGAACAGCGCGATTCACCACCTCCACTTTGCCCTCGGCTGTCTTCTTGCCGACATTCACGCGATACGGAATACCAATCAGATCCGCATCCTTGAACTTCACACCGGCCCGCTCATCCCGATCATCCAGCAACACATCGATACCCGCCGCTTCGAGATCTGCCGCCAGCTTCTCGCCCGTATCTCTTAGAAGCGTGTCGGTAACATTTGTCACCGTCACTACCACCGCGAACGGAGCAATATTCGCAGGCAGCCAGAATCCATTCGCATCGTTGGATTGCTCAATTGCTGCAGTCAAAATGCGCTCAATGCCAATTCCGTAACTTCCCATGATCGGCGTAACTTCTTTGCCGTTTGGATCAAGCACCTTCGCGCCCATGGCCTCGGTGTACTTGTACCCCAGCTTGAAGATGTGCCCAATCTCGACAGCCTTGCCCACGATAAGCCTGCCATCGCAGCCAGGCGTAGGGCACGCTTCGCCCTCATTCACCGTGCGAATATCGCCACTGATCGTCCATGAAAAATCCCGCCCGGCCGTAACATTGCGCAGGTGATAATCCAGCTTGTTCGCACCGGCAACCATGTTCTTGCGGCCTTCGAGCGTCCTGTCGATCACGACCGTCAGACCGCCAGCCAAAGGCTTTGCAGCAGGCGTCAATCCAACCGGCCCAAGAAAACCGGCAGGCCCATGCAGGAACTGCTCAAGCTCTTCGCCATTCATCGTGCGCAGCTCAGCCGCACCAATCAACCCTTGCAGCTTGGTCTCGTTCACCTGGTGATCGCCACGCAGAAAAGCTGCAACTCCATGCCACGCATCCGGTTTGCCCTTCACTCCACGCAACAGGGCCATGTAAGCCACACACTTGATATCGCTCGCCGCAGAGATCTTGAAGAACGTAGCCACATCCGCAATCGAAGCCATGCCTGGCGTCGAAACAAGCTCCGGCATTCCATCACCGGTAGCTTCCATCTCCGTTACAACTTCCAAAATCGAAGTAGCCTTCTCCGTATTCGCCGCGTATCCGCAAACCGGGCAGCTCGCGATCAGATCTTCGCCCGCATCGGTGTACACCATGAACTCCTGCGACTTCGTTCCGCCCATCGCACCCGAGTCCGCATCCACCGCCACAAACTTCAGTCCACACCGCGTAAAGATCGTGCGATACACCGCATCGTGCAGATCAAAACTCTTATCCAAACCCGCCGCATCGATGTCGAACGAATAGCTATCCTTCATCGTGAACTGGCGCACGCGCAACAGTCCCGACTTCGGCCTCGGCTCATCGCGAAACTTCGTCTGAATCTGGTACCAGATTTGCGGCAACTGCTTATAGCTCCGCAGCTCCTTGCGCGCAATCTCCGTCATGATCTCTTCATGCGTCATGGCCAGGCACAGCTCTGCGCCCTTGCGATCCTTCAGGCGAAACATGTTCTCGCCCATGCCCGTCCATCGCCCGCTCGCTTCCCACGCCTCACGCGGATTCAGCGCAGGCAAAAAGAACTCCTGCCCGATCCTGTCCATCTCTTCGCGGACAATGCCGATGATCTTGTTCAGAGAACGCTGTCCAAGCGGCAAATAGTTGTAAATCCCCGCGCCCAGTTGCCGGATATATCCAGCACGCAGCAGAAATTTATGGCTGGCAACTTCGGCATCCGAAGGAGCCTCACGCAGTGTAGGAACAAACAATTTCGACCAACGATGCATAAAGTATGTACGTTCTCTCCGCCCGCGATGAGGGGACGCGGCGCATAAAGCAGCAACCTCAATTCTAAACGGTCAAGGAGTGACGATCTTCCACGGAGACAAACGAGGCGCCAAATTTTTCAGATTGCCAGCCGTTGCCCCTAGCAGTTGCCCTTGCTGTTGCATTTGCCTTTGCCGCTGCTGTTGCTGTTGCAGTTGCCCTTGCTTTTCTGTCTGTCATTCCCGAAGGGAATCTGCTTCTCCACACCCAACAATCACCCAGCCCAGCCCAATACCAGCCGGATCATCAGCCTACCCATCAATCCCGCTGCCCTTGATCACCATCCGCTCATAAATACTCCACGGCAGCCATCGTCGCATTCTTAAACCCATTTTTGCATCCGGGCCAAACACATACCGCAGCTTCGGTTTCGGATCATCCAAAACCCGCGCAATCGCATTCGCAACCTCCTGCGCATCGGGCCTGACCTTGGGATTCTCAAAACGCTTCCGCCAGCGGGCAATGCGCTCGGCGTTCGGAGATTTCGCATCCATCGTGCCCTCGGAAACAATCGCATTGCGTCCCCAGATATCCGTCTCAAAAGCCCCTGGCTCAATCAGAACCACTTCGATCCCCAGCGACTCGACTTCCATCCGAAGCGTCTCCGTCCAGGCCTCCAGCGCAAACTTCGACGCCGCATAGCTACCCAACCCCGGAAACCCCATCCGCCCCGACACAGAAGAAATCATCACAATGTGCCCCGACCGCTGTCGCCGCAACAAGGGCAAAAAGGCTCGCGTAACCGCCGTCGCCCCAAAGAAGTTCGTCTCAAACTGCCGACGCAACTCCGCATCCGTCGTATCTTCGGCAAATCCCGCCAAAGCAAAGCCGGCATTGTTGATCACCGCGTCGACACGCAGGCTGCGAACCGCAACCACGTCAACCAGGGCAGCAATCTGCTCCGCATTCGTCACATCCAGCGCATGAACTTCGATTCTCTCCGCGACTCCAGCAGCACTGGCAGCAGCATCGAGCTTTTCGCGCCGGGCAGGATCACGCATCGTAGCCAGCACCCGCCAGCCCCGCCCAGCTAATGTCACGCAAGTCAACAGGCCAAAGCCACTGGATGCTCCGGTAATAAGGGCGACACGTTCTGCGGTCATAGTGTTTTAAGTAGTAAGTCAGGTTGCGGTAGTAAGTCAGTTTGCATGAAGTTTCAAAGTTCAAAACTTAGTTCTCGCTCTGAGCCAAAGCCGTTGCCCCTGTTTTTCTGTCTGTCATTCCCGAAGGGAATCTGCTTCTCCCAAAAACCACCCACCCAGCCTCTAACCCAAATTCAAAAATGATGATGCCAGGTGAAATGCCAGTACTCCTCAACCCCCACCAGCGCCAGCGTCAAAATCGAGAGCAAAAACTGCATCCGCTCCAGCCGAATCTTCCGCGGGCTGGGCGAAGTAACCCTCCATTGCGCCGCAGGCGCCGCCCGCAGCCGCCTGACCTGCCAGAGCACCACCAGGTTCAACAGCGAGCCAGCCAGCGCCAGGGCCACCATCGGCACTCGAACCATGTCCGAATGCAGCCAATGCATCGTGCTTCCAGCCACTCCGCCAACCACCAGGGCCCCTATTCCGATCGCCAGTCGAAACCCATCCACGGCGGCAAAAAACGTGCACACGCTCTGCAACACCGCAAAAAGTAAACTCGACCAGACAATCACCCCGCGAACTTTCCCGGTAGTTTTAGCCTTGCGTTGCTCCGAATCGCGCGGATTGAAAGATGTAGTCGACATAAAAATCTCCTGCTAAAAATTAAGCCACCAGTAAACTTCAGATCAATTCCATTCCCCAAAGATCATGTAAATGCAGCACGCCTTCAACACTGCCCTTGCTATCCACCACAATCAACGAAGTAATCTTCTTTTCTTCCAGCACCGCCAAAGCGCGAGCCGCCAGTTCTGAACCGGCAATCGTCCGCGGAGCAGCATTCATAGCCTCGCCAGCCGTCCGGCCCAGCGCCGTACCGCCCTCGCGCTCCAGCAATCGCCGCAAATCCCCATCCGAAATCACGCCCAGCAGCGTCCCGTCTCTCTGAACCGTGGTCAGCCCCAGCTTCTTCCGCGACATCTCGTAGATCACATCCGTCATCAGCGTCCCATCTCCCACCATCGGAACAGCCTCACCCGAATGCATCAAATCCCGCACCAGCGCGAGTTTCTTGCCCAGCTTCCCGCCCGGATGCAGATCCGCAAAATCCTCAGCCTTGAACCCCTTGCGTATCGACACCGCAATCGCCAAAGCGTCGCCAAGCGCCAGCATCGTCGTCGTCGAAGCCGTAGGAGCCAGGTTCATCCCACAAGCCTCCCGCTCAACCCCCACATCCAAAACCACATCGCTGGCAAGCGCCAAAGTCGATTGCAGATTGCAGCAGAACGAGATAAGCGCATCTCCCTTCCGCTTCAACGTTGCCAGCAGCCGTAAAATCTCCTCCGTCTCGCCGCTCGCCGAAAGCGCCACCACCACATCCCCCGGCATCAGCACCCCCAGGTCGCCATGCACTGCCTCAGCAGGATGCAAAAACAGCGCCGGCGTACCCGTAGAACTGAGCGTAGCCGCAATCTTCTGGGCAATAATTCCACTCTTGCCCATGCCCGTCACCACCACGCGCCCGCGCCCCTCGCCACAGCGCAGCACCAGCTCAACAGCCCGCTCAAAATCCGCCGCCATTATGCTATCCAGCCGCTCAGCAAGCGCCGTAAGCGCCGCAGCCTCCGTCCGAACAAGCTCCGCAGGCGATATGCCCGATTTCTGTATATCTTTACTTCCCATGCGATACCGATGGTACCAGTTTCAGACTCAGGAACTGTAACCGTGACGCCCGTCGGCACATCCAATGCCTGACGGTCTTACAATAAGCAGGGGTGATTTATCGTGAAGCGCAATGTTCTCGTAGTCGGAATCGTAGTTGTAGTCCTCGTAGTGCTCGGGCTGGCTGGCTGGGCCAACTGGCAAAACCGCAAGCAGGCCGCCGCACACATCGCCGCCCAGCAGGCTGAGGCCAAACTCGTCCCCGCTACCTCCGACGATCCAGCGCACTTCTCCTCGCCGCTGGTCGGCAAAAAAGCCCCCGGCTTCACTCTTACCAATATTAAAGGACAGAAGGTTTCTCTATCCGACTACAAAGGTAAAGCCGTCCAACTCAACTTCTGGGCCACCTGGTGCGGGCCATGCCAGATAGAGACTCCCTGGCTCATCGAGCTGGAAAAGCAGTACGCCCCCAAGGGCTTTGAAATCCTCGCCGTTTCTTTCGACGATCTGGATAAGGACGACCCCAAGATCCTCGCCAAAGACAAAGCCGGAATCGTTCACGGCGCCGAGCAGCTCCACATCAGCTATCCCGTCCTGATCGACGGCGACAGCATCAGCAAAGCCTACGGCGATGTGGAAGTATTTCCCACCTCGTTCTTCATCGATCGCACCGGAACCATCACCTCTGCCTCAATGGGCCTCACCTCAAAGGCTGATCTCGAAAACAACATCCTGAAAGCTCTCGGAGAAGGGAAGTAGATGGCGCGGATTCCCCTTGTCGCTCTTCTGACCGTCTGCGCAGCCTTGTTCTCAGCCCTGTCCTCCACCTTGTCCGCAGCCGGTCAGTCCAGGAATCCCTTCGGCGATCTCCAGCCACAGGCGGGCAAAACCAAATCTTCCGTTGTCACCTATCTTTTTCCGGAACAGGTAACCGTCGCCGCAGGCAAGCCAACCGCAGTCGATCTACATTTCAACGTCGCGGCCGGTCTGCATATCAACTCGCACAACCCACACACCGACGATCTGATTCCCACCACGTTCAAGCTGCCTGAGAACTCCGGCGTACTGCTCGCAAACGCAAACTTTCCAGAAGGTCATGACTTCGCCTTCCCCATCAGCCCCAAAGAGAAGCTAAGCGTCTACACCGGCGAATTCACCATCCACGCCGAGTTGAACGCAACCCGCGGCGAACACCTGGTCGAGGCCACGCTCCGGTATCAGGCCTGCGACAACAACGCCTGCATGCCCCCGCACTCCATCCCAGTAGTAATCGACGTGATCGCAAAGTAGCAAAGATATAGTTGGGCTGAATATAGCTGGCCGGATATCTTCAAGCCAGCTAAAACAAATGGGGCGCATCCATGCGCCCCATTTGTTTTAAAAGATAATTTAGAAGATTCGATAACTGACGCCCGCGCTCACCCCATTGGGAGACAGGTGCGTTCCAAAAAAGTTAGGCCAGTACTGGTATTCATAATCGATCGCGCGCAGCGTCCACTTGCGCCGCACATGAATATCCACCCCGCCGCCGAACGCAACCGTAGTAAAGTGTCCGCTGAATACATGATCCTGAAAAATCATATGCGAAGTACCGCCCAGCACTTTCCCATAGGGCTGTAGTCGCCAGAGCGGATGCAGCTTCACCCGCGGTCCAACCAGGTAGTTGTCCTGGTTGATATTCTCGAACTGGTTAAAACGCAGCCAGCGCCCTTCGCCCTCGACGCCAATGCCGTGGAAGACATTCAAATCCACAAAAGCGCCAAATCCGGCCAGCTTATTCGGACCGTAGTCGGGTGAAAACACCGAACCGATCGCGCCCACATTCAAGGATATGGGGTTATGAAAAGCCGATGGGACAACCTGTGCATGAGCAGAAGCCGAACCCGCGCTCAACAGAATGAGAAGCAAAAGAGCAATGGAGAGTTTGTTTTTATTCATTCGGAAAAGTCGATTCATCCCAGCGAGTTTTGGAGTCAGTTTCAGATTCAGGTGCAAATACCAATCAGTCTTTCAGAGATAGGATGTGAGTAGGACGCATCCCAGGCCCGATCGTCACAATTTCTGTCTTAAAAAGTATAGCCGGGAAGAGTTAGATCCTGCGATCTGACCCTTCCCGGCTTTTGTACTGCAAACGTTAAGTTTTCCCAGCGAACTGGTTTTGCGTCGCAGTGAGTTCTGTGTAGTTAGTTTTGTGCAGTCGGAGCAGGCGTTCCCGCCGGCGCCGGAGCATCCGCCGGAGCCGGAGCGCCCGTGGGTGCTGGTGCGCCAGTCGGAGCAGTTCCCGCCGGAGCCTTCTGCGCATCCTCGTATCGCTGCAGCTTGTAGTAGATCGGGGTCACTTCCAGCGGCATCTTGTCGCGGGCATTCATCGGCGCATACCGCTTCGCGTTCAGCATATGCTGCTTGTCGTCCCACGGATCCGTCTTGAGCCAGCTACCCAGGGGGAATGCCGCAACCTGCGTCAAGTCATCCTGGTTCAGCTTCGGAGCAGTTTTTTCGATCTCATACAGCCAGGGAGTGCCATCGGCCTTCAGCATCGAGTCGCCCAGCTTCGGCGAGTTCAACTGCTTCAGCTCCTTGCCCAATGTCGCCAACTGCGTCAGGTAGAGGCCCGCATTGGGAATCCGGTCCTTGTACATCGAAGCCTGCATGTACTCGTTTGCCTTCTTCGCCGCTTCAGCGTTATCTGCATCCGTGTGATACATCTTGATGCGCTGGAAAGAAGACTCATCCGGGAAGAGCAGCCGGTCATTGAACGCATAACGCGTATCGATGTGGTGGCCGAGCGCAACGTGCGCCAGTTGGAATGCAACGACCGCAGCAATCGACTCTTCATTCGGCAGCGTGTCGATCAAGCCCTTGCTCAGCAGGATGGTGTTGCCCACCGTCGTTGCTTCCACCGTAGTCGTCAGCAAAATACGGCAGTGAACCGGGTCAGGGAAGTTGAGATTGTTCGGCACCGCGAGGTTCACGACAATCTGCTCCAACGTCTTGTCAAAGTCGCTCGGCGGAGCCAGCAATCCAGCCTGCACCAACCGGTCGATCACGTTATTCTCCGCCTGCGAAACCCACGCACGCGAAGCCTGCAGCGGAGTCATATCCTGCGAATCCGCGCTCTGATCCACGGCGCCTTCCACCTGCACCGAAACGTTCTCGCTTTCACGCGTCGGCAGTGTCAGCGAATAGCCCCAGAAGTGAGTCTGTGCGCGCAATCCAACCGTCTTGCCGCCTTCAACGCGCTGCGACTCTTCCACGTAGATAGCCACTGGCAGCCAGAGATCGGGCTGCATATTCATGCGCCAGCTATCGAAGTGAAAATATTCCTTGGAGCTATCTTCGCGCGTGCTCTCTGTATAGGTTCCGTTGAAGCGGACAACGTTGCCGTCCTGATCCTCAATCCAGACGCGACCCGTAAAGCGGCCCGTTCCGCCAACCTTGGGATGAACGTCAAATTCCCATGTGCGGACGCTGCCCAGAAACTCGCGGCGAACATAGCTGAACACATAGTGCTGCTGATCGAATCCGGTCGGGTCCAGGAACATCATCTGCATGAAGCCCTGTGTATTGAACGTTTCACCACCGCTCAAACGCAGCGCCTTGCCGATATTTCCCAGCGCGCCAAGCGACCCCTTGAAAAATCCGGATCCCTTCGTCGCACGGGTTGCATAAGTCTTGTCGACAAACGCCTTGCGGAAGTCGACCCGGCTCAGCATATAAGTATCCCCGGTCGGCACCTGGTAAAGATGCACATCCGGCTTCATTTCCTGGATGTAGGTCTCCACCAGCGGAGTCCGCTCCTGGATGTTCTTGATAACGACCTTCTCGCGGCCTATTGCCTTTTCGACCAATGCGGACTGTTCGGGCGTAAGCTCATGCGCCTGTTGATACTTGGGCTCCTTCTTGGCATATGCCAGATTGAGACCCAGAGTAAACATCAGGATGGGGAGGGAGATCTTCCGAAACTTCATTTCAGGCTCCTAAGGTGAAGTCTTCTCATTACTGTTCTGGCCGCCTTCACCTGACCTTTGTGGGGCTTGGGGGCTTGCGGCTGGAGATTGTCTCCAGGATTAAAACACACGGCAATCGCTAAGCGGTCTGGAACTTGATGATGATGTTCGTCGTGTAGTCCACGGGTTGTCCATTCTTGGTTGCCGGCTGGAATTTATAGCTCGTCGCAGACCGCGTTGCGGCCTCATCCAACCCGTGCCCAAGACCGCGAATCACGTTGTGCACCAGCATCTGTCCCGTCGTCGTAATTGTGACCCGAAGAACAACATCCCCTTGAATCTTGAGTTGGCGGGCCTCATCCGTATACTGTGGAGCCGCATGGCTCAACAGCACTGGAGGAGTCGTCTTGGCCTCTGCCACCGCCGCAGCAGCTGGGGTATTTGAAGCAGCCGACAACCCCGGAATTCCTGCCGAAGCTACCTTGCCCTGACTGCCGGAACCGCCATTGGAAGCCGTGCCTGTTCCCCCTGGAAGTCCTGCCGAAGCTACCTTGCCCATCGTACCTGCACTCGATCCGGATCGAGTGCCGTTTCCGAAGCCGGTGGAACCAACAACGCCACGAGGTGCCTCTGCCTTACCCTGCGAACCACCATAAGGATTGCCCAGCGCGGCCACCGTCGCCGGCTTGTTGGCATTCGGGTTTGGCGTAACGCCATTCAAATCACCGAAATGCACAGGCTGCGTCGAGGGATGCTGTTGCGGAGTCAATGCTGGAGCTGCCGCCGCCGATAGCGCCGCCTTCGGTTGAGGAGCAAGCACCACCGCAGGCTTGGCCGCAGCCACCTTCGGAAGGTTGACCGCTTCCTTCACCATTGGCAACTTCACGTCTGGCTTAGCTTCCAGCTTGGGCATGATAATCTTGGGCGGTTCGAGCTTCACGATCTGCGGCTTGGGCGGCGCAGGCATCTTCGGCGGAGGAGGTATCTTCACCTTGATCTCCGGCGGAGGAGTAGTCGGAAATACAATCTCCGTCTTCTCCAGCTTCCGCGCCTCAAGTTCGTGGTGTGCAACCGTGCCGAACACAAGCAGAAGAATCAGTATCGCGCCGTTAATGATGAAACTAGTAACGATCGACGCAGGGTTACGTTCCGGTTCCGGAAGTAATCCAAAGCGTGCCCGTCCAGCATAGGAATTTGTTTGCATGTCCTCAGTCCTCGATCGCGAAGAATTGAACCGCGGTATGACCGGCGAAAGCCGGGCTGAGTTGCATTAACCTATACGGATACCTTCTGGGGGAGGAAAATCCGTGCATAAAGGCCTGTCCTAAATCTCGCATCCACCCCGTCCAGATCAACAAAATCGCTATCTGGAAGAGACGGATTACAAGAGGATTCGTTCGCACCGCTGACCCGAGACTTTCCGAATTTCTTCCAGTCCCAAAAAATCGACTCAAATGAGTCCAAAGAATATATCGCCTGCTTTCACAATCAAGAGCAATACAAATCAATGATTCGATTAACTCTCAAATGTGATCCATTCATTACACCTGCTGCGGCTCGCCGCCTGTATTGACGGTCTAAGAACAGTGTATAGTAACGCCGGTAACCTGTTCTGCCTGTGTAATAAACTAAACTTAAACCAGATAAGGAAACAAAGGGCATTTTTTTATGAAGATCATGGTCACCGGTGGAGCAGGATACGTAGGCGGTACCGTTGCGGGACTACTCGCGCAGCAGGGCCACAGTGTTGTCGTCGTGGATAACCTTTGCCATGCCCAACGGAATCAAGTACCTGCAGGCGTGGAATTCGTCGAAGCAGATATCGCCGACCGCGCCCGCATCGAAGGCCTCTTTCGCGATGCAACGGCTGTAAACGCTTCCTTCGACGGCGTGCTTCACTTCGCCGCCCTCATCGAAGCAGGCGAATCCATGCAGAAGCCAGAAATCTACTTTCGCAATAACACCGCCTCCACCCTGGCATTGCTGGAAGCTATCCTCGCCTGCGGTCCAAAACGCATCGTCTTCAGCTCCACCGCCGCCGTTTACGGCGAGCCAGAAGCCGTTCCCATTCCCGAAACCGCCAAGCTCAAGCCCACCAATCCCTATGGCGAATCCAAGCTCCTCGTCGAATACATGCTGGAGTGGTTCCACCGGATCCATGGCCTTCGCTCTGCCTCCCTGCGCTATTTCAACGTCGCCGGAGCACCCGAAGTAGGCGGTCACGGAACCGGCAAAATCATCCGCGGCGAAGCCCACGAACCCGAGTCCCACATCATCCCGCTTGTGTTGGACGTAGCGCTCGGCCGTCGTAGCTCCATTAAAATCTTCGGCGACGACTATCCCACCAAGGACGGCACCTGTGTCCGCGACTATGTTCACGTAGCCGACCTGGCGGACGCCCACCTGCTCGCTCTCGCCGCCCTCGAAACACCCCTCGCCGCCGAGCAGCGCCTCATCTATAACCTCGGCAACGGCGCCGGATTTACCGTCAAGGAAGTTGTCGAGTCCGCCCGCCGCGTCACCGGCCACCCCATTCCAGTCGAGCTCTGCCCCCGCCGCGCAGGCGACCCAGCCTTCCTGATCGCCACCTCAGAAAAAGCCATAGCCGAACTCAACTGGAAGCCGAATTACACCCAGATCGACGACATCATCCGCACCGCCTGGCTCTGGCACCAGATCCGCCACAGCAAATAATCCGCAAAGCGGGCTTCGGCACAAATCCCGAAGCCCCCTCAATCTCGAAAATCAATCCGGATGCCGAGCCAGATGCCAAACCGGATACACCGGATCGGCCTTGATCTCCTCAATCTGCGCAGCATGACGCGCCCCATGCTGCGCCATCACCACCAGCCACTGGTAGCAATCAAGATCTCCAAACGCGACATGCGGAAAGAAGTGATCGCGAAGAGGCGCCTGTGTCTCCGCCACAAAAGCCACAGTCCGCGCCCGCGTCTTTCGCAGCTCGGCGACCATTTCCTCCGTATCCAGCCATCGCCTCACCGGCCGAACAACCTCCCGGGCATTGAACTTCACATCGCGAGCATTCGCCAGCCCCAGCACCAGCGGCTCTTTCTCCGCCGCAAACGCCTTCTTATCCAACTCCGCCGGTCTTGCCATCACATCCGCGATCACTCCCATGATGAAGTTCTCAAACGCAATGACATGCTCGATATTCTCCGCAATGGACCACCGCTCCGGCGCTTCCCGAAAGCTCCACTGCTCAGGAGTCAGTTCCCGCACCAGCTCCAGCAGCCGCGCCTCACTCGAATCCAACTGATCCAGCACCAGTTGCCGCTCATGTATTTCCATCTGCCCCTCGTTACATCCAAAGTAATTTGAAAGTGGATTCCTGCAAATGGACCCGTTATCGAAGATTAAATGTAGCTACAAACATAACTGCAAATGTAGTAAATTAGGCTCGTGGACTTCGAGTGGGATCCCCAGAAAGCCGAAGCCAACCTGCGCAAACACAGTGTGAGTTTCGCATTTGCCACAAATGTCTTTTTAGATCCGCATCGCATCGAGCGAATCGAAGATGCAGAGAACTATGGCGAGATTCGAGAATCAGTCATTGGACGGCATGGCGAGTTTATCCTCGTCGTCATCTATACCATGCGGCAGGCAGTTATCCGCATCATCTCAGCAAGGAGGGCGACACGACATGAGCACAACCAATATTGGAATGACTAAATTCAGGCTCGATCCAGAAAATCCTCCCACAATGGCTGAAGAGCAGCTTCAAGCCCTGCGTGATCTCCGTGACGAAGATATAGACCTGAGTGACATCCCCGATCAGAGCGGCAAGACTGGTTGGCGGCGTGCCTCCCAGCCTGTGATGGCCCTTATCCCTGAAGAAAACAAGCAACAAATCACCCTGCGTCTTGACGCCGAAGTCTTGGCTTTCTTCAAGAGCACGGGCAAGCGTTATCAGAGCCGCATCAACGCCGCCTTGCGCGAATACATGAACTCCCACAGCACGGAAATTAAATCCCGCTAGGATTCTGAGTCAGAAATTCGCGCTGTTTTGTCAGCCAAGGTTCTGTAGTCCAGAACGTAGCGAAAGAGCTCCTGTTTCAATGCCTTACGACTGGACAGACCGGGCTCAATTCTGAAACGAATATTAGAAATCCCCATCCCGAACCCCAACCAGGTACAACAAACTATCCAGCCCCAGGTACGAAAGCGAATGCGCCGCCCCGGCCCGCACCACTGGTTTGGCATGGAAAGCAACCCCCATCCCCGCCAGCTTCAGCATCGGAAGATCGTTCGCCCCATCGCCCACCGCCACCACCTGCTCCAGCGAAATCCCTTCCCGCTCCGCCAGTTCCACCAGCAGCGCGGCCTTGCGAGCCCCATCGACAATCTCGCCGCGAACCTCGCCCGTCACCACGCCGTCGGCAATGTCCAGCTCGTTGGCAAAAACATAATCTACCCCGAGCCGCTCCTTCAAGTAAGCGCCAAAGAACGTAAATCCCCCCGAAAGCACCGCCGTCTTGTATCCCAGCCGTTTGAGCGTAGTGAACAGCCGCTCCGCGCCCTCCATCAGAGGAATCCGCTCCAGCAGCTCAAAAACCCGCGTCTCCGGCAACCCCTTCAGCAGCGCAACCCGCCGCCGAAAGCTCTCCTGAAACTCGATCTCTCCGCGCATCGCCGCCGCCGTCACCAGCGAAACTTGCTCGCCAACGCCCAGCATCTTTGCCAACTCGTCGATGACCTCGCCCTGGATCAGCGTCGAATCCATATCGAAGACAAACATCCTTCGGTTGCGCCGAAACACGTCCTCCCGCTGAAAAACCATATCCGTCGCCAGCTCGTCCGCCAGCGCCAGCAACTCCGCGCGCAGCGCAGCCTCCGCCCGCACCTGCCCACGCGCATGAAACTCCACGCACGCATATCCGATCGAACCGACCTGGGCCGTCTCGGATGCCTTTTGCCGCAGCGATCGTGGCCCGGAAAGCTCATCGATCCTGCCGATATTCAGCCCATGCTCAGCCAGAATCCCCGCCACCCGCGACAACACCAGCGCCGAAATCTCCCGGCCCATGACCGTCGCCACGTAGCTCTCTCCGTCACGCTCCCGCACCCAGGCCTCAACAGCCTCCGGATCCATCCGCGTAAACATCACCTTCAGCTTCAGCGCATCCGCATGCGGAGTAAGCCGGTCCCACAGCGATTCGGAGCCTTGCCCCGCAGGCAGTTCGATCAACAGCCCCAGCACCAGCATGCCCTGCACAGATGCCTGGTGAATATCCAACACGCCCGCGCCAAACTCCGCCAGAATCCCCGTAAGTTGCGTCGTCAACCCAGGGCGATCCGCGCCCGAGTAGTGAATCAAAATGGTTTCGCTCATAAGTTGTTCCAATCACCAGCCTATCAGCGCACCTGGCACCGCAGCCGCAGCAGCGATTCAGGCAAAGCAGAGACGTTCAACCTGCCAGCCTGAGCAATGCGGCACGCGAAGCCCCACCCGCCCAAGGTATCCTTGCAGCGAAGGTTCCCTGCGGATGCCAAATCGTAAGACCGAATTGAATTTCACGCGCAGCCTTAGCCGTCGCGGATGGCTCGTCTGCACCGTCATCCTCGGACTGCTCTTTTTCAATAGCCCAAGCTCCCAGGCCTACTCCGTTCTCACCCACGAGCAGATCGTCGATCTCCTCTGGAAGGCCGAGCTTCGCCCCATGCTCCTCGCCCGCTATCCCAACGCGACGGACGATCAAATTCGCACCGCCCACGCCTACGCCTACGGCGGCTGCCTCATCCAGGACATCGGCTACTACCCCTTCGGCAACCATTTCTTCTCGGATCTGGTGCATTACGTCCGCAGCGGCGATTTCGTCTCGACCATGCTGGCTGAGTCCAACGACATCAACGAATACGCCTTCGCCCTCGGCTCCCTCGCGCACTACGCCTCCGATCTCGCCGGACATCCCGCCGTCAACATTGCTGTCGGCGAAACCTTCCCCAAGCTCAGGGCGAAGTATGGTGGAATCGTCACCTACGCCGACAACCCCACCGCCCACATCCGTACCGAATTCGGGTTCGACGTCGTTCAGGTAGCCCGCGACCGATTCACCTCCCAGGCCTTTCATGACTTCATCGGCTTTGAAGTCTCCAGGCCGCTCCTCGAACGCGCCTTCCAGCAAACCTACGGCCTTCCCCTCACCGACGTCTTCCCCAATCTCGACCTCTCCATCGGCAGCTTCCGCTACTCGGTCAGCACTCTGATTCCCAACATGACCCACGTCGCCCTCGCCATGAAAAAGGACGAGATTCTCCAGGAAGACCCCAGCATGACCCGCGAAAAATTCATCTATCACCTCAAGCGCAGCCAGTACCGCCGCGACTTTGGCACCAACTACAAGGGACCGGGCCTCGGCACGCGCCTGCTGGCCATCCTCATCAAAATCCTGCCCAAGATCGGCCCTTTGAAGGCCCTCGACTTCAAAATGCCCACTACTTCCACAGAGACTCTCTACATGCAGAGCGTCAACGACTCCAGGGATCACTACGAGCAGGATCTGAAACTCGTCCAATCCAACGACCTGGCACTGGATAACCGCGACTTCGATACCGGGAAGGAAACCAGGGCAGGTGAGTACTCTCTGACTGACGAAACCTACGCAAATCTGGTGAACAAACTCGCCAGCGAAAAATTCGCCCGGCTCACACCCCAGTTGCAGACCAACATCCTCGCCTTCTATCAGAACCCGCAAACGCCCGCCTTCGCCGCCAAAAACAAACGCAAGTGGAAGAAGACCCAATCCAATCTGGCGCTCTTGAAATCTTTCCCGGCTACCGCATCCAATTCAGATACAGTCCAATCAGCGACTTATACAAAGGTGACCCCGGTGCCGACTCCATGACGATTCGAAAGACGATTCGAAAACCTGTTCGAAAGCTTCTAACCCTCAGCACCCTGGCCTGTGTGGCCATCACCACCTTCGCCTTCCAGCAGAACGATGTTGTTCAACGCGTAGACGCCGCCGTCCACGCCCGCATCGACGCGCTCACCGGCTACACCGTGCAGGAGCATTACACCCTCTATCGCAACGGCGATCCCAATCCCTCCACCGAAGTAACAGTGCAGGTCTCCGAGCAGCACTCCGGCAAAACCTACACCACCATCTCCAAAAGCGGCTCAGCCTTCTTCCGCGCCGCCGTGATCGACAAAGTCCTCGCCAGCGAAACAGAGATGAGCAAACCCGCCAAGCTGGAGGGAGTCCTGCTCACCTCGGCCAACTACAACATGCAGCCTGAGCCCGGCAAAGTCTCCCTCAACAACCGCAACTGCGTCATCGTCGATCTCCAGGCCAGGCGCAAGGATTCGCATCTCCTTAACGGCAAGATCTGGGTAGACGCCGACAACGCAAGCATCGTCCATGCCGAGGGCAAACCCGCCGCCAGCGCCTCAATCTTCTCCGGAGACATCACCATCAGCCGCGACTACACCACCATCGACGGCCTCGCTATGGCCACCCACGCCGAGGCTCACTCGCACAGCTTCCTCCTGGGAGATTCCGTCCTCAAAATTGACTACATCGGCTATCAGATTCAGCGCAGTTCTCCTGCTCCACTCGCAAAACAATGATTCCACTTGGTCATCTAGGGCTTTTGTCCCACTTGCCCATCCGGAGCGCCACCAGATATCGTTGCTTCAACAGGGACAAGCCACAAAAGCGCGTGTACTTCGTCGCAGACTCCCGCTAAAATTCGTCACGATCAGCCTGCTGACAGGCTGCACAATATGCACAATAAAGGATCGTCCATGTCCTCCCGCTCCATGCCCGCTAGTCAAGACCTGCAATCCACCCTCCGCGAAGACCGCGTCTTTCCCCCGCCGCCCGAGTTCGCGGCCACCGCCAACATCAAGTCCCTCGAAGAATACGAAACCCTCTACGCCCGTAGCATCGCCGATCCCGAAAGCTTCTGGGCCGAAGCAGCGTCAGAATTGCACTGGTTCCAAAAGTGGACCAAAGTCCTCGACTGGCAGCTCCCTGTAGCCAAATGGTTCGTAGGTGGCAAAATCAATCTCAGCTACAACTGCGTAGACCGCCACGCCCTCGGCGACAAGGCCGGCAAGACCGCCCTCATCTGGGAAGCAGAGCCCGTTGCGAACGGCAAGGCCGAAGTCCGCACCCTCACCTACGCCCAGCTCCATGTTGAAGTCCAAAAATTCGCCAACGTCCTCAAGTCCCTCGGCATTCAGAAAGGCGACCGCGTAGCCATCTACATGGGCATGACCCCCGAACTGGCCATCGCCCTTCTCGCCTGCGCCCGCATCGGCGCCATCCACTCCGTCATCTTCGGAGGCTTCGCCGCCCACGCCATCGCCGACCGCGTCAACGACAGCCAGTGCGTAGCCATCCTCACCCAGGACACCAGCTACCGCCGCGGCACCGAGATCCAACTCAAGCGCACCGTAGACGAAGCACTAGCCCAAACCCCCAGCGTTAAAAACGTCGTCGTTCTCAAGCGCTCAGGCTCAGCCGTTCAAATGAAAGAAGGCCGCGATCACTGGTGGCATGAACTAGTCGCCAAAGCCGACGCCACCTGCCCCGCCGAGCCTCTCGACAGCGAAGACCCGCTCTACATCCTCTACACCAGCGGCACCACCGGCACCCCCAAAGGCCTCGTCCATACCACCGGAGGCTACGCCGTCGGTACCTATCTCACGACGAAGTACGTCTTCGACCTCAGCAATCCCAACCACCCCAACGACGTCTACTGGTGTACCGCCGACATCGGCTGGGTCACCGGACACAGCTACGTCGTCTACGGCCCACTTCAGAACGGCGCCACCGTCCTCATGTACGAGGGCGCGCCCAACTATCCCGACTTCGACCGCTTCTGGCAGATCATCGACGACCACAAAGTCTCCATCTTCTACACCGCCCCCACCGCCATCCGCGCCTTCATCAAGTGGGGCGACCACCACGTAGAAAAGCATGGTCTGGATTCCCTCCGCCTCCTCGGCACCGTCGGCGAACCCATCAATCCCGAGTCGTGGATGTGGTATCGGGACCGCGTCGGTCAGGGCCGCTGCCCCATTGTTGATACCTGGTGGCAAACCGAAACCGGAGCCATCCTCATCGCCCCTATCCCCGGCGCCGTCCCCACCAAACCCGGCTCAGCCACCCGCCCCTTCTTCGGCATCCAGCCCGAAGTGGTCAACAAAGAGGGTCACCCCGTAGAGCCCGGCCACGGCGGACTTCTCGTAGTCCGCAAACCCTGGCCCTCGATGGCCCGCACCATCTACGGCGACGCCGAACGCTACAAGAAAACCTACTGGTCCGATGTCGAAGGCTGCTACTTCACCGGCGACGGAGCCCGCTGCGATGCCGACGGCTACTACTGGCTGATGGGCCGCGTCGACGACGTCCTGAACGTCAGCGGACACCGCCTCGGCACTATGGAAGTTGAATCCGCTCTCGTAGCCCACCCCAAAGTCGCCGAAGCAGCCGTAGTAGGCCGCCCCGACGATCTAAAAGGTCAGGCCATCGTAGCCTTCGTAAGTCTGGACCTGGCTCACGCCGCAGCCAACACCACCCCCGAAGCCCTGGCTGCTCTCAAAGATGAACTGAAGAAGTGGGTAGCCAAAGAGATAGGCAGCCTCGCCCGCCCTGAAGACATAAGATTCACCGACACCCTGCCCAAAACCAGAAGCGGCAAAATCATGCGCAGACTACTTCGCGAACTAGCCACCAACGGCGAAATCAAAGGCGACACCACCACCCTCGAAGACTTCCAAGGCCTCGCCAAACTCCGAGAAACCGAAGAATAACGAGACCGAAAAGTAACCACTCCCAGCATTTGCATCTATCGTTGCAAAAGCAAGGGCAACTGCAACTGCAGTTGCCCTTGCTTTTCTAGCTGCCCTTGCCGTTGCAATTGTTCTTGCAGTTGCCGTTGCCTCTCTGGCTGTCATTCCCGCAGGGAATCTGCTTCTCCCACAGCACCAACACCAAAGGCATGCATCCAACCTTTAAAGCAAGTCCCAAAGAACCAAAAAGGAGAAACCAATGGCAGACAAACAGGAACAATCCATAGTCTCCACACTAGCCTTCGGACTAATCGGCGCAAGCCTGGTTTTCTACGGCCGCCGCGCCAACCCCGGCATCCTCGCAACCCTGGCCAGCACAGCAGGCTACGGCCTCGTAACCAAAGCCGTAAGCGCAGCAGTCTTCGCAGCCCTGGGCCCCTCAACCAGCTAACGAAAAAGCAACATTGCCATTGCACTTGTTCCTGCTCTTGCAGTTGCACTTGCTTTTCTGGCTGTCATTCCCGCAGGGAATCTGCTTCTCCCACCCAACACCCCAAACCCAGCAAAAACCATAAAATCAACCATGCCAACCAGCACCAAACTAAGAGCCACCTACGCCATCCTCCTGGCAGCAACCCTGATCTTCACCCTTTATGAAGAACTGCATCTCCGCCGCTGGCTCTTCCACAAGTACGGCAGTAGCTCCGTCCTCGCCGGCTCACTGCCAAACTTCCTGGCAGTCGTAATCCTCTCGCTGGCAGTCATGGTCGTAAAATTTCCCCAACGCAACAGAGAAATCATCCGCACCATCCTCGCAGTCGTAGTCGGCCTCACCCTCTACGAAGTCGCCCAGATCTGGATGCCCCATCGAGTCTTCGACTGGAACGACATAGCCGCCACCCTGCTCGGAGGCATCTTCGTCTGGCTCCTGATCATCCTCCCCAGGCAGATGATTCTCCCGCGCAGCAACTAAACCTGCAGAGAATTACCCTCCCAAAGCGCACAATCAGCAGATGCGATCCAGCTCCCCCCATGCCCTTCCATCTGTAATGCCCATCCGTAATGCAGGAGAAGAACCGGGCCGCTCGCACCCGCCCAAAAATCTACATAGCCCCCTGGGGGGGTAAAATTCGCTCTTTATTCGCTCTAATCTATGTGCTGCGAGACTATGCTGCTGCGAGACTAAGCCGTCAGCGAGGCAGCCCTAAACGCCAAAATCGCAAGGCAGCAGCACCGCAAACCGAGCACCGGAGGAACCCGCGCCAGCACCCTGCACAACATCGATTCGCCCGCCATGCCGCTCGACAATTTCCTTGGTAACCCAAAGCCCCAGCCCATTGCCGATATCCGATTTCGTCGTAAAAAACGGCTCGAAAATCCGCTCCGCCAACTCCTTCGGAATCCCTGGTCCATCATCCTCAACGATCAGTCGAATCCACCTCCCATCGCGGCCAACATCTTCCGCAACAGACAAATGCAGCCGAATGATTCCTTTTAAAGAAACAGCATCCGCGGCATTCGACATCAAGTTGGAAACAGCCTGGGTCAACTCGCCCGCCAGCCCATGAACCGGCGGACAATCGCTGAAGTTTCGCTCCACTTGAATACTTTTCGTACTGAATTTATTGCTGTAAAGCTTGATCACATTCTCGATCACCACCGGCAATTCCACCGGTCCGCGTATCGTGGACTCACGATAGAATCCCAGCGTCTGCCGCGTAATATGCGAAACGCGCTCCAACTCCTGCTCCGCCATTTCCAGCGGCTGAACAGCAGCAGCGGGCATATCTTCAATGCTCTTGACGATGTAAATCAGGTTCACCACAGCTTCCAGCGGATTGTTGATCTCATGCGCAAAGGTTGCCGAGAGTCGCGCCGCTGCAGCCAGCTTTTCCGTCTTGCGCAAGATCTCCTGCGACTTGCGCTCCTGAGTCGCATCGCGGAACACCAGCACTACCCCGACCAACCTCTCCCGGTCATCCCGGATAGGCGCAGCACTGTCCTCAATCGGAATCAGTTCTCCTTTTGCATTGCGCAGAACCGTATGATTCGCCAGGCCAACAATTCCACCCAGCTCCATCACCTTCCTCACCGGATTGTCTACAGGCTGATGCGTATACTCGTTGAAAATCGGGAAGACTTCATAGATAGTCTTTCCCTGGGCCTCTGCTAGGCTCCATCCAGTCAGCTCTTCCGCCACTGGATTCACAAACGTCACCAGCCCATTTTGATCGGTTGCAATCACCGCATCTCCCAGGCTGGTCAACGTCACACGGAACCACTCTTCGCGTTCGCCCATCTGCCGCGCATGTCGTTCGCGAAGATCCATCTCCCGCAGAATGTAGTAGCCCAAAGCAATCAAGCCCAGAACCGCCAGCAGGCTGGACAGGTAGATACACGCAAGCGTGACACGCTGGCTATGATGAAAGACCTCTCCCCGTACCTCTGCCAGAGAATTCTCATCAGCCTCCATCGTGTCCAGTTGTGCGCGGATCTTGTTCATATATCGGAGACCCGCATCGGACAGGACCAGCTTCTTGGCATCGTCCATCTTCCCCGATTTGTAGAGGGAGATGGTCTGCTCAAGTTCCTTGAGTTTGAGGCCCGCCACAGTCCTCAGATCCGCTATCCGCGCCTGTTGATGGGGGCTTTGGCTGGTCGCCTGCGCAAGAGCGTCAAGCTGTGCTTCGACCTGCGAAACAGCGGTGTTATAAGGGGCGAGATACTTGGGATCACCCGTATAAAGAAAGCCACGCTGGCCCGTCTCTGCATCCTTCAGCAAAGATTCGGTGCGTTCCAACTCCAGCAATACTTCTTTGGTGTGTGCCAGCGCTTCACGATCACTTGCTTGAATTTCAAACTGGCGCTTGTTCATCAGCGTGGCGGCAACCAGCACAATCAACAGGAGAATGAATCCGCCGATAACACTAAAACGCTTATGATGGGTCTGCATAATGTGGGAGTTTGAGCCCCGTTTCATAGGGATCTGCTACATGTACGAGCAAAAACCGATTATAGATGAGGTGCGTATCGCGCCTTATCCACGCCGCAAATGTGGAGTTAACAGATAGAACAGATGTAAGGATCAGGATCAAGGATGTGGCTGCGCAGCCTCTTCTCCATCGGCCCAATAATGACTTCTTGCCGTCACAACCAGGTTTGGATAATCCTTCAATTTCAACTGCAGCACATGTAATCCAGAGTGCGGCGAAGATGGCTGAAAGCTCAATACATAGCGGTTCGGAACATGGTTCGAGATCGTTACCAAATCCTGCTCCAGTCCGCGTGGATCTTTGAACTGAAAGTACTCGCCGCCCGTCAACCGCGCTACCGTCTCAGATGTATTTTGCCTCATCGCAGACATGCTCGCCATCAAGGCCACCTTCGCAAATCCCAGCGGAGGCACCAGCAGACTCAGGCAGTCATACGCCTGGCCCGCTCTCTTTTTGGACGATTCTTTCGGTGCAGACTTGGTTTTATTGTCAGCGTCCGCGCTATCGGGTTGTGAACTATCGGCAACTGTATCGCCAGGCTCTGCCGTGTCTCCATCCTGCGGACTGTCCTTGCTCATGCATCCGCCCTTGGGACCGGGCGTATCGTTGTTGAGTACACGCGGCCCATCATGCTTAAGGTCTGCACGCGTACTTGAAAATGCCACGCTGTAAATGGCGGTATTCGTATCGCTGATCTTGCGCACAGCCTCTTGTAAAGGCACACGGCTGCCGCGATCGATCGTCTCACTGATCAGCAGAATTGCGCGCCGATACACGGGCGGCTGTTCGGCTAAAATGTCGACGGCAAGTCCCAGACCATCCAGCATGGCGGCTCCATCATCGCCAGGCCGCAGCCCCTGCACCGTGTCTTGAATCACGTTCATATCGGAGGTGAACTCCTGTGCAACTTTGGGGTTGCTATCAAAAGTAACCACAGCCGCGGTATGTTTCACGTCGCCGACCACGGCCTCAATCGTTGGTCCCAGGTCGCGATAGCTGGCTAACCTGCGTCCGCCCGAGCCGCCCGTCTCAATCACTACCACCAACGCCAGCGGTTGATTGTCGGAGTCCTCATCGAGCCGTACTTTCTGCGCGACTCCATCGTCCGTAATGGTGAAGTCGCTGGCCTTGAGTGTGAAGATGAGCCTGCCTGCCCGATCCCGCACCAGCGCAGGCACCAGGACAACGGTGGATTGCGCACTCAGCACCGTTGGCTGTTGCACCGCAGGGTTCGCGTCCTGTGCGCGCAGCATAGGAGTGCAAAGCAGCGGAACACAAAGCAGGGATGCGCCAAGGCACCCAGGAGCGATTACTCTACGGATCGTGATCATCGGCCACCTAAATCCAAATTTAATTTCCAGATATATCGTTCACGAAAAGAACAGTATTCGATTATCGGGTAGATCGGCTGATCAATCGAGCAGATCACGAAATAATCTTCGCTGCGAGCGGCTCGACTAGCCCGGAGCAACCATGCTGGTTTACCCTTACAACCAGTATGAACGCTGGATTCCGCATTCGCATGACGTTGGCTATCGCAATGGGCTTCACCGCCTCAGTTGCGTTTGCCCAGCAGACCACAGCGCCAGCTCCGGCAGAGCAGGCGAAGCCTGCCGAAGAGGAGCTTCCCGATGGGCCCGCACCACAGGCCTCCGCACTGATCCATCCCAATGGACCGTCGGTAGTTTTCGACACCTCGATGGGCCGGATTACCTGCCAGTTTTATCAGCAGCAGGCTCCCAACACGGTCGCGAATTTTATCGGGCTGGCGGAAGGCACCAAGGACTGGATCGATCCCGTTTCAAAGAAGAAGATGCGCCACAAACCGCTGTATGACGGCACCGTGTTTCACCGTATTATTCCGGGATTTATGATCCAGGGCGGCGATCCGGCGGGTTCTGGAATGGGTGATCCAGGCTTTACCTTCGAGGATGAATTCGATCCCAATCTCAACTACGATGTCCCCGGCCGCCTTGCTATGGCCAATAGCGGGCCGAATACCGACGGCAGCCAGTTCTTCATCACTGAGGCACCGTACGATTCGCTCAACCAGCACTACACGCTTTTTGGACAATGCGATGCAGACGGCGTAGAAGTCGTGAAGGCAATTGCGCGTGTTCAACGCGATGCAGACGATAAGCCGCTCACACCCGTTGTTCTGCGCAAGGTCACGATTGTCCGCGAAGGCCAGCCGCTTCCACCTGCACCTAAGACAGCAGAAGCTGAACCGAGAGCGGCAACAGGCGCAACAGCAGCGCCCAAGCAGTAGTTCAACAAGGTAACTAGCTAGGCGCAGATAGCAGAGCAAGATACCAGAGCCAGATACCGGAGATAGATCAGGGTATCCTGCACTTTAACCGGACTTAGATGTCCGCAAGCACCAAAGAGGAGTTTTCATGGCATTGACAGTTGGAACTTATGCGATCTTCAACACAACAGAGGGCAAGATTACTGTTCGCCTTTTTCCTGAGATAGCTCCGATCACGGTGTCTAACTTTGTCGAGCTCGCTGAAGGCAAGCGTGAATGGACTCACCCGGTCACCGGGAAGAAGTCCACCGACAAGCTCTATGACGGAACAATTTTTCATCGCGTGATTCCGCAGTTCATGGTGCAGGGCGGCGATCCGGCCGGCACTGGCATGGGTGGACCTGGCTATCGCTTTCAGGACGAGACCAAGGGTTCGCCACACAAGTTTGACAAGCCGGGCAAGCTGGCTATGGCCAATGCCGGACCAGGCACCAACGGCAGCCAGTTCTTCATCACGACTGCGCCGACGCTGTGGCTGACGGGCAACCACACCATCTTTGGCGAAGTTGTTGAAGGCCAGGAGATCGCAGAGAAGATCACCGCTGTTCCGCGTAGCTCGCAGGACAAGCCGATCAAGCCGGTCGTACTTGAGTCGGTTGTTATCGAGCGTATTGCCTAGTTATTCCAGAGCAGGTTGGTCACTCTCTTCAAGAGAGTGACCAACCTGCCGAATATATAGATATCTAAAAATCAGTTACCGTTCCTACCTAGAATACGAATCGCCCAGTTACACAAAGCTCGTGGTTATACGGGTGAAAATGGCTCGTGGCAATCTGAATTCCAGCACCTGTTACAACACTAAGCCGCGATTTGGGGTCATGCGGTTGTAGCTTGATTTTGCCGATCACTACGCCGGGAGTCAGGAACTCCTGTACCTTTCCATCGCTTGTGCCGCCTTTGTAATATGTGGCATTGCTTTCTAACTCCGGCCAGAAATATTTGCCGACGTGATATTGAGCCACGGTGTTCCAGAGTATGGGGCGTCCAGCGGTCTTGTACGTTGTATTGCCAAGAGGCAATGTGGCTCCAAGCGTGGTCTGGACGTCAAATCGACCGTATCCTTTGCCTCCACCGAGGTTAGGTTGCAGCGTGGCGTCGTGCGATCCGTTGGAGTAACTGCCGGTCGGAATAGTCGCTACAACAAATCCGGTAAAGGTGTAATTGCCGTGCTGTTCGTTGCCGGTTAAGAAGCGATATTTGCCGGTGAACGATAAGTCGGCTGCTCCGTCTTTGGCCTGGGTGTTGTGCTCAATGTAAGAGGGAAGATTGACTACCAGTTCTGTGTTGGCCCAGGGAACAAGGTTGAAGCCTTTGCTGTTGCCGAAGTTCCATGTATCCGTACCGGTGGGAGCAATCTGGCGAGTCGCATCGAAGCGAGCGATTTGAATAAGTCCGGTGGTCGTTGTGACCAGGGGCACGATCCATCCCGGTTGTTTGGCCTGGGTTGCAGTCGTGCGTGCGGCCCAGTTATGAAAAAATCCGTTTATGCCGGAAGCATTTGTTTGCGCATGGGAGTTGATCGCAACGAACGCAAGGAGAAGGGAAGTTAGGGTTATCTTCATGTGCACCTGTCAAGAGGGTGAGAGTTAGGTGGACGAACTGGTATGTAGAAATATCTCAAGTTAAGTTCGAGAGGATTCGTAGTTTGCAATAGAAAGGCCGCTCTGGTTAGAGCGGCCTTGAACCACGAGAGGAAAGAGCTAGACGCCGATCACGCCGCATAGTTCCTTCACCGCATCAACGCTCTTCTTCAACGCCGCGTCTTCTTCGGCAGTGAGCTTGATTTCGATGATCTGCTCCAGACCGGCAGCGCCCAGCTTGCAGGGAACGCCGACGAAGTAGCCGTCGATGCCGTACTCACCTTGCAGGTGTACTGCGCACGGCACGATCTTCTTTTTGTCTTTGAGGATAGCTTCAACCATCTCAACAGCAGCCGCTGACGGAGCATAGTAAGCACTGCCCGTCTTGAGATGCTTTACGATTTCAGCACCGCCGTCGCGGGTACGTTGCACGATGGCATCGAGACGATCCTTCGGAATCAATTCTGTGATCGGAATGCCGGCAACAGTTGAGTAGCGCGGCAGCGGAACCATCGTATCTCCGTGACCGCCGAGAACAAAGGCCGTTACGTTTTCTACGCTGACATTGAGCTCTTGCGCGATGAATGTGCGGAAGCGCGCAGAGTCGAGGATCCCGGCCATGCCAATAACTCGCTCACGGTTGAAGCCGGACTGCTTGAATGCAGCCTGAGCCATCGCGTCCAGAGGATTGGAGACGATAATCAGGATGGATTCAGGCGATTGGGCAACCACTTTCGAAACAACATCCGACATGATTTTGTAGTTGGTGTGCAGCAGGTCGTCGCGGCTCATACCCGGCTTGCGTGGGATGCCTGCAGTGATGACCACGATGTCCGAGTTAGCGGTCGCGGCGTAGTCATTCGCGCCAATCACCTGTACATCGCGCTTCTCGATCGGCATTGCTTCCAGCAAATCCAGAGCCTTGCCCTGGGGTATGCCTTCGGCGATATCGATCAGCACAACATCGGCGAGCTCCTTGGCCGCGATCCAATGTGCTGCAGTGGCGCCTACATTTCCGGCGCCGACAATACTAACTTTCTTCCGCATAATTCTCCTCTGTGCGCTTCACGCGCAAGTTACATCCAGTTACAGTGGACCAGGTTACATATTGGCTATCATTGCGCTTGCAAATGCACTGGTGCCGACCTTGGTGGAGCCTTCGAGCTGGCGGGCAAAGTCATAGGTGACCGTCTTTTGAACGATGGTCTTTTCGAGTGAGCTTTCGATCAGGGCAGCAGCTTCTTTCCAGCCCAGGAACTCAAGCAGCATCACGCCGGAAAGAATCACCGATCCGGGATTGATCATGTCCTTGTCCGCATACTTGGGAGCAGTCCCGTGGGTTGCTTCGAAGACTGCATAGCCGTCACCGATGTTCGCTCCGGGAGCGATGCCCAGGCCGCCGACCTGTGCAGCGGCAGCGTCAGAAATATAGTCGCCGTTGAGGTTTGAAGTTGCGAGAACGCTATAGTCCTCGGGGCGAATAATGATCTGCTGGAAGATGGAGTCAGCTATGCGGTCGTTGACGAGAATCTTCGACTTCCACTTGCCGCCGCCGTGGGTTGCGCCGATGGAGTCGAGGACGCCCTTGACTTCGCTGTAGAGGTCGTTGCGGAAGGCTTCTGTGCCGAACTCGAGGCCGGGCTCGATCAGGGCAGCATTCTCTTCAATGGTGATCGACGGGTTTGCTTCGACATTGCCGAGAATCCAGCTTTCGCGCTCGGTTACGGTCTGATCGCGGAACTCCTCAACGGCAACTTCATAGCCCCATTCGCGGAATGCGCCTTCAGTGAACTTCTGAATATTGCCCTTGTGTACGAGTGTGACCGTCTTGCGGCCCGCGGCCAGCGCGCCATTGATTGCAGCGCGTACCAGGCGCTTGGTTCCGAAGATCGAGATTGGCTTGATGCCTACGCCGGAGTCGGCGCGAACCTGCTTTTTGCCGCCGCCATTTTCCTTTTTCTGGAGCAGATCCTTGTTCAGGAAGTCGATCAGCGTGGCAGCGTCTGCGGAGCCCTGCTTGAACTCGATGCCCGAGTAAACGTCCTCGGTGTTTTCGCGATAGAGCAGGATGTCGAGCTTCTCGGGGTGCTTTACGGGCGAAGGCACACCTGAGTAATACTTGACCGGCCGAACGCACGAATAAAGATCCAGGATCTGGCGAAGCGCAACGTTGAGGGAGCGAATACCGCCGCCAACCGGGGTTGTCAGCGGTCCTTTGATAGAAACGCGCAGATCGCGGGCAGCATTGACGCTGTCATCCGGGAGCCACGTCTGGAACTGGCGATATGCTTTTTCGCCGGCGTAAATTTCAAACCATTTGATGGAGCGCTTGCCGCCATAGGCCTTTTCGACTGCCGCATCAAATACTCGCTGCGAAGCCTTCCAGATGTCGCGGCCGGTTCCGTCGCCTTCGATAAACGGGATAATGGGGTTGTCGGGGACTGTAAATTGCCCATTTTTGTATTCAATCGGCGAGCCATCCGCCGGTAATGCCAATCCGTTATAGCTGCTCTGCATTGATTTCCCGTTTCCTTTCGACGATTCAGATTAGGGTTCGGCTCTTTGTTGCGACAATACACGATCCACGAGCCGAAACTAGAGGCTAACACCCTGAATTTGTAGGTGGCAATTCGGGTGAGAGAGACTTGTTCGCCGGGCGGGAATTATTGAACGAAAATCGTGGGTAGGTTTCAGATTTGTTACATGAATTGGGTGTGGGGGTTGTTCTTTTGTTTGGAGGGGGAGAAGTGGATTCTCTTTGGGAATGACAGATGGAACGGCAAGGGCAAGGACAAAAGAAGAAGCAGATTCCCTTCGGGAATGACAGACAGAACGGCAACTGCAAGGGCAAGAGCAAGGGCAACTGCAACTGCAAGGGCAACGGCAAGGGCAACTGCAACTGCGAGGGCGAAGGCAACGGCTAGGAGCGAGGGCTGAGACAACGTTCTGAACTTTGATGCTTTATGCAAACTCGTCGGCTACTGAAGGGTAAGGTGGTTCGCTTTGCAGGCTCTTTGCTTTGCATTTCCTGCATCTGGTAGCATTCTGAATAATGGCCGAGACAGTATGGAATATCCCTCGTCGTATCCCGTACCTTGACGGATTACGTGCCTTTTCCATTGCGACTGTAGTTCTTGGTCACTGCAAACTCTTCATCCCATGGTTTCAAACCAGGGCGGCTATTCCTGTTGATTTGATTGCAAATGGGCGCCTCGGTGTGCGCGTCTTCTTTGTTATCAGCGGATTTTTAATTACGACATTGTTGCTGAAAGAAATGGAGAAAACCGGGAAAATTTCGCTCTCTGGATTTTATGAGCGACGTATCGCCCGCATTTTTCCTGCTTTTTATACGTACATCATTACAATCGCTGTTCTGGCGTTCTTTCATGTTCTCGATATCCGCTGGCAGGACTTAGTTACAGGGGCTACTTTCACCTGGAATTATGGGTCGCTTTGGAATGCAGGGACAACTGCTTCCGGGCAGGTTATGGGCCATTTATGGACTATTTCTCTAGAGGAGCAGTTCTATCTGCTCTGGCCGGCGTGCCTGATTCTTCTCGGAAAACGCTGGGCCGCGCGTTTCGCAGTTGCTTGTGTATGCCTTTTACCCCTTGTCCGGCTGGCTTCGTACTTCCTGATTCCATCTACGCGCGGCCAGATTATGGGCATGTTCCATACCGGCGCGGACACCATTTTGTGGGGCGTGGTTGGGGCGTTTGCATGGCAGCGCGGCGCTGTCGATCGTATCTCAAGGTTGAAATACCGGGCTGCACTTCCGTGGCTTAGCGCACTGGTTGCCTTTGGTCTCTGCCCTCTGCTGGAGGCCAGGATTCGCGGGGCAAACGTGGTGATTACGCCCTCGTTGGAATGCGCTTCCGTGATGCTCTTCATTTTCTGGCTGATTTCCGGTTCAGGCGGCGTTGTGCGGAAGGCTCTCGATTCCTGGCCACTCGTGCAATTGGGTTTGCTCTCGTATAGCCTCTATCTATGGCAGGAACTCTTTATCCTGTGTGAGCGCCTCTACTTCATCCCATTGGCTGTCCGGGTTTTATGCGCATTGGTTGCGGCATTTGTCAGCTACCGATTTATAGAAATCCCTTTGCGTAACCGCATCCGTCTGTGGTTCTCGCAGTCGCAGCCCGCGCACTGAGCCAGGGCAATTTCTCCTACGGCAAGCCGGTTTATAAATGCTGGGTTAAGCCTTCGTTGTATGCATCCAAACTCGAGTTCATTAATCCAATAATGAGATAAACTCAGAGGTCGGAACATACGAGCAGTCGCGTTCCAGCCTTGCAGCGTCAGGAGAAATACAGAAGATGTCTCATCCAGTCAAGCCGAACTCGCGTAAGTATAAAGTCGGACTCATTCAAATGCGTATGACGCCGGATCCGGAAGCCAATCTGGAGTCGGCATTGAAGTTCGTTCGCGAGGCCGCGCAACGGGGTGCGAACGTGATCTGCCTGCCGGAGCTTTTTCAGGCGCAATACTTTTGCCAGCGTGAAGATACGCAGTTGTTCGATCTGGCTGAGCCAATTCCCGGGCCGACGACGGCGCGTATCGCAGAGGTTGCTCGTGAGACGCGGACTGTGGTGATTGCTTCGCTTTTTGAGCGTCGCGCTGCGGGGCTGTATCACAATACTGCTGTAACTTTTCATACCGACGGATCTGTCGCCAGCGTCTATCGCAAGATGCACATTCCAGACGATCCCTTGTATTACGAGAAGTATTACTTCACCCCGGGCGATCGTGGTTTTCAGGCTGTGGACACGGCTTTTGGCAATATCGGTACGCTGGTTTGCTGGGATCAATGGTATCCCGAGGGAGCGCGTCTTACGGCGCTGCAGGGCGCGGAAGCGCTGTTTTACCCGACGGCAATCGGCTGGCATCCGGCGGAGAAAGAAGAGTTTGGCACGGCGCAGTATGACGCGTGGCAGACGATTCAGCGCTCGCATGCCATCGCCAATGGAGTGTACGTGGCCGGCATCAATCGTGTGGGACACGAACAAGGGGATATCCGCGGTAATCGTGCCGATGGGCAGGGGATCGAATTCTGGGGCGGATCTTTTCTGGCCGATCCGTTTGGCCGCATCATCGCCAAAGCATCCCATGACAGCGAAGAGATTCTGATCGGCGAGATCGATCCGGGGCTGCTCGAAGATACGCGCCGCAACTGGCCGTTCCTGCGGGATCGCCGCATCGATGCCTATGGAAAGATCAATCAGCGTTTTCTTGACGCAGGATCCTCTCTGCCGGAGCTGAAGTAGCCGTGGCGAAGAAGATCACACCGGGTATCACGGCAGATAAAGTCGCGATGAATACCGTAGATACTGGTAAAAAGCTTCCGCGCGAACTTGGCTTTCGCATGCCTGCCGAATGGGAGCAGCACGACGGCACCTGGCTGGCATGGCCGCATAATGCCAGCGACTGGCCGGGTAAATTTGCGGCGATTCCGTGGATTTATGCAGAGATCATCCGCCTGCTTGCGGCGCATGAAACGGTCAATGTACTCGTCGATACGGAAGCGCAGCAGCAGCGAGCGACGAGCATTCTGCGCCGCAATGGGGCGAATCTGGATCGCATCGTCTTCCATCTCTGGCCGACGGATCGCGTGTGGCTACGTGATTCGGGTCCGATTTTTGTGAAGAACGACGCAGGCCAGACGGCTATCACCAACTGGAAATTCAATGCCTGGGCCAAGTACGACGATTGGAAGCTGGACGATCAGATTCCTGCTCGCGCAGCGAAACTGCTTCGATTGCCGCAATGGCAGCCATCGGTCGCGCTGCCCAATGGCAAGGCGCATCGGCTGGTGCTGGAAGGCGGCAGTATAGATGTCAACGGCAAGGGAACGCTCATTACGACAGAAGAGTGCCTGCTGAGCCCCATCCAGCAGCGCAATCCGGGAGTCAGCCGCGAGCAGTTGGATGCGGCTTTCCATGACTATCTCGGAATCGACCAGGTGCTTTGGTTGAATCGCGGTGCGGCTGGTGATGACACGCATGGACACGTGGACGACATCACGCGTTTTGTGGCGCCGGAGACGATTGTCACCGCTGTTGAACCGGATGTCTCCGACGACAACTATGCTCCTCTTGCTGAAAATCTTGCCCGTCTCAAGGCTGCGCGTACGCCCGGCGGCAAGCAGTTTACGCTGGTGGAGCTACCGATGCCGCGTCCGGTTGTCTTTCGCGGACAGCGTCTGCCTGCAAGCTACGCAAATTTCTATATTGCGAACGGCATCGTGCTTGTGCCCACGTTTCACGACCCCAAGGATCGCGTCGCGCTCAACATCCTGGCCGAGCTTTTTCCTGACCGCGAGGTCGTCGGTATTCACTGCGTAGATTTTATCTGGGGGCTGGGCGCGCTGCACTGTATGACACAGCAGCAGCCTGCTGCCGTTTCGGCATGATGAGCGATGCTCTAAACTCATAGTAGAGACACTCGCTCCCTCCGAATGACTGACCTGGACTATCTTCAACTCGCGCTCGACGAAGCCATTGCTGCCGGACAGGCTGGCGAAGTGCCTGTCGGCGCGATTATTGTGCATAAGAATGCGGTGCTGGTGCGTGCGCAAAATCGCGTGCTGCGCGACAACGACCCCACCGGCCACGCTGAGGTTGTCGCTCTGCGCGCGGCAGGGCAGACGCTGGGAAACCATCGACTCAACGGCTGCACCATGTTTGTGACGCTTGAGCCGTGTTCCATGTGCGCGGGAGCCCTGGTACATGCGCGGCTGGATCGTGTTGTCTACGCGACTGCCGATCCCAAGGCGGGAGCTGCCGGATCGGTGCTTTCGGTGATAAACCATCCTCGATTGAACCACCAGATGCAGTTGGATTCCGGCCTGCTGGCGGCTGAGTCTGCGGAGTTGCTGCGGGCTTTTTTTCGAGAGCGGCGCAAGGGCGGTGGTGAGATGAATACCGAAATTAAGAGCGAGATCGGCAGCGAAATCAGCAACGAGTAAGTTCGGTAATCATCTCGGATTGTTCCGGCCATTTGGCGGCCAGCTCGGCACAGGTGCCGCCGATGTAGTCCGCGAAGTCGAAGCCTGGAGTTACTGAGCAGCCGAGCAACGCTGCTTTGCCGTCACCGATGAGGCGCATGCCTTGCCAGACTCCGGCGGGTACGAGTAACTGCACATGCTGTCCGGCGGCGAGGTCCTGGCCGAGGATGACCAATTCCGTGTGCCCATCGGGCCAGAGCTGGAGCATTTCTACCGGGTCGCCGAGGTAGAAGTGGAAGAGTTCATCGGACGAGAGTACGTGCATTTCGGAGAATGTGTCCGGTTCAAGCAGGTAGTAAATGGCTGTTCCGGCAGCCCGGGTGCCTCGTTCTAATTCGACATTGAGCTTTGATACGTAAGTCCGGCGGAAGTAGCCGCCCTCGACAGGGTGCGCTTCCAGCCCTAAAATCATCTTGATTTCGTTTGCCGTCATGTACCCATCCTAATGCTCTTAAATGGCTGCCCAAAAGGCTGTACTGAGGCTAAAATGGCTCACATGGATGTTCTGATGTATTCCGCTCCCTGGTGCCGCGACTGCCGCGAGACCAAGCGCTATCTCGATTCGCATGGCATTGCCTTCACCGAAATTGATATCGAAACTGTGCCTGGAGCTTCTGACGAAGTGCTGCGTCGCGTCGGTAAACGAGCCATTCCGCAGCTTGTTCTCGACGGGGAGTGGTTCCAGCCTTACAAACCGGGCCGGGGCATTCTGTATGACGAGCTCGACGAAAAGTTTGGAATCAAAACGAGGCTGTAGTCTGTCGCCCATTGCCTCGTCTCCTGTGGTGATAAAGCCGCTACAATAGAGGGTTGCCGCGCTATTTCGCGAACCTTCGGCAGCAGGAGGCATTCCCCTTGATCGATCGCTATACCCTGCCCGCGATGGGCCGCATCTGGACCGAAGAAAATAAATATAGCTGCTGGCTCCAGGTGGAGTCGGCTGCCAGCACCATCCTGGCTGAAGACGGGGTGATTCCCCCTGCGGCCGCTGAAGCGATTGCAGCCAAGGCGAGCTTCGATGTGGGGCGCATTCAGGCCATTGAGGCCGAGGTGAAGCATGATGTCATCGCCTTCACGACCGCCGTTTCCGAATCGCTCAAGGCGCAGGGGCTGGATGCTGAATCGCGCTGGCTGCACTATGGACTTACCTCGAACGACATTGTGGACACCGCCCAGGCGCTCCAGATAAAAGAGGCGTCGAGCCTGATTCGCACCGCGCTGGTTGAGTTTATTGCCGTGCTGAAAAAGCGGGCAATCGAGTTCAAGCACACGCCGACGATTGGCCGTACACACGGCATCCATGCTGAGCCGACGACCTTTGGATTGAAAATTCTGAACTGGTTTGCCGAGATGGAGCGCAATCTTGTTCGCTTCGATGCGGCAGCCGAAGATATGCGCGTCGGCAAGCTATCAGGCGCGGTGGGCACGTTTGGACATTTGAAGCCGGAGCATGAAGAGCGCATCTGCGCACGTCTCGGACTGAAGCCTGCTCCTGTGGCTACGCAGGTGATTCAGCGGGATCGTCACGCGGCGTATATCTCGGTCCTGGCGCTGATTGGTTCCACGCTGGATAAGATTGCTGTCGAAGTTCGCCATCTGCAGCGCACCGAGGTGCGTGAGGCGCAGGAGTATTTCAGCGAGAAGCAGAAGGGTTCTTCTGCGATGCCGCACAAGAAAAACCCCATCACTTCGGAGCAGATCAGCGGTCTCGCCCGCGTGCTGCGCAGCAATGCGCAGGCGGCATTCGAGAATATTGCCCTGTGGCATGAGCGGGATATTTCTCACTCTTCTGTCGAGCGCGTGATCTTTCCTGATTCGACGATTCTGACGCACTATTTGCTGGCGAAGACGACCAATCTGATCGACAAGCTGCTGGTCTATCCGGCGCGGATGCAGCGCAATCTTGAGAGCACTGGCGGGCTTATCTTCAGCGGGCAATTACTGCTCGATCTGTCTGAGGCCGGCATGATGCGCGAGGATGCGTACAGGCTTGTTCAGAGCCACGCGATGCGCTCGTGGAAGGAAGATCTTGTCTTTCGCGACGAAGTAGCTCGCGACCCGGAGATTGCTTCTTTACTGGCGGCTGATCAGTTAGCCGAAACATTTGATATGACCCGCCAGTTAGGCAATGTCGATGCGATCTTCACACGCGTGCTGGGCGAGTAATGTTCGGGTTCGAGCATATCTGTCCAGCATCTACGATGGGAGTCTAAGCAGTGGAAACCGTCAATTTAATCGTGGCGATAACTGGTGCGTCGGGATCTGTATTTGGCCGCGAACTGTTAGTCGCGCTGGAGGCGGATGAGCGCGTGGGACGCGTGCATTTTGTTGCTTCAGAGAACTCTCTGCGCGTGATGGCAGAGGAGCTTGGACTAAGTGGGCGTAATAACTTAGTTGAGAAACTTCTGGGCTGCGCATCGAGTAAGACGGTTCAACTTTCCGAGCAGGATATCGGCGCGCCCATCGCCAGTGGAAGTTATCCATCCAACGGCATGATTGTGCTGCCATGCAGCATGGGAACACTGGCGAGCATTGCCAATGGCATGGCTGAAACACTCATTGCCCGTGCCGCCGACGTCACTCTCAAAGAGCGCCGGCCCCTGATTCTATGCGTGCGCGAGACGCCGTTCAGTCGAATCCATCTGCGCAACATGCAGTTAGCTTCGGATGCAGGAGCGGTGATCTTTCCGGTGATTCCTGCCTTCTATAACAAGCCGATTGATTCAACAGAAATGGCGCGCCAGTTTGTCTATCGGGTGCTTGCTCACATCGGACTTCCGCAGAAGGATGCTTATATCTGGAAGTCCGGCGAGTAAGGAATTGTTATCGCTGTTATTGGCCGCTCATAACACTCTCGCCCGGCGATAACTCTGTAGTAGCCTGCAGAAATGCGGCCATCTCCGGACCGAAGCGATCGGCGCACTCTTCCGGCGCGAGATGCCCGCAATCTCTTGCTACCGACAGCCGTGAGTGTGAAATCAGCGCGTGGATAGCGCGGCCTTCGCTGAGCGGCGTGATCTGGTCCTGATCTCCCCAAAGAATCAACACCGGCATCTGGAGTGACGGCAACTGTGCATCCATGACATCTTTTGCGGTCAGCATGGAAGCCATCGCGCGTTCGATAACCCAGCGGTGTTTATGCGAAACACGCAGTATGTCCGCGACCAGGAACTCCGGTATGCGCGGCGGATGGGGCATCAGAAGCGCGTCGAGTTGTTCGAGGTCTTCTCTCGAATTTGGCGTGAAGAGCCTGGTGTCCCAGGATGGCGGCATCGACAATCCGGCACTGTCCATCAACACCAACCGGCGGACTCTTTCCGGATGATCGACCGCGACTTTTTGCGCGATCCACCCACCCATCGACCAGCCTACGAGGTCGGTCTGCTTGAGCCCCATGGCGTCAATGAATCGGACGACGACCCGGGCCTGTTCCGCGATGGAGTAGCTGGCGTTAGGAGGCTCCTCGGACTGACCGAATCCCAGCAGATCGGGTGTGTAAACGCGGTATCCGGCACGAATCAGATAGGGCAGCAGGTTGCCCCAGTCCTCCGCGCGGCCGCCCAATCCATGAACGAGCACAACGGGTGGTCCCCAGACAGGCCCGCGAACGTAGTAATGAATGCGATGGCCACCGATCAGAACTTCGTGATCGGTGACGCCTTCAACCTTCAATCGAATTCTCTGGATTTTGTTAAAGACCCACAGCGGCTGAAGGTAAAGTGTCGTTGCGGAGACGAGGACCAGCAGTATGGTCGCAGCCACTAATCCCCAGAACAGACTTCCTCTACGCCGATTCGCCACTCGCATACGCCATCTTCCAGCCATTTTCTATTACTTTGACTGTGATGGATTCCAAGCCATAAAGGTTGGTTCTATTCCATTCTGCTCTATCTGCCCAGCTTATTTCAGCCGCGTCATCACCGGCTTTGGCTTCTCCGCCAACGATGCGGCAGAGATAGTCCACGATGACGTAATGGAAGCGAACGCGCCCGCCCTGGGCTGATTCGTCGGTATAGATACGGTCGACAACTTCGATGATGGCGACAGGTTCCACGATGAGGCCGGATTCTTCTGCAATCTCGCGCTTGAGGGCGTCGGTGAGAGATTCCCCCAGTTCGACCAGCCCGCCGGGAATGGACCACAATCCTTTGCGAGGCTCGGTGCCGCGACGGATCAGCAGGACACGGCCTTCGAAGTCGAAAACAACGCCGCCTACGCCTACCAGCGGGGTGGCTGGATATTCTCTTTGCGTCAAGCGGCTGCTCCTGTCGCGGCGTGTCTTGAAGTTCGCTGCGAGCTAAGGAATGTCATGCATTGGAATTTCGATGGCGTACGTGCGCTTGCCGTCTTTTTCCGCATAGGCCCATAGCCCCTGGAAGTTTGCGCGCAACTCCGGGTACGTGTGCAGCAGGCCGCTCATAACTCCAAGCGCTTCAGCGCGCGACGCCGTTGGATCGGTGAGGCCGGTGCTCTCATAGGTGAGGCCGAGGTCTGGCTGGTGGAGTGTGGTGTCGAGGCGAAGCCCGGTTATCTTCCAGCTTTTGCCCGCGTCCGACGCTGCTGTGGATGCAACGGTGAGAGGCAGGCTGTCAGAGGGAGCCGTCATCTGCAACTGCTCTGTGTTCAGCTTGTCGAGGTTTGGCGAAGAGAGAAAATCCACAGGCAGCAGCAGCCAGCGCGCCACGTCGTAGTCGAACCACGCAGCCCAGGTGTGCTTGGCTTTCATTTCTTCGCGGGCATGGCTCCAGTACCAGACGCCGTCATGGCCACCGAGGGCGCCTTCGCGAACAAACAATCCGCCGAGCTTCCACTTGGTGTCAAATCCAAGGATCATGCCCAGTTGGCCGGTCAGCGGATTGCCGGTGAAGTCGCCGAGCACCAACGCGTATTTCCCCGGCGGCAAGGCGTGCAGGTTCACCGTTACGGTCATGGAATTGTCCGTATTGGTGCAAAAAAACTGCGCGTCGGCCGGGGCTTTCATGTCTGTCGCGTCCAGCAGATAGCCGTTGCGCCATTGCAGTTGCCCACCTTGCAGGAGCGATTTTGCCGACTCTGCCACACCGCGCAGGCTTTCCCAATCGCCGGTGACACTGGGCAGCAGGGAAGACTGCAGCAGGTCCATATTCTGGCTTGCGACTGCGGCTGCCAGAGGATTGGCCGCTGCCAGCAGGGCGTCGCGGTCTGCGGGGGACAACTCGGCCTGAGTGGTGCAGCTCAGGGCTGCGGCCTGTAAAGGCGCAAACAGTAGGGCCAGCGTGAATAGTCCAATGCTGGCTGTTGCTGCGGCGCGAACGCTGCTAAATCGTGTCCGAATTCCATTTTGAAACAAGCCTTGCGGCGATTCTGGTGCCAACGCTGCTACTCCCCGCGCTGCTCTCGATGAGCGTTCGCGAAACATTGTTAGTCTAGTACAGTGAGTGGTACGGCTGCGTCTGCCCGGCAAGTTGCGGCGAGATGCTGCCTTGATTGGACTCAGTCCGGAGAGAAGCGGTAGATGGCGTTCGGTTTCAGTTCAGCATCGGGTTTTCGGCAATGCGGAATGGCGATTGCGGCCGCGAGCGTGTTTTTTTGCGCTGCAAGCCTGCTTGCCCAGGGCACTCCAGCGCCGAATACAGCTGCATCCGGCAAAGCTCCGACGGTGCAGGCTCCTGCGACTGTGAAGCATGTCAGTAAGAAACACAAGAAAAAGCCCGATCCCGCGCCTCCAGTGGTAGCTTTTCAGCCTCCACCTCCGCCACCGCCGCCGAACTGGCCAGCGAATAATCAGCCTCAACCTGCTGCCGTGGGCTGGGATGGCCGTGTGCTCAGTGTGACGGCTACAAACTCCAGCCTGCTGCAGATTCTTCGCGACATCTCTACGGCCACGGGCGTTCAGATGGATGGCATGTCCAAGGATCAGCGCGTTTTTGGTAATTATGGACCGGCGCCAGCCCGGGATGTGCTTGAAAAGCTGCTGGATGGCTCCGGTTACAACGTAATCATGATCGGCGATAAAGGCCAGGGAGAGCCTCGCGAGCTTGTTCTGACTGCGAAGGGAAACCTTCCGGCGGGCAATCCGTCGCAGGCACAGGCTCCGCAGCAAGGCAACGATGAAGAAGCGCCTGAGGATCCGGAGCCGCCGGAGCAGCCCGGGGATCAGCCGCCAAATCGGCGACCTTTTACAACACCCCCGCAACAGCCTGGCTCGGGCCGTACTCCTCAACAGGTCATGGAAGAGATGCAGCAGCGGCAGCAGCAACTGCAACAGCAGTTGCAGAATAACGGTCAGCCGGGCCAGCCTGCGACGCCCCCTGCGACCCCTCCCAACGAATAACGGAGGCTTTCGGCTGGATGTAGCCGGAGCGTCGATAATAAAGTTGTGACTTTGACGATTATCCGGGGTTGGATTTTCCTTGTTCTGGCCTCATTGCTGGCCCTCGGCTGGCTCTGGAAGACCATCCAATGGATGCTTCACTTTTCTGAACTGGACAATCTCAATCTCATTCCACCTGATTCGCTGCCCGTTTTGGCAAATCCCGTTCTGACAAGTCCGGCTCTGACAAGTCCAATACTGAAAGACATTGAAGCTCCCCACCTCACGGTCGTTGTGCCTGCCTGCAACGAGGAGGCTTCAATTGAGGCCACGCTGCGCTCGCTGCTGGCTTCCGAGGGGGTTCGGCTGCAGATCATCGCGGTGAACGATCGTTCGACGGATAGCACCGGCGCAATCATCTCTCGGATTGAGGCTGAGGTTGGCTCCGGAACCGGAGGGCACACGCTTCAGGCATTGCATATCCAGGTGCTTCCCGAGGGCTGGCTGGGTAAGCCACATGCGCTTGCCTGTGCCGCTGAGCTTGCCCGGGCGGACTGGATTCTCTTCACTGACGGCGACGTGTTTTTCGCTCCACAGACGATGACTCTGGCGCTGCGTTATGCACTCGGCAGGCCGTCCGATCATCTGGGTTCAGACCATCTGGTTCTGATGCCGGAGTTCGTCATGAAGACTGTTGGCGAGGCGGCCATGTTTGGAGCTATCTATGCTCTCTCCATATGGACGGTGCGGCTGTGGCGTGTGGCCGATCCGAAGGCCCGTGATTTTATTGGCGTTGGAGCCTTCAATCTTGTGCGTCGAAGTACCTATGAGGCCTTGGGTGGGTTTGGCGCGTTGCATATGGAGGTGCTCGAAGACCTGTGCTTTGGCTGGAAGCTGAAACATGCAGGCTATCGCCAGCGAGTCGTGCTCGGCCCCGGACTGGCCTCAGTCCGCTGGTCTCATGGAGCATGGGGCGTGGTGCGCAACGTCGAAAAAAATATGTTTGCCCTGTACCGGTACAAGGTGCCGGTTACGCTTCTCGCATGCCTGGGATTTGCCATCCAGATCGTGTTACCCATCGCGGCGATTATCGCGGGAGGATGGGCCAGAGTTGCGGGCATTGCGACCTATCTTGCGATTACGGCGCTGTATTCCGCCAGTCGCAAATACACGCGCGTTCCGCCTGCTTATGTGCTGCTTTATCCGCTGGCGGCGAGCCTACTTCTCTTTGCCATGTTGCGCTCCATGATCCTGGCGCTGGTGCGTGGCGGAGTTATCTGGCGTGGCACGCTCTATCCCTTGAAGAATCTTCGCGCCCACGCCGGCAAATTCTGGTAAAGATTTTTTAAAACGGCTATTTTTCCTTCGCTGCGGGCAGCGATTCCTTGTCTGAAGTATCCATGAAGCTGCGGTGCCGCCCGGAGCTGCGCAGGTTCGGGTCCTTGACGGGCATCTGGTCCGACTGTCCGTTGAACCCTCGCAACAATTTCGGGTTGGGCCTGAACTTCTCCGGCCCACCGGAGAACTGGCGCGCATGACTCAGTACGATGCCCATCCGTCCGTGCAGAGGCCGAATGGTGCCGCGTATCGCCACCTCCTGCCCGCGATACTGGCTCAGTTCGCCAACATCGTTGCGATCGTCGCGCAGGCTGAGAATGACGAAGCGGCAGTCCTTATCGGCTAACTCGGTTGAGCAGACATCGAGAAAGCGGGTGCCGTCGGCCGACTCCACAACGTTGTAGACGTGCGCACTCACGCAGATATCCTTGTTGGGCTGCTGGGCCGCTTCCGCGGTCGTCACACAGGCCTTCGGCGCATCCCTGTGCCCGAGGGCGTGGCCGGGCAGAAAGGTAAAGAGAGCGAAGGCAGTGGACAGCACGGCAGTGGGCAGTACGGCAAGCGCCAGCCCACGCAATCTGCGAAGTGGCATTGGATAACCCCATCATCTGGTGCGGATAATCATCTGGTGCGGATAGTTGCAAGAAGCGTAACCCGAAATCGCCAGAGATACAAATACGCAGCCTGGAAGGGAGTCTGCAAAGAAGATCCACGACACTTGAATGAGGCTGGCGCTATACTCTTCCTGCGCTTGGTAAATCGATCAAGTAAAGGTCAAACCACAGCAGCCAGATATTGAAGCAGGTTCGAAGTGATGAAATGTATTTCCTCGCTCCACGTTCTCTTGCCCATCGCTGTGATTGCGCTTGCTACGTCCGTTCAGGCCCAGCATGAGGACAGCATTCAAAAGCTGCAACTGGATCTGCATGGCAGCACATTGGTCCTTGAACCGTATGCGCCGAATATCATTCGCGTCACGCTCAGCCTGCAAAAAGAGCACGCCGTTGCCGGCCCCGGCTACGGATTCATCGCTACTCCTGCCGCAGATGGATGGAAGCATACCGAGGCTGCCGATGGCGAGACCTACCAGTCCTCGCAGCTCGTGGTGAAGCTTCCTGCAGGCAAGCCGTGGAAGCCTATCCAGACGCAGATGGACATTGGAAAATTTTTCAATGGCTCGACGCCGGGGGCGCACATTGTCTTCAGCACTCCTGAGGGCAAGACGCTGCTCGATATGAATGGCTGGTCGCAGTCTGTGCCCAACTACAAAGACGGCAACCAGCAGATCCTGAACGACCGCCGTCCCACGGACTCGGAGTTCTTCCAGGTGGGCGCGTCCTTTCACTCTCCGGACGATGAACATTACTACGGGCTGGGGCAGAATCAGGAAGGCTTCCTCGATCATCGCGGCCATGTGGTTCCATGCTGGCATGACTACAACGCCGCAGCCGGTCCGAGTGTCTGCGTGCCGTTTCTGGTGACCAACAAGGGCTACGGCCTGGTGTGGGACAATCCTTCGCGCACCACCATCCGGCCTGGATTTAACGAGCAGACAACGTGGACATCCGAAGTCGGCGACCGGGTTTCTTTCTTCGTGATTTCCGGCAGGACGACAGACGAAATCTACGCAGGCTACCGGCTGCTTACCGGGCCAACGCCTCTGCTGCCCAAGGCGGCTTACGGATACATCCAATGCAAGCAGCGCTATCGTTCACAGGCCGAAGTGCTGGCCGTCGCCAAGGGATATCGCGACCGCCATCTGCCCGTGGATGTGATGGTTGTCGACTGGTTCTACTACACGAAGATGGGGCAGATGGACTTCGATCCCGCGCTCTGGCCCGATCCTGTCGCGATGAACAAGCAATTGCATGAGATGGGTTTTCAGACAATGATCAGCGTCTGGCCGCGTTATGTGCCCGGTTCGCGCTTCTACGATCTCATTCTCAAGAATGGCTGGTTTGAACATCTCGCAGACGGCACGCCTACCAATGGATTGCCCTATGATCGCGCTGGTTCCGATATCGATACCACGAATCCTGAGGCGGCAAAGTGGTATTGGGGAGCGATCCGCGACAACATTTTGAGCAAGGGATTTGACTCCATCTGGCTGGACGAAACAGAGCCTGATCTGCCGCCCAATGGCAGCTACCTGCATGTTGGGCCGGGGACGCAGTATTTCAATATCTATCCGTTGTTTCACACGGCTTCGCTGTATGACGGATTCCGTCGCGATCTGCCGCAGAAGCGAGCGCTTAGTCTTTCGCGAGACGCGTATCTCGGAGTGCAGCGCAATGGGGATATCGTCTGGTCATCTGACATTCACGACACCTGGGACACGCTTAAGCGGCAGATCCCTACCGGGTTGGACTTCACCGCGTCCGGCATTGCCAACTGGAGCAACGATACCGGAGGCTGGCAGTATCTGCCCGCCGAGCATCATCCTGTGCACCCGCCGCTGCTTGATCCTTCAGACGCCCGCGACAATGTCGGCGGTTACGACGATTATCCCGAGTTGTACACGCGCTGGTTTGAGTACGCAACATTCCTGCCGATCATGCGCGCACACGGCAGCCGTCTTACGAACGAGGTCTGGTCCTACGGCAAGCAGGCTGAGCCGATCCTGGAGAAATACCTGAAGCTTCGATACCAGATTTTGCCTTACCTTTACTCGGCGGAATACAAGACCTGGAAGACCGGCGCACCCATCATGCGCGCTCTTTTCATGGATTTTCCCAACGACCCTAACGTTGCCGATCTGCGGGATGAATACATGCTGGGCCCGTCTTTTCTCGTTGCTCCTATCTCGGATCAGGGCGCAACCAGCCGCAAGGTCTATCTGCCGGAGAGCTCGGACTGGTTCAACTACTGGACCAACGAGCGCGTGAAGGGCGGTCAGACAATCACCGTAAACGCGCCGATCGACACGCTGCCGCTTTTCGTCCGCGCCGGTTCGATCCTGCCGATTGGCCAGCCGATCGAAAATACCACCCAGGCACAGAAGATTGCCCGAGTACGCATCTATCCCGGATCGGATGCCGACTTTACTCTCTACGACGACGATGGCACCAGCTACGACTACGAGAAGGGCAAGAGCCGTATTACGCAGATTCACTGGGACGACTCGACAAAGAAGCTGACGCATACGGGCGATTCAGCATGGCCGGATTCCGATTCGTCCGTTATTGAGGTCATTCAACATTAGTTCGTCGATGAAGCGGGTGTAGCGTCAACTACTTTTAGCGGGACTCGTCTAATCAGCAGACCTAATCGGGAGACAAGGCGCCGCACGCCTGCGCAGCCTGCCAAAACTGACTATGAACAGAACTCAAGCAGCACTTTTCGGCTCTTTCATTCTCGTCTCTTTCACTGGCAGCCTGGCTATCGCCGGGCTGGCGCAGGACGCTTCAAAGTCAGCATCGGACAATGCGCCGGTGACCACCCTGAAGGCACAGGTGCATGAAGTTCTGCTGCCGGTCACGGTTCGCGATAAGAGCGGCAAGATTGTCTCCACGCTTACGCAGGCGGACTTTACTCTTCAAGAAGATGGGCGTCCACAGGTAATCAAAAGCTTTAACCATCAGACGAACCTGCCGTACCGCCTGGGGCTGTTGATCGACACCAGCCGCAGCGAGGAAAACGCGCTTCCGGGCGAGCGCTCTGCCAGCGGAAAATTCATCGACCAGATGCTCTCCCAGCCGGCGGACAAGGCGTTTCTGCTGCACTTTGATCATGAAGTGGAGCTATTGCAGGACTTCACTTCTTCCAAAGAGAAGCTCCATCATGAGCTGGACGAGATGACGAGTTCTTCGGGCGGTGGGGCAAGTAGCGGATCGGGAAGCGGCGACAGCGGCAACAGTTCAGGCGAGCGCGGTGGTGGCCGTCGCGGCGGAACACAGTTGTATGACGCCATCTATCTCGCGTCCACCGAACTGATGCAGCCGCAGCCTGGACGCAAGGCGCTGATCGTGTTTTCGGACGGCGCGGATCGCGGCAGCAAGGAATCTCTGAACTCGGCTATCGATGCAGCGGAGAAAGCGAATCTCTCCATCTATACCGTTTATTTTAAAGGCGAAGAAGAGCATCACAGCATGAATCCCATGGGCGGGCATCGCGGTGGCATGGGTGGCGGCGGTTATCCCGGTGGAGGTGGCTATCCGGGCGGCGGTGGTGGTTACCCTGGCGGTCGCGGGGGCCAGCGCCCCTCCGAATCCGAACCGAAGATCGACGGCAAAAAAATCATGGAACAGATTGCCAGTCGTACCGGCGGCCGATTCTTTGAGGCGAAAAAGAAGGACAGCTTCGATGAGGTATATGCCCAGATCAGTGATGAACTTCGCGGGCAATATCTGTTGAGCTACACGCCTGACAAGCCTGCCAGCAAGGACGATTCCGACGGCTTTCACAAAATCGCATTGAAAGCCAAGGACGAGAAGCTGACCGTTGTCACGCGCGAGGGTTATTTTTCACAGGATTAGCCGGGCATTACTTCGGGTTATTGTTTTGGCCCATTGCCTGGCCATCGCTTCGCCATTGCTTTGTAAGCGCGCCTGATTTTCCTGTTACCGGGTCGGAACCTGGAAAGGGAAGATGCAGCATTCTTGCATCGGCCTCGGCGTCCGGAGCGCTGCGACAGATATCCCAGCTCTGATGCGGTGGATAGGCCCCAACCACGAGGAAGTCGTCGCTGGCCTCCAGGCGGCAGTGTCCGGTGCCTGTGGGTAAGATCGCGACATCACCGGCGCTGACTTGAACTTCGTGGCCATTTTCGCCACCCAGCATCAATCGCGCGTGTCCGGAGGCAAAGCCCAAAACCTCATGTGCAGTCGAGTGATAGTGATGGAAGTTATAGACACCATTGCGCCATTGCGCAGGCCATCCATTAGCCTCGAAGACTCTTTCAAAGCTCGCAGCCGGATCAACGCCGGTTAAATCAATCGCTCCGCGGTAAAGGATTACGGGCAGATGTTCGTTGTTCGGCATCCATCCGTTGCGGGAGAGTTGCAGTAATTGCGGTTCGGCATTTGTTTTGGTGTCGAGGCTGAATCCAGGGGAATCCCCGGTCAGGCCAAAGGCTGTTAGAAGAGTGGCAAATTGACGGCGATTCAGGGCATCCTCGCATTCCTTCGCGGTTTTCCGCGATCCTCTCCAATCCTCAAGGAAAGGTTTACTCACTTGTATAGGATGCCTTGAATGCTCCGTCGGCGAGAAAATTCAGCTTTTCAAGCCAAACTCAAACTGCGATTTAAGCCGCGGACCTGTCCTGCCGAGAGCCAGCCGCAGTTGTCGGGCGGCAGTGTGCGATCAGGATCGACTCCAGGCCGACAATTCGCAACAGTTCCAGGACATGCGACGACGGAGCAACGATCGAGAAATCCGTTCCAGACTCGACGGAGCTGCAATAGAGCGTGATCAGCGCCGCGATACCTGCTGCGTCGATGCGTCCCACGCCGGAGAGATCGAGCGCTACCGACTCGTTTTTTACGCGGGGCAGCAGGTCGTCCATAATTTGTGTTTCCGAGCCTCGCACCAGCTCATAATTCACGGCGATCACCGTGGGCAGATCCTCTGTGGCAAGAACAGTATTGGAATAAGGCGGTACATTCATACAAGGTCCTCCAGATCGGGATGGCAGCGCGGAGTAATTACAATCAAGCGCCGCGACACCCGTTCGTGGTAGGTATACGCAAAAATGCCCTCATCCAGTTCCATCCCGACCCCTACGATTGCTCCAGAGGCAGTATCGAGTTTGCCAACACAGGCGGATCTGCGCGCGCTTGCCCGCCAGGCCGGATTCACCGAAGCGGGCATTGTTCCGATCCCCTACGTCCAGACGGAACGGGATGCTGCGCGCTTTACGGAATTTGTAGAAACAGGCCGATCCGCGACGATGAATTACCTTGCCCGCCGCAATGAGCAGGGGGAACTCATCCGCAGCAAGGTCGAGGTGCCGTTTCCGTGGGCGCGCTCGGTCGTCGTTTGCCTCGCCAGCTACCATGCCGATGCACCGCTCTCGATCGCTTCTGCCGATGCTGCGGCAGGCTGGATCGCCCGCTATGCCTGGTCGAGCCGCAAGGATCCGAACGGCAACGTGCGCCCCAGCGATTATCACAAGGTTCTGTTGAAGCGTCTGCGAGCCCTCGAAGCGTCGATGCACGAGGCCTATGGGGAGTTCGAATGCCGCGCTTATGTCGATACCGGCCCGGTGGTTGAACGTTCGATTGCGCGCGCTGCCGGGCTTGGCTGGACGGGGAAAAATACCTGCCTGATTCATCCGAAGCTTGGCTCGTGGAATTTTCTCGCCGTGCTCGTCACCGCTCTGCCGGTGGCGGCAGAATCGACGCCACTTGTGGTTCCCGATCGCTGCGGAAGCTGCACCCGCTGCATCGATGCCTGCCCTACGGACGCGCTGTTTGAGCCGTATCGGATGGATGCTTCGCGCTGCATCGCCTATCTGACCATCGAGCATCGCGGCGCCATCAGCGAAGAGCTTCTGGCAGGAATGGGCCGCCAGATCCTAGGCTGCGATATCTGCCAGGATGTTTGCCCGTGGAATCGCAAGGCGCCCATCAGCACTGATTCTGAACTTGCGCCGCGTCGTGAGCTGATCAATCCCTCATTGGAATGGCTGGCGGAGATGGAAGAAGCCGATTTCGAACGTCTCTTCAACGGCTCACCGGTGCGAAGAGCGGGCTTTCTGGGTCTGCGCAGAAACATCGCCGTTGCCATGGGCAACAGTCGCCTGGCGCGGTTTCTGCCCTGGCTGGAGCGATGGTCGGACTCTGCGCAGGCAGAGACGGTTGCAGTCCAGGATGCAGCTTTGTGGGCTTTGAAGCAGATCCAAGGCAGCCGCACGACTGAGTTACCTCCCGAGGATGGGAAGTAACTCAGCCGTGCGGTGGCGAGCTACGCGCTTCGTGTAACTTCGACCGCGTTCAGTCCCTTTGGACCTTGCTGTAACTCGAATTCGACGGACTCACCCTCATTGAGCGAACGATAACCATCTGTCATGATCGCAGAAAAATGAACGAAGACATCCTCTCCCGTAGAACGTTGAATAAAACCATAGCCCTTGGCCCCGTTAAACCACTTGACTACACCTGTTTCCTTCACTCGTACTCTCCTCGATGATTGGTGATGAAGCAAGCTCCAGATATGCCAAGAGCCACCAGTAGGTCCGTAATCGGAACAGAGTGGCAGCTCGAAGTCATGTCCGGAATATAACTACGCCCAATTGGCAATCCTGCCTGGTAACAGTGTTGAGGCTGTGTTGGCTGAAAGATAAATGAGCGCTCCCAACGCTCACCGTGCTCTGGTTATGGCAGCATTTCTTTGAAAATGCAAGAAAAAATAGTCAGCCTCCGCGTGCGCTGTTAACCATCGTTGCGAATTCGTAGTGTTCACGCGGGTTAAAATTAGCTTTTTAGCTGCATTCCTACGCGAGCCCTCTATGCCACCGATTTCACCATCCGAGACAGAAGTTTTACCCGAGCCTGGTGCTGCTCGCGGACCTGAGCCGCAACGCGCTGCCGCTGAAGGGCCGCTGCCGATCTATGGATTTGAGTGGCGCAGAGATGGCAAGACGCTGCTGAGCTACCTGCTCGACAGTGAGGTTCACACCTTCGCGTTCAGCGTATCGGCGAATGCAATTCTTTCGTTCATTCCATTTATCGTGATGCTGTACACCATCGCGCACAGCATCTTTCACTCCCCGGCCATGGCTGCTGTTATCGGCGATATGGTGAAGTATTTCTTCCCGTCGAATCAGGATTGGGTGGCGCAGAACCTCGCACTGGTTGCAGATCACAAGGGGGTTCGCGCTTTTTCTCTGATCGCGATTCTTGTTTCCTGCACCGGCATCTTTCTGCCGCTGGAGGTCGCGCTCAATCGCTCGTGGGGAGTGGCGCACAGCCGCAACTACCTCATGAACCAGTTGGTCGCTCTCGGCCTCGCTATCTGGATGGTTATTCTCGGCATGGGCAGCATCTTCATCAACCAGGGTGAGCGCAAGATCCTCACTGTGATCTTCTGGGGCCATGTGGACAATGTTGCTTTCCACTTTCTGAGCGATTCATGGCTGGCAATTTCTACTGCGATTGCCAGCATCCTGTTTTTCTTTTCCATCTATTGGCTGTTGCCCAATCGCAAGGTACCGGTACGCCCTGTCATTCGCGTTGCAATCGTCACCGGATTGCTCTGGGTGGGCGCGAAGTATCTCTTTGTTGCGGTGCTGCCGCGGCTCGATCTTCGGGCGCTATACGGGCCGTTCTATGTCTCGGTCGGATTGCTCCTGTGGGCTTATGTTTCGGGGCTGCTGCTGTTTGCCGGGGCGCAGTTTAGCGCCATGCGCCACAACAGCCGCAATCGTCCCGGGGCTGCTGCCTAGGACGATTCCTCTACGGCTGGAATTACGGCATTCCTTTTAAGGAAATACAAGACCGATCAGGCTGCCGATAGTGCAATGCCTCTCTATGGGATGGCGGAGCGGCAAATCCCCTTGAATCTGATACAGATTACGGCGTCCTTCCTTCGTAACGGTGACATAGCCATTTGCGGTGAGATCGTCGATGATGCGCTGGACTGCGCGCTCGGTGATGCCAACTTCAGCGGCCAGTTCGCGCATACGGACATCGGACTCACGCGCAATCAGCAGCAGAACATGAGCGTGATTGCTGAAAAAAGTAAAGCCGATTGGAGCGGAATCCGTCTTGCGCGACGGAGCGATCATCTGTTTTGTCTGCACCCGCGTACGAAATTTCGTGCGCGGTTTTTCAGCATTTACCAGCATGGAGAGACCTCGGAAAACATGCAGATTTTGAATAGGGAACCCTGATGAAAAAATCCGCGAGCTCGCGTCCGCAGGCTCGTTCCTTGAGCTGCGTACTCCTCGGTAATCAATGATTTTGCGGAAGTTTCAAGCCAGATTTTATGTCGATGGGATGAGGTTTGCAGTCTCCAATTTTCAAGGAAAATTTACGAGACATTCAGGAACCAATACTTAATTAGTTACGGGGGTAACGTATATTGTCTGGTTCTTAACCTTGACCGGCGATGCCTTTATCGTATTCGGAAAGCCTTCACCACGATTGAGCTGGGTCGACGTCCGGTGGGCAGCAGGGTAAATAACGACCGCGAACTGGTGCGCACCACGGCCACGTCGCCCGACCGAGCATCTACGGCGAAGAGCAGGTTACCGGCTGCGGAAAAGGCCAGGGCATCCGGTCCGTCGCCAACGTGAACAGATCCCACGCGTTTGCCATCGTCAATTCCATAGATCGACAGATCCTGCGAATTGAAATTGCTCACGTAGAGCAGGGAGTTATCGTTGCTCACCAATCCGCGCACCGGCCTGGAACCCATGAGATAGGTGCCGCCGACATCATCGGTTCCGGTTACGATTTCAGAGATCGAGTCCGAGTCAAAATTCGATACGAATACCTCGCCTCCATCGGGCTTGAGGGCTAGATGAACAGGAGAGCGGCCAACATCCAGCAGTGCTTCCATCGCATCGGGACGCGCCGGGCCATTCGCGTCCGCCTCGCGGGCCAACGCAACGACCATCACCTGGTGCCCGCCGGAACATGCCACAAATGCCTTGGTGGAGTCGTGCATAACCACTGCGTCCGTGGCGCCGGGGCAACCCTCGATTACGGCGCGCAGGCGGTTTGTGGATGTATCGAGAACGCTTACGCTGTTGCCGGTTCGGTTGGTCACTACCAGCGATTTTCCATCCGGCGATAGCCGTGCCAGGCCGGGGCCTTCGCCAACGCCGATCACAGCCGTTTCACGATGCATTTTCAGATCGATCACCGACACTGAGTTCGAGCCGGAGTTGGCCACATAGGCGAGATCGCGTTTTGCATCGATATCGATAAAATACGGAGCTTTGCGAACAGGAATGGTCGCAGCTACCGCATTTTTTTCAGCATCGATAACGGACACGGATCCGTTGCTCTGCCCATTGCCGGTATTCACGACATAGATTTCGTTGCGTTTGGGATTCGCAGCCACGCCTGTCGGATTCTGGCCAACCTGAATCTCTCGATCCAGACGTAGATGCACCACGTCAAAGACGCTGACCGTGTTGCTGCCGCCATTGGTCACATATGCGAATTCGCGGTAGTTTGCAGGATACTCCGGGAAGTCATGCGGGCGGCAGCCTACCAGGGACAGCCCCGCGAACGCAAGCGCACAGAATGCGCCCAACGCAGATAGACTGGCAGGCTTCCCGGCCTTTTTTTTTGAAATGAGGCCAGATCTCAAGCTGTAGCTGCCTCGACATGAATCCCACGCGGCACGCGCCGATGCAGCACTGCTGCAATCTGCTCCAACTCGTCCATCATGCTTGCAAACTGCTCGGGATAGATGGACTGTGGGCCATCCGACCATGCTTTTTCCGGCTCATGATGGACTTCCACCATGATTCCGTCCGCGCCTACAGCAACGCCCGCGCGAGCCATCGGAATAACCTTGTTGCGCTTGCCCGTGCCGTGGCTTGGGTCGACCAGGATTGGCAGGTGGCTCAGCCGTTGCACAGCGGGAACGATACTTAGGTCCAGCGTGTTGCGTGTGTGATCGGCAAAAGTCCGCACACCACGCTCGCATAGGATGACCTGGTAATTTCCCTCGCTCATCACGTACTCGGCAGACATCAAAAACTCATCGAGCGTTGCAGACATGCCGCGCTTGATCAGCACCGGTTTGCGTGTTTTGCCGGCCTTCTTCAGCAGGGAATAGTTCTGCATATTGCGCGCGCCAATCTGGATGACGTCCGCATACTCTACCACCAGCTCCAGCGATTCGTTGTCGATTGCTTCGGTGATGATTCTCAGACCAAAGGCATCGCGAATCTCAGCCATGATCTGCAGAGCTTCAATGCCCAGGCCTTGAAATGCATAAGGAGACGTGCGTGGTTTGAATGCTCCGCCACGGAAGAACTGCGCGCCGGAGGCGGCGACTTTTTCTGCGATGGTGAATGCCTGCTCGCGTGTTTCGATCGAGCATGGTCCAGCGACGATGGCAATATCGTTGCCGCCGATCGTTGCATCCGTACCGGGAAAACGAATGATCGTATTGTCTTCCTTGGCATCGCGGCTGGCCAGCTTGTATGCCTTTGAAACCCGGATAACCTCGGCGACTCCGGGCAGCTCTTCAAGATTGCCGCGTTCGACTTCGCCCTGATTTCCAGTGATTCCAATTGCTGTCCGCTGCGCTCCAGGAAGGGAGTGCGCACGGAAACCTAACTGCTCAATATGGTCGCAAACAGCCTTGACCTGCTCTGGCGTAGCTTGCGCTTTCATGACTACCAGCATCGTCTTACCCTCAAAGAGTGAGTGTAATCCCTGTTGCAGGCAAGGGCAATCCTGTGTCAGTGACAGTCGGCAACCCTACTCAGGGTTGCATTACTCAGGGTTGGATTCAGAGGTGCCGGATTTGGAGGCGACGATTGCGGGGGCGATAACCATTCCGATGAAGCTGAGAGCGATAAGAAGATCATGCATTGGGGTAATTCTCCTTGGGGATTCGTCTGAACCCGTCCACCCCTTCATCATGATCCAGGCAACGAAAATCGAAAATACCACGAACACGCTGTTCCGAATCGAGACGGTGTTAGCGGGTTTCACACCTAGGTGTTAAATTGTTCCCAACATTCCCGTGGCAACATTAAGAATTCTTAAAAAACTACCAATCGGTAGAAAAACGTGAATCCATCCTCCTGCCTCCACATCTGCTAACAAGGAGGTCAATTCCAATGGCAATTGACAAGAAAATCGCACTCATCACCGGCGCCAATCGTGGCATCGGTCTGGAAACAGCACGGCAATTAGGCCACAAGGGAACCACTGTCATTGTTGCTGCGCGCACTCTGGATGCCGCAGAGCAGACAGCTACCACTCTCAAGGCTGAGGGTATCGACGCCTTTGCCGTTCAGCTCGATGTAACCAAAGCTGCTGACCGCACTGCTGCTGCCAAGATCGTCACAGACAAGTTCGGCAAGCTCGATATCCTGATCAACAATGCAGGCGTCGGCGCGCAGGACGGCATGTTCAACCCGAAGACCAGCCAGACGACAGAGGAAGAGCTTCAGACCGTTTTTGGCACCAACCTCTTCTCGGTTATCGCTGTCACCCGCGAGTTTCTTCCGTTGTTGAAGAAGAGCGAAGGCGGCCGCATCGTCAATCTCTCCAGCGTCCTTGGTTCGCTTACATTGCATGCCGATCCGAACAGCCCCATTGCGTCGATCAAGGTCTTCGCCTACGACGCTTCAAAGACAGCGCTGAATGCCTTTACTATCCATCTCGCCAATGAGCTCAAGGACACAAAGATCAAGGTGAACTCCGCACATCCTGGTTGGGTCAAGACAGAAATGGGTACCGATCAGGCGCCTATGGAGATCGTCGATGGCGCCAAGACGAGCGTAGAGCTTGCCTTAATTGGCCCGGACGGCCCTAACGGCCGGTTTATTCACCTGGGATCAGAGCTGCCCTGGTAATTGCGAAGTTGCCTGGTAATTGCGAACCTGATTTGAGCAGTGGGCGGGTGGGGCATTCCCTACCCGCCTGCTCTAATTATGGAGATGGAGCACCATGACGAAAGGTGAGATAACACGTAACCGCATCATTTCTGAGGCTGCGCCGCTCTTCAATAAGCACGGCTTCGACGGCTGTTCCATGCAGGAGATCAGCGTTGCGACTGGCCTTGAAAAAGCGAGCCTCTACGGCCACTTTGCCACCAAAGAGGAGCTGGCAGGCGAGGCGTTCCGTTATGCGTGGAAGCAGAGTTGCTCGGCCAGAATGGGCAATCTCGGCGATGTCGCGAACAGTGTCGACAAGCTCAAGCTGCATATCGAAAATCTGGCGTCAAAGCAGGCCTTTCCAGGCGGCTGCCCCTTATGGAATACCGCAACCGATACCGATGACGGCAACTCCGTGCTTCGCTCGATGGCGAAAGAAGCGCTGCGCGATTGGATCTCGGCTCTCAACCAGATCATCGAAGAGGGGCAGAGCAAAGGGGAAATCGGTGCCGATGTAGATCCTGAGGGTCTCTCGACTCTGATCATCTCTCTGATGGAGGGTGCTTTTATCACCTCACAGCTACAGGAATCTGGCCGCGTCCTGCGCGTAGCTCAACAGCATCTGAATGCCTATATTGAGAGCCAGGTTCGCACGCGACCGCAGGCGAACGAAACCTTATAGCAGTGTTTTGAAACGGGCATCTGGATATCTGGATGGTGGAAGAGGGACCGTGGCAGATCATGTTTCAAAGCATGGCTTAATGATTTTCTATACAGGTAGTCTGCAAATATCCAAAAACATGCCCCAGCGAGGATATCGGCTGGGGTTAATTGCGCTCAATCTATCGCAATCGTGTCGGCAATCGCCGGGAAAATATCATCGTTTCGGTAGGAGTTACTGCTGGCTTACTCAGGGTTGCTTTCCGAGGTGCCGGAATGAGCGGCGACTATGGCCGGGGTGATAACCATTCCAATAAAGGCGAGGGCGATAAGAAGATCATGCATTGGGGAGATGCTCCTTGGTGGGAGTTCGTCTGAACTCGTCCACACATTGATCATGACCGAAGTAACTAGGTTACGAAATAGCACATTCTCCTGTTCCAAAATGAAACAGTAGTATGCCGTATACCTCTGAAGTGTTAGATCGATATCTTCCGGATTGATTCAGTTCTGAATTAATTGAGTTATGGATTGATTCGGCAACCTGCCGTTAGAGAGAGACGCGCGAAGGCTAAGCTTTGGGGAAATTGTTCTCAGGCAATGCATAGGGATCGATGGGGCAGGGGATTCATGTCTGTCGATAGATATAAGTGTAGATTGAAAGTCTGCGGCTGAAAGTCGCGGCTCTTTACTCCATGCGGATCTGCGTTTTATGCCGCTCTATGCGGAAAGATTGCAACGTTTGTTTGCAGGTGCAAACGTTCTTTCCGCCCCATTGCCTGAGAGGAATCTGAACTAGTAGGTTTTGAGTTCCTCGGCTGAGGGAACCTCTGCTTCGTGTTGGGTGGGACGAGATACCTGAGTCTTGGCCATCACAACTGCAGGAACAATTGTTAGCCCAATAAAAGCAAGAGCAATGACGAGATCATGCATGGGATTTTCCTTTGAAGGTGTTTCTAGTACTCTTTCACACATCTATCTTCGGCGGAAATAGAAATTACTTAAATCCCACAAAGAAACTGGATTTAATTCAAATGGGTGTTACCCAGGTACCCACATTGGTGTTACAGCCAGAGTTTTTCAAGAGTTATTTGTTTGAACGCAGCTTCGAGCGCTGCTTCTGCCATTTCAGTAGCATCCACGTAAGATAGCCCAATTGAATTACCCATGTGCAGCAAAACGCCGCTACCAGAAAATTGTGTCCCACATTTCCTCCCACAGATTTCTAAAGATTCTTGTCGGTAACCCCGGCAGGGATTAGTCGCCAGCCAGGGCGGCAAGTGCTTCAGCGCCGTCAATCCGTTGCTGTCGCCGTTGGATGTAGATGCGAATCGCCAGCACTGTTAGTCCCCAGACTGCCCATGCAAGCACGTTCCATCCAAATGCGGCGAGCATGCGTGGATCTTTAAGCCCGGCATCCGGATCGCCTCCAAATACAGGGGAAGGATGCTGGGTACGCCACAGGCGATTGGCCAGGTAATTGATGGGCATGTCGAGCGCGCCAAATACGGAAAGCACCGCCGCAAGCGTCTGCATCTCCGCACCGGCAGTAAAGCGCCTCGCCAGCAGGTAACTGACGTAAATGAGCCACAGAACAAGCGTCGTTGTCAGGCGAGCGTCCCAGGTCCACCAGATACCCCAGACTGGTCTGCCCCAGAGCGGGCCAGTGATGAGCACGACGGAACAAAAAACCACTCCAACCTCAGCCCCGGCAAGTGCCCACGCATCGGCGGCAAGCGCCCGCGCCGGGTTCGTTCGCCGCCACGCCAGAACCAGCACAGAAGCGACGAAGTTGATGCTGAAGAATAAATAGCAAAGCATGCCGTGAGGCACGTGGTAGTAGAAGATTCTTGCGACGTCGCCCATGGTGGCTTCCGCGGGCGCCACATACATCGCCTGATAGAAGGCCCAGGCCATAAGCGCAATAACGGCCGCGATACCGATTACCGAAAATAGCTTCTTCATTAGATAATGCCTCGTTACTGCGAAGAGGATTCCACTAGTTTAGCGCTGCGGCCGCACGAACTATTCGGCCTGCAGTACGGTATCAAAAAGCAGCAGACTCACCGTTGTGAAGATGATGTCGTAGCCGCCCAGCAGCTTGATCCAGAGAAGCGTCGGATCGCTGTCGTCGCCGGTGAGAATGGTCTTGGTCGAGAGAACCATCGCCAGCAGCGCGGGCAGAAAGATAGGGAAGAGAATCAGCGGCAGCAGCAGTTCGCGATTGCGGCTGCGAATGGAAAGCGCTGCAAAAAAAGTTCCGTTGGCCACGAGTGCCCATGTTCCCAGTGGTATCACCAGGGCCAATAGCCATGCATCGCCAAGAGGGTGGAGGTTGTACATGATAAAAAATATCGGTCCCAGAACCACCTGAACGAGCGAGACGAAAAAGAAGTTGGCGAGTACCTTGGCGAGGAAGAGCGCTGCTCCATTCGAGGGCGTCATGCGCAGTGCGTCGAGTACCTGGTGGCGCATCTCGCGAGCCCAGGCCTGATTGAGTGCCGAGACGCTGGCAAAAAGCGTAGCCACGCAGAGAACGCCGCCTGCGATTTCGCGGGATGTGTCGGCACTCGGATCGAATGCCATGCTGAAAAGCACGACTACCAGCAGCGAAAAGAAGAGCATCGAATTGATGGCTTCGCGAGAACGCCACTCGATGCGCAGGTCTTTTTTCAAATGCGTCAGAACCAGGCGGGTCCAGCTTGCTTTGGTGCCTGTTGAGGGGATGGTTGCCACGCTCATGCCTGTGCTACCTCACCGGGTTTCGTGTCCCTCTGTACGTCTTTGGTCAGGTCGGCAAGGGTGGCCTCTGCTGCGCGAATGTAATCGGCAGGGTTGAGGATCAACTGCGTGCCGCGCACGCCTGCGGAGACGCTGATTTCATCGAAGAGCTCCACTGTCTCATCGACAAATGCCGGGTAGGTTTTTTTCGCGCCGAAGACGGTGACTCCGCCACGAATGTAGCCGGTAAGCGGCTGCACTTCTTTAAGCGAAACCATCTCGATTTTGCGAACTTCCGCGGCGCGAGCCAGCTTTTTGAAATCCACCTCGGCGTCTCCGGGAATCACTGCGAAGAAGTAGCCGCCAGCACCGTCTGTCGTCAGCAGAGTTTTGAAGACCTGTTCCACGGGCATGTCGATCTTTTTCGCGACGGTGATTGCCGTCAGATCTTCGGGGTCGACTTCGTACTCGCGCAAGGAGTAGTGGATGCCGAGGCTATCGAGGAAGCGTGCTCCGTTTGTCTTCATAAGCTGGGGCTACCATGCTCGAAGGAGTGAACGCGCCCAGCCTTCAGCGTCAGAATATGGTCTGCGATGGGGAGAGCTAATTCGCGCTGGTGTGTCGTGAGGACGATAGTGCGATTGCTGTTGCGGAACCGCGCAAGCAGGCTGACCATCTGGTGCGCGCTTTCGACATCCATGTTGGAAAAGGGCTCGTCGAGCAGCAGCAATTCCGGTTGTGAGATCAGGACACGCGCTAGCGAGGCCCGCTGGCGCATTCCTTGCGAGTACTGGCCCACGGTTCGCGGCAGTGCAGGGTCGAGATTGACCTCACGGAGCGCTCCTTCAGGCGTAAGGCAGTCGCGGGTCTGGTAGAGATTGCGAAAATATTTCAGGTTTTCCAGACCGGTGAGTTCGTCATAGAGCATTGGAGCGTGGCTCATATAACCGATACGGTCGCGAGCGTCGTGCGGTGCGAGATCTCCGAAGAGTTTGACGGAGCCCTGCGTCGGCAGCAGCAATCCGGCGAGGATGCGCAGCAGGGTCGATTTGCCCGCGCCGTTTTCGCCGAGCAGAACATAGCAGCGGCCAGGAGCGAGATTGAGCGAGATTTGACGAAGCGCCGCAAAGCTGCCGAAGAGGCGCGATACGGAATCGATGCGGGCAAGCACGTCCGATTGCAAGTCAGAGGCTGGGGATTGCGCGGCTTCGGCGGCCTCACTCATGCGATTTTTGGCCTACCGGCCAGTAACAGAAGCTACGGCCGTCGATAGCGGCGCGGAATCGACGGAGGCGCGACCGGTGCTGGGAGATGGGCTGCTCATCGGTGTCGCTGGTGTCTGACCGGGCTGCTGATTCGGTCCAGCGGGAGCATATTTCGATGCACATTTGGCCTGAAGCTGCGTGGCGTGAAAGACGCCATCATGGCCCCAGGTTCCGATAGCCAACGCCTGGGCATCCCCTTTGAAGGTATCCGGTGGCGGCTCAGATCCCTGATAGCTGACCGTGATCGCCCGCGCATTGGGCGTGGCCTTGGGATTGTGGCTTTCAAACTCGGTGAGGGTGAACCGGACGTTGGGGCCGCTGCGCTGGATGGTCTCCGGCTTGACGTAGCCCTCGACGCGCAGGTGCGACTGGTAGGCTTTTTCGCCCATATTCTGCATTTCCGGGACGGTGACGTAGTAGCTCTTGTTGGCGGCTGTACCCGTGTAGGCTAGGTAGCCGATAGTGCCGAGCACGATTACGGCAGCAATTCCGATGCGGAGAGATTGACCAGATAGCTTCATTTTGACCCCATTTTCCTGTGCTTCTGGCTGCTTGTTCATCTCAGCGCGTGAAGCGGGGAACATCTTCTACTCTACGAGGCGTGGTGGGCGGGGTCAACCGACCGGAAGGTTGAGTCTGTGCTTTAAGGCATTTTCCGGATCGATATGTATCGATCCGGAAAATGCCGATCCGTCCTGGGGGAGGGATCTCTTCCCATCGTCCAACCGTGCAGTCAGGGCGACGAGGCGGAATGTTATTGTTTATCGCGAGGTCGCGCCGGGTTTTTAGGCGAGTACGCGATCAAGGCAGGGGATGCGACTGTTGCAACGAAAACCACAGCGATTAACAAATCATGCATGAACGTTCTCTCTGGCAGCTCCACCAGGCAGCTTGATCCACAGGGTACCCCCGTTGGTAATAGCAAACTGCTTACATGGAGCTCTTTAGTAAGGTTACTTTGAGCCTAAAAAAACAAATAGTCCAGATAAAAATTAACAATTTCGAAAAAATATTTTTGATGACACGGCGAGGGAAAGTATGGAAAAATCCTCTCCCTCGACCGAGGCTGTTATTGCTGCGTATTCAGCGTTTGTGTAGCTCGATTCAAAGCCTGCGTAAGGATTTCCAGTTGCTGGCTGGCGACTGTAAGCCTTTTGGCTTCAATCGATTCGGTTACACCGGGAATAACGACAGCCGCGTAACCGGTGTATTCACCGGGAGCGTAGATGGTGTGTTTGTACCAGCTTCGGTTGGGCAGACCAGCCTCCGATATAAAGGCCGCCTCGGTCGCGCGTAATTGGCGATTGAGCTGGGTCGCATCGATTCCCGGAGCCGATTGGCGCGTGCGAACAGCTTCAGCTGCTTGCACGAAACCGGCAGCAGCGGCTTCGGCGGCGGCAAAATCAAGCGTTGCCCCGGGAATGTGCTCCACCGACTGAAGATAGGAGACGATTTCTTTGCCGTAAGTGACGTAGTCGTATGGCAGCACGTCGGCGTCAGCCATGTGAAGAATCTCAAGGCCTTGAATGCGAGCCATCTCCTGGAGATAGACAAAGGTGGGATCGGCATTCTGGACATACCAGGCGTAGTTGTCGAAGACCGAATGGTAGACGCCGTAATCGCCATGCGAACCGATATCCGTCGAAGGAACACCGACATGCTGCAGGAACGGTGTGTAATCCGAGCCGGAGCCTAGATCGCCGACGCGGACATCTTCAGCCGGTGCGTGGGAGCGGGTAACGTGCCCTGTGTTGACATCGCCTGGCTGATGGCCTGATTCAAGTTTCCATTGGTCGTATACCGTGCCGCCTTTGGGGCTGGGAACTTCGTGGGTGATTTCGCGAATGAACTGCTTGAGCGACGGCACGGCTTCCGCACCAAAATCCGGCCCGGCGACAGCTACGTCCACATTGAAGTAAGCGACGGCGTGTTCGAGAACTTTGGCATGCTCCTCGACCCACTCCGTCGAACCAATGAGGCCTTCTTCTTCCGCATCCCAGCTACCGATAACGATGGTGCGTTTCGGCTTCCAACCCTGCTTGAGCAGAACGCCGAGGCCGTGAACTGCTTCCAGCATGGACGCAGTGCCGCTGTTCGGATCGACGGCTCCATAAACCCATGCATCGCGGTGATTCCCGGCAACGACCCAGTCGTCGGAGTTATCCGTACCCGGAATTTTGCCGATCACATCCCAGATGGTGCGGACTTTATAGTCCTGGTCAGAAACCAGGTGGATGCTCACTCCAGTTCCGCCAAGATGGTAGTGAAAGCTCAACGCTCCCTGCCATCCTGCGGGAACGCTGGGGCCTTTGAGTGCTTCAAGAATAGGCGCGGCGTCGTGGTAGCTGATCGGCACGGAAATGATGCTGGGCTGGTTGCCGGTCTTGAGTGGGTCAAGCCGCGCCGAGTCTGGCAGAGAGACCGTGGAGGCAACGCCCGGGGTCTGCGGATCGCCAGGATATTTGAACAGATACTGAACGCTCCCGCGCTGCACGCCTGTCTCTGGACGCCAGGGTCCATTGGGGTACATGTCGCCCTTGAAGTAGCCATCGTCCATCGGGTCGGAATAGATGAGGACGCCTTTGGCACCGCGCTGCTCCGCGATGTAGACCTTCACCCCGCGAAAGTTCACTCCATATCGAACCAGGACGATTTTGCCGTGGAGATCGATGTGCTGCTCGGCCAGTTTATCGAAGTCTTCGAGACGTCCGTAGTTGGCGTAGACGACCTCTCCAGTCACATCTCCTGAACCGGATGAGCCATTGAAAGGCATCACCACGCGAGGGTCATCCTGAAACGGATCGTTGCTGACATGCTCTCTCGTGGGTCCGCTGGAGAGCAGTTTGCCATCGTCTGACCTGGCCTCAAAGCTGACTTTTCGCGGCTGATTCAACAACACGCGATAGGGCACAATCTCGGTTTCAAGACCAGCTTCTTTGAACCTGGCGGCGACGTACTCGGCAGTCTTATAGTCCTCTTTGGAACTGGCGATGTGCGGCTCGGCGGTGAGCGTCTTGAGATGCTGTCCGGCAAGTCTGGCATCGGGAACAGCGAGGAAATCCGCGTCGATTTTAGCCTGCGCGGTGAAGTCGGTATAGCCGAAAATATGCGCAGGTGCGGCCGGCAGAGGCTGGGCAGAAGTTTGCGCACCGAGCGGCGCTGCGATGAAGGCCATCGAAACAGTAAATAAAACCGGTATAGCTGTTGAGCGCAGATGCATGTATGGGATTCCTCAATCGCTAGATATTGCAAACAATATTGAAGAATCAGATTACAACAGGCAATCTCTCGCTGGTTCTAATGGACGAATTTCGGTTAATGATAGATTCGCATTGCCGCCGCCCGTTGCTCTATCGCCGCCATTTTGTGAATTGCAGATGCGATCCAGATTGGGAAACTGACTGAACTTCTACCCGATTTGGTTCTTCGTTTCTGTGACCCATAGGTGGAAGTTGACAGCGCTATCGTGTGATTGTTAACGTCCATCGATCGACCTACTTTTATATACGCAAGACTAGTAGAGAGCTGAAGGAGACGGGGCAAATGGGACTCATCGGACCGGGGAAAACATCGGCAAACAACACAGCCGAGATCGTTGTGCAGCGCTACACCGAAGAGGCTCGTCGGGCATTGTATTTTGCTCGTCATGAGGCGCAACGTCGTCGGGAGATGACAGTTACTGTCGCGGATCTCCTCTCTGGCATCAGTGTGGAGGAAAATTCGCGCGCGGTGCGGATTGGGCATCTGAAAGACAATGCGTTTTACCTGCGCTGGCTCTCCGGACTGCCTGCATCGCCTTCCCAGGTTGCGCCGAATCACGATGGTCATCCGGATCTGGATCACGTGGCCAGAAAAGCGATTGCCTGCGCTCTGCTTGAGGCAGATTATGACCGCGAATACTGGATTGACACCGATCATCTGCTGCGTGGATTACTTCGCTTTCACAACACGGCCAATTTTGCGCTCCTCAAGACGGAACTCAGCCTCGATGCGGCGCGAAAAGCCTCGCGGCATGATCGCAAGGCTTTTCCACCCCACAAGACGCCTAACATGAAGGTAATCAATTATCTGGTGCGGAAGCATGCAGCCTTGTGGCTTCCACCCTTGTTGAGTGCGGCCTGCTACCTGTACATTCTGCTGCAGAGCGTTGACTCATCCGTGTTGCGGTTCGCGCACTAGGTTATAGACGCCGCTATTTGGCGTCTGCCTTATTGGGTGTCTCGGGAGAAACTTCTTTCCGATAGGGGGCGCTTAGCGTGGCCTTTTTCTGCGCGATGGGCAGTAGTGTCGGGTAGAACTGAACGAATGTTGTGTCTACGGCTGCGTGGTCCTTATGGCAGGTATAGCAGGACGCTTTCTCGGGAATGAGCGTAGCCTTTGTCGGGCTGGCGACATCGAAGAAAGCCCACTTGCCGGGAAAACGGGATTCGTCTTTCACGTGAATCTCCATTCCCATGAGATCTCCACTCTGGAAATGGCCGCTCTTATTGATGGAGCCCTTCGATTGAGCCCCGCGGACCTCTAGCACCAGCACCGTCTTGTCGGGCCAGGTGCCGGTCGTCTGAAAACTGTTCCACGCCTCTGGATTTACAAAGACGTTGTCGAACATCGACATGCTGCTGTCAGCTTTCGGCGTGTAGCTCATGTCCAGACCGCTGGTGAGATAGACCCACTGGCGGTACTGCATCGGCGGGGCGAGATCGCCATCCTTGTCGTAGACAAGGGAGTAGGCTGGCGGGGAGATTTCATTGACCGCGGCGGAGACAGAAGAGGGGTTCGACGAAAAGCAGAAGACACCCCAGGCAAAGAGACAGCCGAGTGCAAGGCCGCCAAAGGTGAGAATTCCGGCGCGTGAATTAGGCAAACTGGACCTCCAGACATCCTGGTGTACGCGAGTTATGCGTACCAAGTTCCGTAGGCCCATTTACGTTGAAACAAACGACCGAAATCAGGCGACAGGCTGGCCGCAGTGGGAGCAGCGCCTGGCGGCCAGCGGTATCTCGCTGAGGCATTCCGGGCAGGCCTTGGTGGTGGGAGCAGCGACGGGTGCAGGTCCCTTAAGCGCCTGGAGTCGTGCGGTGAACTTGTTGATCGGCAGAACTACGCCGAAATAAACCGCGCTGGCGACCAGCAGGAAGTTAATGACTGCATTGAGAAAGAGTCCGTATTGAACTTTGCCGCCATGCACCTCGAGGATCAGATAGCTGAAGTCCGGTTTACCGACGAGGGCTGCTAGCAGGGGGTTGAGAATATTCGCAACCAGCGAACCGACGATGGCGTTAAACGCGGCGCCAAGGATGACAGCCACTGCGAGATCAACAACGTTCCCGCGAAGAATAAAGTCCCTGAAACCTTTCAGCATGAAGGCCCTCTTTCGTGGTCAGGATGCCCGACTCGCCCATCCTACAACGTGGATGTGGCGAAGGGAAGACTCACATTGCACTACAGCAGAACGTTGGAGTAGGGAGCCAGCAGGAAAAACACGATCATCAGCAGGATCATCAGATCGACGTACAGCAGCAACAGAACCGCGCCGTGATAAAAGTTCCAGCGTTTTTGCAGGCACCGGGCCGTGTCCCATGTAGCGCCGCAGACTACCAGGAAGGGAAGAATCAGCCAGAGGCAGGGCTGCACATCCGGGAAACTGGACATGCGAAAACTGATGGCGAAGCACGCGAGGGCCAGGATAGTGCCACGGGCCAGGGATCGTTGTTTGAGCCGGAAGATTGGAGATCGCTGCAGCACTGCATTCACTCTACGGCAAAAGAATAAGACCTGGTTTTTAATAAGGCCTGGTCTTTCCCGTTATAGGCAAAACTAAGTAAGCAGAAAATCTACCCGATTATAAGTGTGCCAAAGCGGGTTTTCATTCAAGAAATCCAGATCGCTCGTCGATGAATGGATTTGAAATCACTTGAATGCGAGGCTCTACTGACCATGCTTAGTCGCTGGCTTTTCCTTGGTAAGACCATCGGTAAGACTAGGCTGTTGGTATTGCGTGGAGTGGCAATTCCTGCCGCTTTTTTGTTGCTCTGGCCTGCACAGGGAGAAGCGCAGGTTACATTTGCCGGGACGCAAATCAGCGTCGCGCACCAGGGATTGGCCTCGCCAACCGCGCTGGCCACCGATGGCAAAGGCAACCTGTTCATTGCGGATACAGGCAACAACCGCGTGGTGTACCTCGCGGCTTCCAGTAGCGGACTCGGAGCGCCGGTAACGATCCTCAGCGGACTCGAAAGCCCGACCGGTGTAGCCGTTGACTGGAGCGGCAACGTGTATGTATCGGACACGGGTAATAATCGCATTCTCATGTTGCCCGTAACATCCACAGGCTTTGGCCCCGCCGTAGTTATCGCCAGGAGTCTGAATACTCCGAGCGGCATTGCTGTAGACGCTGCCGACAACGTATATGTGGCCGATGCCGGGAACAATCGCATCGTGATTCTGCCGCGCCTGGGTAATAGTTATGGCGCACCTGCCGTACTCATCGCCGGTTTAAGTAATCCACGCGGCGTTGCCGTCGATGCCGGGCTGAATCTGTATATCGCGGATACAGGAAACAACCGCGCGTTGAAGGAGACATGGTCCGCAACCAGGTACACGACGCAGCAGATTTTAGGCAAACAATTACTCGCCCCTGCTGCAATCGCTGTAGATCCCGGGGGCAACGTCTACGTCACGGATACCGGTAACAATCGCGTTGTGGAAGAGATATGGGCAGCAGGCCAGACTCGCTTTAACGGGCAGGTGTCCGTGGCCAGCGTATTTGCTTCTCCATCCGGCGTAATTGTGGACGGAAGCGGCAAAGTCTATGTTGAGGAAACGGCCAGCAATCAGACGTGGCAGGTGCTGACGACGAGTGTGAATTTTCCATCGACGCCGGTGGGGGTTTCAGCCGCTGTTCAGACTTATAACTTCAATATCGCAGCAGGAACAGTTATAGGCTCAGTAAGTATCTATACGAACGGCATGATCGGGCATGATTTTACCGATGCAGGATCAAGTTCATGCTTAGCACAGAGTTATGCCGCACTTACTGCATGTGGAATCAATGTTGCCTTTACACCGAGCGACTCGGGCGCGCGCATGGGTGCCCTGGTGATCTACGACCCCGAAGGAAATATACTGGCTGCCGCTTACTTTGCCGGCATGGGATTGCAGCCGAAGATCGCATTTCTCCCTGCTACGCGGACGTTTCTGGGCTCGGGTTTGAGCGGTCCATCCGGTGTGGCTATTGATGGCAATGGCAATGTTTTTATTGCAGACACCGGCAACAATCGCGTAGTTGAACTGCCCTGGAGCAGCACTGGCTTTGGAGCACAGATAACTCTCCCTATCGACAGGCTGAACAGTCCGATGGGCCTCATGGTCGATGCTGCGAATAACCTGTATGTTGTTTCAAATGGAAATGACAAGGTAGTTCGATTGCCCTGGATGGGGAGTGGCTATGGAACTGCCATCAAACTTGGAACCGGCATGTACGGACCATCGAATGTCGCTGCCGATTCTCATGGCAATGTGTACATCACGGATACGCTCGACAGCCGTCTCGACTACGAAGCATGGACTGGCAGCGGTTTTGCCAAGGGTACTTTGGTGAATGGATCATTCAAATTTCCAACCGGTATTGCCGTGGATATTCAAGGCGATGTATACATCACAAATCCTTATCTGAAAGCGCTGGTAAAGCTGCCGAAAAGTGGGACGAGTTATCTTCTGCAGGTGCCTATAACTCTCAGTAGAGTGGTTCTTCCCACGGCGATCGCCGTTGATGGCAACTTGAATCTTTACGTGCTGGATACAAACGGCAATCAGCTCGTAATGCTGCCCTGGAATGGAAATGCCTATGGTCCGCAAGTGACCGTGGCCACAGGCCTGAATGGACCGACCGGCCTCGCTCTGGATAGAGACGGAAATGTATATGTAGCGGATACAGGAAATAACCAAGTTATAAAATTTGACTTATCCACGCCTGCGCAAATGAATTTTGCAAACACCTATCTCGGCTCAGTAAGCGCAGATAGCGCGCAGGGGATGCGGATTGGTAACAGGGGTAACGAATCGTTTGCGATCAGTTCGATCAGCTACGCCAAAGATTTTCCAGAGGCCGCTTCCGCCAGCAATCTGTGTGCCGATGAAAGTAATATTTCCGTAGGGGGATTTTGCAATTTATCAATTGATTTTGCCCCACAGGCAGCGGGAACTCCACTTCAGGAAGCCGCCACATTCGCGATCAACACAGGCGCGGAAAATGACGTTGTAGAGTCGATTCCGATGCAAGGAACCGCTCTTGGAAAAACCAATCAGACGATCACTTTTCCAGCAATCAGCAATGTAATCTATGGCTCCGGGCCGGTCTTATTATCTGCCACGTCTTCGTCCGGATTGGCTGTAAGTTACAAGGTCATAAGTGGCTCCGCGGTTCTTGCGAAAAGCGGCACGACGTTAACGGTAAGCGGTGTTGGCACGGTTGTCATCGAGGCGCTTCAGGTGGGCAACTCATCCACCACTGCTGCTTCTCCCGTGACGCAGAGCTTCCTGGTCACTGCCGCCGTACTTACGATTAAAGCCACCAATATAAGCGCTGTGTACGGAACGATTCCTACTTCTTTTAGTTATACAACCTCAGGATTTGTCAACGGCGATAACGCGATGACAGCTTTCAAGGGAACACCTGCGATGACATCGACAGCAAACGCAAATTCAACGGTCGGGAGCTACGCGATAACACCCGCGCAGGGGAACCTTGTTTCGGCGAACTATAGTTTCAGGTTCGTATCGGGTACGCTCGCGATAGGCAAGGCTCCACTTACAATTACACCCGATGCTGTAACTGCTTCGTATGGAGCAAGTATGCCGAAGCTCACCTATCAGGTCGCAGGCCTTGTAAGTGGAGATACGGCAGCCAAAGCATTCCGTGGTGCTCCAGTCCTGACCTCATCGGCGAGTTCGAAATCAAAGCCCGGAAGTTACCGTATCACCGCACAGGCCGGAACGATGGTTTCGTCAAACTACAGCTTTCAATGGGGAACGGCACAAGCCGTGATTGCCAAGGCGGTGTTGACGATTTCGCCTCGTGCTGCCTCGATGACTTATGGCGGCAAGGTTCCGTTATTTCAATACGATCTCACCGGCTTTATGAATGGAGATACAGCGAGCACAGTGTCTGGTAAACCGGCTTTTGCGATCATGGCACCCGCCAGGGCGAACGTTGGCAGCTATGCGGTGACGGCAGAATTGGGAACGCTGGCCAGTGCGATCTACTCCTTCAAAATGAAGGCGGGAGTCGTTACAGTGAACAAGGCCACTCTAACGGTTGTTCCTCAGTCTGTATCGATGACTTATGGTAGTTCGCTGCCGGTATTTACGTATCAGTTCAGCGGGCTGCTTAACGGCGATACAGCAGGTGTTGTGACGGGAAAACCTGTATTGCAGACATCCGTCATCGGCAAATCTACAGTTGGATCCTACAAGCTCATCGCGAGCGTGGGCACACTCAAGGCGGCGAATTACAGCTTTCAATGCACAACAGGAGTGGTCACGGTTATGCCAGCCAGGCTGTCGCTGCCTGTAAATATCGTATCCATGAAGCAGAAGATTGAGATGCCGAAAGTAGTCTCTGCGCCGGGAGATTTGTAGGTGTGGAAGTTTCTATATCTATAACTTCAGCGGGGCTAGCTCCAGCAGGACGCGATGGAGGATGTTATCCGTCGCGCCCTGCTGACTATCCTGGTTACTGTGCTATCAGTTCCATTGCCTGAAGCGACTCGGAGTAAGGTGCTTTAAGAATGCCGCGTTCCGTGATGATCGCCGTAACATACTTGGCCGGAGTTACATCAAAGGCGGGGTTGCGGATACCGACACCGTTCGGTGTAAGCTGTTTGCCGCCGTGGTGGGTTACTTCAATGGCAGCGCGCTCTTCGATTGGAATTGCGTCGCCCGTCAGCGTCGCACGGTCGATCGTGGACCACGGAGCGGCGACGTAGAACGGAATGCCGTGCTCCTTGGCGAGCACCGCAACGCCGTAGGTGCCAATCTTGTTGGCGACATCTCCATTGGCTGCGATGCGATCTGCTCCTACAACAACAGCCTGGATTTGCCCCTGGCGCATAAGGCTTGCGGCCATATTGTCGCAAAGAACAGTTGTTTCGATTCCGTCAGCCATCAGTTCCCAGGCGGTAAGACGTGCGCCTTGCAGAAAAGGGCGCGTCTCGTCGGCAAAAACATGAATGCGCTTGCCGCGCTCGACTGCGCCGCGAATCACGCCAAGAGCTGTACCGTAACCACAGGTGGCCAGGGCTCCGGCATTGCAGTGCGTGAGCACGGTGCCTTCGTCGGGCATGAGATCGGCGCCGTAGGCACCCATCTGTTTGCAGGCGGCGATGTCTTCGTCGTACATAGCGAGCGCATCGGCGAGCAGCGCTTCCTGAACCTCAGCAAGTGTGGCTTCGCGGGCCTGCAGTTTGCTGAATAGCACCTTCATGCGGTCGATCGCCCAGAACAGATTGACTGCAGTAGGGCGCGTTCCCGCGAGAAGATTGCAGATCTGCTCAAATTCAGGCGCGAACTCCTCAGTTGTGGAGGCCTTGGTCTGTTTCGCGCCAAGGGCGATACCCATGGCAGCGGAGACGCCGATCGCGGGTGCTCCGCGAACTACCATAGTCACAATTACGTCCGCGACCTGCTGGTAGCTGGTAGCAAGAACGTAGCTTTCTTCCAGTGGAAGCTTGGTCTGGTCAATAAACCGGACGCCTTCGGGGGTCCATTCAAGAGTAAGTATCATCTCTTCCAGTTTAACCGCTTCGAAAGAGGGTCCGAAACGGAACAATTGGAAATGTTTTCATTTTGGACTGGACGACTGACCCACAGCATAAGTAGAGTGAACTTCGGCGTATCATTTTGCGACGCCTGGAGTTCGCCTGCCTTGACCCATACGAATCTGACTTCTGTTGACTGGCTTATCATGTTGCTGTACTTCGTGTTTGTGCTGGGGATCGGCTTTGCCCTCAAGCGCTACATGAAGACCAGCAAGGACTTCTTCCAGGCTGGCCGCGCGCTTCCGGCATGGATTTGCGGCCTGGCGTTTATCAGCGCCAACCTTGGCGCGCAGGAAGTTATCGGCATGGGCGCTTCGGGCGCCAAGTATGGCATTGCGACCAGCCATTTTTATTGGATTGGCGCCATCCCGGCGATGATTTTTGTCGGCATTTTCATGATGCCGTTCTACTACGGATCCAAGGCGCGGTCGGTGCCGGAGTTTTTACGGCTCCGTTTTGACGAAAAGACACGCGCGCTCAATGCCTGTTCGTTTGCCGTGATGACGGTGTTTTCGTCCGGTATTTCGATGTATGCCATGGCACGCCTGATCCAGACGTTGCATGTTTTTGATTATCTTTTCCTGTCCGCAGGCCTGCCGCTTGGCTACATCTTCCACTTTTCGATTCTGCTTTCGGCGATCATCGTTCTGGGCTACATCTTCCTCGGCGGCCTGACGAGCGCGATCTACAACGAAGTGCTGCAATTCTTCCTGATCATCGCGGGCTTTTTACCGCTGGTACTGATCGGCCTCAAAAATGTCGGCGGATGGAACGGCCTGAAGGCTTCGCTGCCTAGCCCGGCGTATCTGCATTCGTGGCAGGGCATGCAGCATGCCAACACCAACCCGCTCGGCGTCGAATGGTTCGGCCTCGCGATGGGTCTGGGATTTGTGTTGTCCTTCGGTTACTGGTGCACAGACTTCCTCGTGATCCAGACAGCGATGGCAACGGATTCCGAGGAGAATGCGCGCCGTGTGCCGCTGATCGCCGCGATTCCCAAGATGTTCTTCCCGTTCCTCGTTATCCTGCCCGGCCTGCTGGCGATTGCCGCAACCACGCCGAAGCCGGTAACAACGACGCATGTGGGCCCGAATGGCGCGATCATGCGCAGCACGGAGTTTCCAAGCGAGGCCGCGATGAAGGGGCAGGGATTGGTGCCGGCAAAGACCGATCCGCTTACGGGCAAGATCGTACTCGACGCCAGTGGCAAGCCGCTGCTGGATTACGATCTGGCGATCCCTTCGATGCTGCTGCACTATTTCCCCACCGGCATTCTGGGGCTGGGGCTCACGGCGCTCCTGGCCAGCTTTATGAGCGGCATGGCAGGCAACGTTACGGCTTTCAATACCGTGTGGACTTACGATCTCTACCAGTCGTATATCAAGAAGGGCGCAAGTGATAGCCACTACCTTGCGATGGGTCGCTGGGCAACCGTCGGAGGCATATTGCTCTCCATGGCAACAGCCTACGCGGCGACCGGCTTCAACAACATCATGGATACCCTGCAGTTGGTGTTTTCCTTTGTGAATGCGCCACTGTTCGCGACCTTCCTGCTGGGCATGTTCTGGAAGCGCGCAACCGGCAACGGAGCGTTTATCGGACTGATCTCCGGCACAACGGCAGCGATCATCCATCACGGTTTGTCGCTGCCAATCGAGGCGCATCCTGGTCTGCACGGCGGCTGGATCGCGGTCATCCATCACTATCCCAGCGATATGGCGCAAAATTTCTGGACAGCGATCTGGGCCTTCTCCACGAACTTTATTGTGACCATCATCGTGAGCCTTTTCGGTAAACCCAGGCCCGAGTCGGAACTGGTCGGACTGGTGCATTCGCTTACGCCCAAACCTGAGATGGGACATCTGCCGTGGTGGAAGCGTCCTGAGGCGCTGGCGATAGTTCTGCTGGTCATGGTCGTTGGCCTGAACATTATTTTCCGCTAATCCGCGGACGAGAGGACTCTGGAATGAATCTTGATTTGCGTATTCCGATGGGGCTCATGTTTACGCTGGTGGGCGTGATCCTCACCGTTTTTGGCTTCGCCACTCAGGGCAGCGTGATCTATACGAGGTCCCTGGGAATCAATGCCAATCTCGATTGGGGCATTGTTCTGCTGATTTTTGGCTTCACCATGTTTCTGCTGGGACGGCGCGGTCAAAAAGCTGCTCTGCGACAGCCGCAGAAGCCTGCCCCTGAGGGAACTGTTCGCCGAGGCCACTAATTTTGCGGCTCAAAATCGAAATAGATCGGGCTGCGCGACGCTGTCGTTGATTTCGACACGGACGAAGATGGCCTGATGGGTTTATTCTCTCCTGACTACATCTCCTCGGGCTCACCTTTCGCAGTTAGATAGGGAGCCGAGGGAGGTTTGGAGGGAAGATGGACGTAGAGTTCACTGCCAGACAGGTAAAAATCTCCAAAACACTGAAGTCGAACGCGGTCGAAGGTATCGAGCGCATCGCGATTTCGCTGGGCAAGGTCACTTCGGCAGCGCTTATCTTCAAAGCGGAACGCCACTTGCAGATCGTAGAAATCTCACTGCAAAGCAAACAACACAGCATTGTTTCCAAGGGCGAATCCCCCAGCCAGGAGATCGCGCTGCGCGATGCCCTGGCCCATGCAGAGCACCAGGCGCACCGCTTCCGAGATAAACTGCGTGCGAGCAAACGACTGCCCAAAGTCGCTCCCACGGCAGAGACGCGCGGACCTCGCAAGACGGGGCGGCCCGGGGTTGAGATCGCCGCAGAAGTAGAGAAACCTCCCATCGTTCGCCCACCGGGCAAGAAGACCAAGGCCGCGATTACTGTACATTCGTTTCCAGGCAAACCCGCAGTTGTCGAGCCGCATATCCTGAGCGCCGCCGAAGCCTTGGCGATTCGGCCCATGACGATTGAGGAAGCTGTGAAAGAGGCCGAGTTTCGCGATCGGGATCTGCTGATCTTCCGCAGCGCAACCGGAGACCTGTTCGTACTGCACCGCCGCCGCGATGGAAAAATGGAGTTGGTCGAAGTTCCATAATCTTCGTTCCATGATCTTCGATGCCGGGTTTCACTGCGGTTTCTATAAAGGAATCATCAAGACGGGGAGCCGATATCGGCTCCCCGTACCGCATGCTTAAAGCCCAACGAGAGATGGTACAAAAGTAGCGTCGAAATTTTAGCTGCGGAGGTTTAGCATTGGGCCATGTCGCGTTCCTCCAAAGGCACAAACCATAAGCCGAATTCTCAGTCGAATGAGAAAGGCAAATCCCAAATCAAATTGCAGTCCAAAGCCGTCGCTAAGAAAGCATCGCGACCACGGAAGAGCGCCGTTGTCCTGCCCAGTTCAAAAGAACTGGTCATCGTGACCGGGATCTCAGGTGCGGGCAAAGCCTCGGCACTCAAGGCTTTTGAAGATCTGGGCTATTACGCGGTCGACAACCTGCCTCTCGAACTGCTGCCTGATTTTGCCGTGCTGGTGCATGATTCTCCTGAGATGAACCGCGCAGCGATTGTGGTGGATGTACGGGAAGGACCAACGCTCGATCAATTGCCTGTCATTCTGCTCAAGGTAAAAAAGACGCTGCGTACGAGCGTTATTTTTCTCGATGCTACGGATGCCGTACTGGTGCGCCGCTACTCCGAGACTCGTAGGCCGCATCCGCTCAGCCGATCGGAGATGGTCGCGCGTTCCATCACCTCCGAACGGCAATTGCTGGACGCGGTGCGCAATGTGGCGGATTTCATCATCGACACCTCGGGCTTCAACGTCCATGAGTTGCGTGCGCATGTGCAGGCCAAGTTCGGTCCCCAGGATGGATCGGTCTCACCCGGCAGCCAGTTGCTGGTTTCGTGCCTGAGCTTTGGCTTCAAAAACGGTGTCCCTCTGGATGCCGATCTGGTCTTCGATGTGCGTTTTCTACCCAATCCGCACTTCGTTCCGGAGTTTCGTAAGCTGACGGGACAAGATCCCAAGGTAGCGAAATACGTGCGCGATTTTCCGCAGACAACGGAGTTTCTTGAGCGAGTAACGGGGATGATGCTCTTCCTGCTGCCGCACTATATCAAGGAAGGCAAGAGCTATCTGACCGTGGCCTTTGGCTGCACCGGCGGCCAGCATCGCTCGGTAATGATGGCCGAAGAGATGGGCAAGCGGCTGGAGAAGGCCGGTTATCGCATCAAGGCCGTGCATCGGGATATGCCGCGATAATTTGCAAACAGAATTACCGCATATGTTGAGAGCACTGATTCATTAAGACCGAGTTCTGGACACCGGCAGAAGTTAGTATGAATCAGTGAGTGTCTCGAAACAATCCGTTCTTGCCCGTAGATCGCGCAGAGAACGAACAATCTCCATCGTCCTTGCCTGCCTCGTTGTTACGGGCATTGCAGTCGTTTCCTTTCTACCCGGCGATGGCAAAGAGGTTTTGCACACCCGCGGCAGGTTCCATTCCTGGGGACATCTGATCGCCTTTGGTATTGTCGCTTTCCCCCTGGCAAGACTTGCTCGATCCACCCGCGCACGCCTGCTTCTTTTTGCAGCAGCCCTGATCTTTGGCTTCGGAATTGAATTTGCCGAGCATGCTATCTACCACTCAGTTCTGGAGTGGAAGGACATTCTCGTGGACGCCATCGGCGTAACTTGCGGAACCCTGATGGCCCTCGTAACCGCGCCACGAGAAGCCAGCTAGATTTCCGGGAGTCCGGGAAGCGATCCGCTTTGCCGGATACAATACATAAATGCAGTCGAACCAAACGCCACAGCCTCTTCTGGCCGGATCCGTATCCGGAGAAGGTTGTGCGGCATGAAGCGGTTCTTTCGCCTCACAAGGTACGTGGCTCCGTATTGGTTTCAGGCATTTCTAGGCATTGTGCTGCTGGCCGCAGTGGGCCTGTTAGAGGCGGTCCGGCTGCTGATTCTCGGGCCAGTGCTCAAAACGGTGCTGAACCCCGGCACACCGACGCAAACCATTCCCCTGATTCCCAATCTCCCCAAGCCCTATCAATTTGATTTGATGCATTTTGTGCCGCCGCATTTTCACAATGCATGGGCGGTCGTGACCTTTGCCCTGATTGCGTCCACATTGCTCAAGGGCATCTGCGATTACGTAGGCACATACATGGTGAACTACGCCGGCTACGGCATGATCACCGATCTACGCAATCACCTCTACGAAACCATCATGAAGAGCTCGGCGAGCTTCTTCCACAAGCACGCCACCGGCACGATTCTTTCGACGCTGATCAATGACGTAGAGCGGGTGCAGACGGCGGTCAGCGCAGTTCTCGGCGAATTTCTGCAACAGATATTTACCTTTCTGTTTACGATGGCCGCGGTCATTGCGCTGGGCGGTCGTCTGAGCTGGGCTCTCCTGCTATTCGTGCCGGTGGTGATTACGTCGGCGCGCAAGATCGGCCGATCTGTCCGCACAAGAACGCGTACCGGTCAGGATCGCGTCGCCGAGATTCAAAACATCCTGCACGAAACCATCACCGGTAACCGCATCGTCAAAGCTTTCAGCACGGAGATATGGGAGATTCTGCGCTTCAAGAAGGCAGCGCGCAGACTCTTCCGCGCCAACCTGCACAGCGTGCGCGTGCAGTCGATCAGCTCTCCACTGATGGACGTGATCGGGTCGATTGCCATCGCCCTGCTGCTCTACATCGGCCGCCAGGAAATCAAGGCCGGGCGCATGGATATGGGGACTTTTGTCGTCTTCATCATTGCGCTCTTCAAGCTGTACGATCCTGTCCGCAAGTTCGCGTTTTTCTATAACAGTTTTCAGCAGGCGATGGGCGCCTCGGTTTCGATCTTCAACTTTCTCGATGTTGAGCATGATGTGCGTGAAAAGGTGCTGGCGCATTCCCTCAAGCGCTTCCACGACAAGATCGCATTCGAGAATGTGTGCTTCTCGTATTCGACAGAGGAAGGCGAACATCAGATCCTTCACAATGTCGATCTTGAAGTTCGCGCCGGAGAAATGCTGGCTCTCGTCGGCCCCAGCGGCGCAGGTAAATCCACGCTGGTTAATCTTATTCCACGCTTTTATGACGTGAGCAGCGGACGCATCCTGGTTGATGGTCACGATGTGCGCACGCTTACTCTGGATTCACTGCGTAAGCAGATCGCGCAGGTCACGCAAGAGACAATTCTCTTCAACGACACAGTGCGCAACAACATCGCATACGGCCAGCCGGATACCGCGATGAAGTTAGTCGAAGAGGCTGCTCGCAATGCCCTTGCACACGACTTCATCCTGCGCATGCCGCAGGGTTACGACACGGTCATCGGCGAAAAGGGATTTCGTCTTTCAGGTGGCGAGCGGCAACGAATTGCTATCGCCCGTGCGATCCTCAAGAACGCGCCGATCCTTATTCTGGACGAAGCAACATCCGCGCTCGATGCAGAGAGCGAATCCTTGGTGCAGATTGCTCTCAGCAACCTGATGCAGGGACGAACTGTGATGGTGATTGCGCACCGCCTGTCAACCATACGGCGCGCCAATCGAATCGTGGTGCTTGAAGATGGACGTATCACGGCAATCGGTCCGCATGAAGAGTTGCTGACCACTTCACCCACCTATCAGCGTTTGCACAGCCTGCAATTTATGAGCGGGTCTGAAGTTTTACTGCCTGAAGCTGCAATTACTATGGAGACAGGTCAATAAACTCATCTATGTCATCTGAGTTCCCCACGGCCATTGCCCCCGTTGCTTCTTCTGTATCGTCGATGACCGGCTTCGCGCGCGTCGCCGTGCAGGTAAACGAGCAACTCAATTACACCCTGACGCTGAAGAGCGTGAACCATCGCTTCCTTGATCTGCAATTGCGTTTGCCCTCCGGCCTTGATTTGCTGGAGATGGAACTGCGCCGCATTCTCAAGGCAAGTCTGCTGCGCGGCCATGTTGAACTGGCGCTCTCCGTAGATCGCACCGCACAGCAACGAGGCGGATACAATCGCGAGCTTGTCGATGCGTATGTTGAAGCTTTTCAGGCGGCAGCATTGGAGTTTGAGTTACAAGGCCAGCCTGATCTCAACGTCATCCTGCGCATGCCGGGAGTGCTGCAAATCGAGTCGCGTTCGGTGGACGAAGACGCAGCCGCTCTGACGGCAAGCGTTCTACAGCATGTGGATGCGCTCATCGCTTCGCTCAAGGCCATGCGGCATCGGGAGGGTTCTGCCCTCGCAGTTGTATTAACCGACACGCTGGACCGGCTTTCGCGAGCAGTCAACGGCGTAGCCGATCTGCGTCCGGAGGTTGAGGCGCGGCATAACGAGCGCCTGACTCAAAAGCTCGAAGCCGCCATCGGCACTGAAATCAATCGTCAGCGTCTGCTGGAGGAAGTCGCGCTCCTGGTAGAGCGCAGCGATGTCTCCGAAGAGATTGCGCGTATGCATACGCATATTCAGCACTTCCGCGATGTACTGGCAACAGGCGGCGAAACCGGCAAGAAGCTTGATTTTCTGCTGCAGGAGATGAATCGCGAAGCCAATACACTGCTCTCGAAGACGGCAGGCGTAGCGGGCAAAGGTACGCAGATCACAGAGCTGGGCCTGGCCATGAAAGCCGAGATTGAAAAAGCCCGCGAGCAGATCATGAACCTGGAATAGGGCAGGGAACCGGGCTTAAGGATTGTCTTAGGAATCATCTTACGGATCGTCCTGGGAATCATGGAACCGCAATAAAGAAAAGCAATAAAAGAACAGTAATAAAGCAGGACGTACCAGGAAAGAAAAAGGGGATTGTGGCAGGCATTTTATTTATCATTTCGGCGCCCTCCGGGTCGGGCAAAAGTACGCTGGTGAACGCGCTCCGTTCCCAGGTCGGCGGCATTGATTTTTCTATCTCCTGGACCACCAGGCAGCCCCGTGGCTCCGAGCAGACCGGGCGCGAATATCACTTCACCACACGCGATGAATTTGAGCGAATGCGCGACGCGGGCGAGTTTCTGGAGTACGCCGAAGTCTTCGGTAACTACTACGGCACGGCGCGGCGCTCGCTCGATGAGGCTAAATCGGGCGGGCGGGACTTGTTACTGGACATCGATGTTCAGGGTGCCGTCCAGGTGCGCCAGCGCGTGCCGGAAGCCGTGACTATCTTCGTTATGCCGCCCAATCCAAAGGTCTTACGGACACGATTGCGCAACCGGAGCCGCGCCGAAGGCTATGTAGACGAGGCCGTTTTGCAGCGGCGTCTGAACGAGGCCAAAAAGGAAATTGAGAATTATAGTCAGTATCGTTATATTCTGGTTAACGATGTACTGGAGCGTGCTGTCGCGCAACTGGAAGCAGTTGTGGTGGTGGAGCGAATACGGCAGGAAGGCAGGCCGATAGACCAGCGCACAAAACGGGAATTTGAGATTGCAGAAGGCTGCCGCGAAGCAAATTCGCGGGAGCGGCTACAGCCAGTGCTTGAGTCGTTTGGAATACTTCCCGGCCCGCATTCACAGCAGTACAGCCTTTTGGAGACCACAGATGACCATGGAACCAACGAATGAACTATCGATTGAGACCAAGTTTGACTCCAACTACCGTAAAGTCCTGGTAGCCGCACGTCGCGCACGCCAGATTCAGAGTGGCGCCAGCCCGCTGATCCGCAGCAATTCAAACAAAGCCTGCCGTCTCGCGCAGGAAGAGATCATGGCGGGCAAAATTGCCTACGTGCATACCGGCCCTCCTCCGGAAAAACCCACACTCGAAGATCCCGGCATTCCCATTCTTGCCATCTAGCTGTATGATTGCGCGGTAATAATTCCAGGCCAGCTCAGGATTCCCCATCCTGGGCTGCCGGATAGCCGTGGGTGCCTGCGTACGGAGCAGATACGATTGCGTTCCAATCAGCCCTTTAACTCAACCAATTCGCCTCAACTCCCGCCTCTGTTCTCACTGCATTTTTCGGTGCCCTTTAACTGCGTTCGTTGCCAGCTTCGTTCGTGTTGCGTCGAGAGTCTTTTGCCTTGTTTTCCGTGAAAACCGGAATCGGTTTTCTCCTATCTCACCCGGTAGCCAAAGGAAACGAAAATGACACTCATCGTATGGAATTCCAGATTTTATGCCACGCTGGCGTTAGCAGTCTGCGCCGCTGTTCTCCCATCGGCCACACATGCCCAGGTTGTTATTGCGCCCGATCCGCCAGTTATCGGCAGCAGTAACACTGTTACCGCCGATCCGCCCGTTTCTCATCCAAAAACCACGCCCTGCGCGGTAACTCTATTTACCAACCTGGAGTTTGCCGATTACAACACCAAGAACTATACCTACACTCCGCCCAAGGGCTGCGAGGGGCCGTGGGCAAAGGTTATCTTCAAAGCGGATTTCACCGTAACCGCAGGGCTGCAATTCGACAGGTCAGCCCAGTTTTATCTGGGTGGTGCGAATATCTTCTTTGGCACAACGCCAGAGCCACGCGCGGCACTTAGCCCCTCCTGGCATGTCGAGCGGGATGTTACCGATCTAAGTGCGCTGCTTCATAACTCGCAGGCTGGAACAGCTATCCTGGGTAACTTCATTGGCGAGTCGGGCGGCTCCGATTACACCGGCATCATTTATGGTGATGCCCAATTGGAGTTTTATCCTCCAGAACGTGGCGAAAGCGTTCCCGCTGTTCCAGACGTGGTAATTGGCCTTCCCGGCAACGGCGGCGCCGCTACGCTGAACACAACGGCAAGCCAGCTAACTCAGGCTGTAACTCTCCCCAGGAATGTGGAAAAGGCCTATCTGGATGTAATCGCGCAGAGCCAGTCAAACGATGAGTTCTGGTATCTATGCGTACCCGATGCCCTGGCCGCCGAGTTACAAAGCTGCGGCGGCACTGGCTTCCGTGAGACGGAGATCAGTATCGATGGAGTTCCCGCAGGCGTCGCGCCAGTCTATCCGTGGATCTTCACCGGTGGAATAGATCCTGCGCTGTGGGAGCCGATTCCCGGCGTGCAGACGCTCAATTTCAAACCATTCCGCGTTGACCTCACACCCTTTGCCGGAGTGCTTTCCAATGGCAAGCCGCATACTGTAGCGATCAGCGTTTTCAATGCGGATAGTTACTTCGCCGCGACTGCAACCCTGCTTGTTTATACCGATAGGGATTCAAGGCAGGTAACTGGAGAAGTTATCTCCAACACGCTGGCAGCCACGCCAACACCGACGATAACGAATAAGATACTCACCGATGCAAGCGGCAATATTACCGGCTATGTCACGGTCGCTTCCAAACGAAACTTTTCGATTGTCGGCAAGACTCTAACATCGCATGGAACGGTAATCACAACCGTGGCTGGAAATCTCAACTTCTCCAACAGCCAGAACTTTGTCATCAACGATTCAGCCTACAAACAAGACCTGACGCAATCCACAGAAGGATTGGTCACAACAACGACCGTGGCTGACGGAGCAAAGACCGTCGTAGCCAGCACGATCTATTATCCCTTCACCTTTAACTACGATGAAACCGTGAATGCCGACGGTACCCTCACCGTCCACAATGCCTCAAATCAACAGGACTGGTTCATCGGAGCAACTCCCTGGGATGACCACGGCCGTCACGCAACTCCCTTCCTGAACGCGACTATGAATGAAGTGATCTCACAGGATGATATGCACTATGACGCCAACGGCAATTTCACCGGCCGCTCGGCAAACAGCACGCAGAATTACGTTACCGGCAACTCCACGGGATACTGCTCCAGCCGTGCGCTTACCTCCAAAAATCTGGCCCTTACGAGCGATAAAACTGGCGCGGTGTGCTCGTACCTTTACAGCAAGTTCTAACCGTTTGACTCTTCTGCAAATGATCGCGATTCGTTTCGCGGTACTGGAAGCAATGCAACGCCGCCTGGAATTCTCAGGCGGCGTTATCTTTTCGCAGACGTGCCGCTGCAAGATCTGATATCTCCATCCGCGTTACAATCGTGTTATGAAAGTCATGGTTGGCGTATCGGGCGGCATCGCGGCGTACAAGGCCGCTGAACTGGTGCGTGAGTTGCAACGGCAGGCTCTGGATGTCCGCGTGGTCATGACCGATGCGGCGCAGAAGTTCGTGCAGCCGCTCACTTTTGCCGCGCTGACCGGGCATAAAGTCATCACCAGTCTCTGGCCCCAGTCGGCGGAAGCGGGCGGAAGCGGCGACGGCGGGTTTGAATCCAGCATCGAGCATATTGCCGAGGCCCAATGGGCGGATGCGCTTGTTGTCGCGCCTGCGACGGCACACACCCTGGCAAAGTTCGCACATGGCATGGCCGACGATTTTTTAACCACCATGTATCTCGCCACGGCGGCCCCGGTCCTGGTTGCCCCGGCGATGAATGTCAATATGTGGGAGCATCCTGCCACCCAGGCCAATCTGGAAATTCTGCGGCAGCGCGGCGTTCGTGTAATCGAGCCCGGGTCCGGCCATCTCGCCTGCGGAATGGTCGGTCCTGGCCGCATGGCCGAGCCGGAATTTATTGCCAACGCAGTCCTTGGCGCGCTGGGCCGCAGCCATGATCTCGCGGGCGAAACAGTCCTGATTACCGCTGGCGGCACACGCGAGGCACTGGATCCGGTGCGCTTCCTGGGCAATCGTTCGAGCGGCAAAATGGGTTATTCTCTCGCCGAAGCCGCGCAGAGCCGCGGAGCAAAGGTGATCCTGATCAGCGGTCCGTCGGCGCTGTATCCCCCGGCCCATTGCGAACTGGTGAAAGTCACCACCGCAGACGAGATGCGCGCTGCCGTGTTGAGCCGCATGCCGGAAGCCACGCTGGTCATCAAATCGGCAGCCGTAGCCGATTACCGCCCCAGCATCGTCGCCGACCAGAAGCTGAAGCGAACCGGCCCATTGACCATCGAGTTCCTGCCTACCGAGGATATCCTCGCCGAAGTAGTACGGCAGCGCAAGCCGGGGCAATTGATCGTCGGTTTTGCAGCCGAAACCGAAAACGGTGTCGAGAACGGTCGCGCCAAGTTGCTGCGCAAAGGCGTGGACGCGATTGTCATGAACGATGTTTCGCGCGAAGGCGTAGGCTTTGATTCGGATCTGAACGCAGCCACTTTCCTGACTGCAACCACGGCTATCGATCTGCCGGAGATGCCCAAACGCAAGCTGGCCGATCGTATCCTGGACGAAGTTGTCGGATTGCGCAGGCCGCAGTCATTGCTTGTGGAGCTGGCCTCCAACGAAACGGTGGATCGTGTGGAGTCGCAAGCCGCAGCACGCCGCCAGATTATGATCGAGTAGGCGATTCAATCGCACATCTCAGCAGGTTTTTGTGACGCTTCCTTTTCCAAATGATCCAGCCATGCGCGAAGCACTGAGCGAACGCCTGCGCTTTTATCGCGAACTGGGGATCGGCGAGTTTTATCGCCGTCCCGTGGACGAGGCTGCCTGGACACAAGCTGAGCCTGAGCCTCAGCTTGAAGAGGCCAGGGTCGCTGCACCGCCCGAACCCGTTCGCCGCGAGATTCCTGCCGCTGCCGCGCCGCCTGTGCGCAATGCTGCTATATTTTCAAGCCAGATCGAGGAGTCTCTCATCGCACCCCGCAAACCATTTCCCGCTCCCCCACCTCAAGCCGCAGCCCTGCCTCCGGAGCAGCATTTTGCCGCGTTGAAACTCATTCGCGAAGAGATCGGCGACTGCACTCGTTGCGACCTCTCCAAGGGCCGCAACAAGATCGTCTTCGGCGACGGTCATCCCGAAGCCAAACTGTTCTTCGTAGGCGAAGGCCCCGGTGCGGATGAAGACGCGCAAGGCCTGCCTTTCGTAGGCCGCGGCGGGCAACTGTTGAACAACATGATCAACGCCATGGGCCTCAAACGCGAAGATGTCTACATCGCCAACGTGGTGAAGTGCAGGCCGCCTGCCAATCGCACACCCGAGCCGGACGAGGCTCATACCTGCTCACCATTTCTCTTCAGACAGATTGATGTCGTGAGGCCGCAGGTAATCGTGGCTCTGGGGCAGACCGCTGTGACTTATCTCACCGGCGAAAAAAAGCCGCTTTCAGCATGGCGCGGCACGGTCCATCCTCTACGCGGTACAAAACTGATCGTGACCTATCATCCGGCATTTTTACTGCGCGATCCGAACCAGAAAAAACACGCCTGGGCCGATCTCCAGATCGCCATGCGGGAGCTGGGGCTCACCGCGCCTGCGCGCAAATAGACGAAACACGCAAATAGACAAAAATAGTCCAGCAACAAAAAGCCTGGGAACAAGCCCGAGTCGATCTCGGATTTGTTCCCAGGCTTTTCATTTTATAGATCGAATTCTCTTACTGATGCCGCCAGAGCGCTACTCCACCCAGCAAACCCTCTTCATTCGGCACAATGCGGACATTCTTTCCCAGCTCAAAATCAACATGTTTTGCATTACCGCCGCCGATGTGCAGATAGTCCCAGTTGAAGGTCGCAGCAGTCTGCGCAATCGCCTTCTGCAGCAGCTTGTTCCAACGCTTCTTGCCCTGCTTCTTGAACGCGCGTATTCCCAGGAATTCCTCGTAAGTCAGGCCCTTGCGCCAGGGATGGTGCGCCAGCTCCAGGCCGGGGCAGAGACGCCCATCCGTGAACAGCGAAGAACCCAGCCCCGTGCCGAGCGTCAGGCAAAGCTCTACACCCTTGCCGTAAATGGCTCCGTAGCCTTGCACGGACGCGTCATTCGCGACGATCACCGGCTTTTTCCAGCGCTTGTGCAGGGTAGCCTGCAATGGAAAATTAGCCCAATCCGGATGCAGGTTCACCGCGATAAGCGTGACGCCGTGTTTGACGACGCCCGGAAAGCCAACCGAGATGCGATCGAAGGCCGGTGTATCCGATGGAAACTGGTCGCGAAGTTCGTCGAGCGCAGCCAGAACGCGCGTTGGCGTAGGATCTTTCGGAGTCAGCATACGCAGCCGTTCGCTGAGCGGTTTGCCTGCGCCGCTGAGCGCCATCATCTTGAGACCGGTGCCGCCGATATCTACAGTGAGAGTTACGGGAGAGTGTTTGCTGGCGGACTTGACGGCCGGCGATTTGGTGACGCGAGCGGCAGGTTTGGAAACAGTCTTAGTCATTAGCCATGAATTGTAGATCAGTAGGTCGGCTCATGTGTATCCGGATCGGACATCGCTCTAATCCGAGATCTAATCCGATTCCGTAGTGATGCGCCAGAAGTCGATGCCACTCACCTTGACCATCTGTGCGCGCCCATCCGCGATATGAAAAAAAGCGAGCGTTTCGGGACTGTCCGGCTCATCTCCCATGCGAAAAAGCGCGTCGCCCATTTCGATCAACGGCGATTCGCCATCGACCCAGAGCTGTCCGCGACGCTCCACAATGCGGAAGCTGCCATACCACGGGCTGTCGTTCAGATATTTGCCGGGGAATGCACTGTAACGGGCTGGTGCCGACTTCACTTCCAGCGACGAAGCCGATCCGCGAACAAACCAGCGGTCTCCATGAGTCAATTCGAGAATCGCCGCAGGAGTTTCCGGCTTTGCCTCTGGTGTTGCGCCAGCGCCCGTTTCGGAGTTGGGCTGCTCCCGGTGAAAGACGAACGCGAAGGCCGAGTATTCAGGCAGAGTGGAGACAAATCGATCTTCGCCCAGCGCTTCAAGCGGAATATGGTGATCATCCAACTGGAGCGATATCGCATTCTCTGTCGCGACAACCCGGCAGGATTTGCCACTCGGCGAGTGATAGATCGCCTGGTACTCTTTGGGATTCTTGAGGTCGGCAGGGTTTTCGATCTCCGGCGTAGAGGGCAGCGTCTTCGATTCTGCCTGGGCGCGCATGAGCTGGATAGCATATTGCGTAACCGGATTAGGCCGATAGCCCTGCTGTGCGTTGATCGAGGCAAAAGCCGCAACACCTCCATCGAGATCGACATGCATCGCTGACATGAATGAAACCATGCCACCCGTGTGCCTCAGGATCGTATGGCCGTCGAGGATATCCACCGCGATGCCGTAACCGTAAGAGGCAGTCGGCCCAAACTCCTCCGCCTTGATATGCGGCTGCGAAAAGAGCGCGAAGCTCTCTTCCTTGAGAATGCGTTTATGCTCGCCCTGCCCGCGCTTGAGAAGCATCCGCATGTACTTGCGCATATCGTCCGGAGTGGAAGCAATGCTGCCCGCTGCCGAATCCGAATCGATCTTGGAGGCGGAAGCCAGTTGCCCGTTGCGCGGATAGGGCCTGTCCGACAACTGGGGGCTGTAGCTCTCCGCGGTCTGCTCACGAATGAGCGTGTTGAGCACCGGCGATGTCGCCGTCATGCCCAGCGGGTCAAGAATGCGTTGTTGCAGCGACTCGTGAAGCGGCCGCTTCTCGATCCTGGCAACCATGCGCCCCAGCGCGTCAAAGCAGAAGTTACTGTAGTGGAAGCGCTCGCCCGGTTTATACGCCTGGCGATAGCGGTCGGATGGGTTGGAAGGGAACAGCGACGCGCCGTCCGGCAGGCCGGAACTGTGCGTGAGCATATGATGCAGCGTCACTTCGCCAAACGGCGTTTCAATGGGAAACCACGGCAGATATTCGAGAATCGCATGATCGAGGTCCAGCTTTCCCTCTTCGCGAAGTTGTAGAACGAGGATAGCCAGAAACGATTTTGAAATAGAGCCGATCTGGAAGAGCAGATCCGGCGTAACAGCCTGCAATTTGTCGAGATTTGCATAGCCATAGCAGGACGTGGCGCCTGCGCCCGAAGCATCGACTGCGCCAAACGTAAGCCCGGGCGCATTCATGGATTTGAGATAGTCAGGGATAAATGCGTCGAGCGCCTGAGAGACGTGGCTTTTAGCTACCGTTATGTCTGCGCTGGCCCGATCTGTCAAAGCCGTCAGAGGCGCGGCGACCGCGGCAGTCATTCCAATAGTTTCACTTTTAGCAAGCCATGGACTGGAAGCGAAGATACCTGCAGCTCCTCCGGCCTGCTTCAGGAAACGTCGTCGATTGAGCGCGGGCAGATTCATGGCATCCTCTTCAAAATCTTCAATTTGATGTGCTTTGTGTGATTCGTGGTGGGTCAAGGGTGGCATGACGATCTGCAGTTTGGCAAGGATTACCACAGGCCCACCGGCGGCCGGTCAGCGGCAGCCTCTAAACTTGAGATTGGCCCCTATGTCTCTGTACTGCGAAGTAGCATTGCCTATCCCGCTCGATCGCACCTTCACCTACTCCGTCAGCGTGGGATTGGAGCCAACTCGCGGCGCGCGCGTTATCGTACCCTTTCGTAACGAGAAGATCATCGGAGTCGTTACTGGCCTGCACTCCACCGCACCAGTAGATTTTGAAGCCAAGCCAATTGAATCTGTGCTGGATGATGAGCCGCTGCTTTCCGAGCACTTGCTGGAACTGGCCACGTGGATAGCGCAGTACTATCTGGCTCCGCTGGGTGAGGTGCTACGCACCATGCTGCCCCTCATGGCCGAGGTCAAGCGCACCATCTACTACCGCATCGCCGATGCCGGACGCGATGCCCTGGCCTCCGCACATGACGGCGGTCCGGATAGCAGGCGCAAGAGCAAACTCTCCGCCGAGGATCAGGACACCGAATACAAGGTTCTCACCCGTCTTGCGGATGGCGAACTGGTGAAAGTAACTGCCTTGCGTACGGCGACTGGGGTCAACCTGGTTCTGCTGGCAGGCATGGTCCGCAAAAAGTGGATTACTCGCGAGACCACCACCGTAGAACACGATGCGCGGCGCGTAGAGCGCGTTGCAGTGCTCGTGCCAGAGGCTCGCCTGCCTGCCCTCACTCCGAAGCAGCAGGCAGTCCTCGCAGAGCTTGCCGCGTGTGGCGGAGAGTTGCCGTTGACCGAGTTGCAGCGCGGCGAAACATCGAACAGCAGTCTGCAAACGCTGGTCAAGCGCGGCCTCGTTCGAATCGAGGAACGCGCAGCCAGCTTCAGCCTCCGTGGCATTGGCCACGTCAATCCGCATCACGCATTGAACGAGCCCCAGATGGAGGCGCTGGCCTCAATCACCGCCGCGATGGGCAGCTTTCAACCGTTTCTGCTGCATGGCGTAACCGGCTCCGGCAAAACAGCCGTGTATCTGGCCGCGATGCAGCGCGCCCTGGATCGTGGACTCGCTGCCATTCTCCTGGTGCCGGAGATCGGCCTTACCCCTGCGGCCGCCGCGCAACTCGATGCAACCTTCGGCACCAAAGTGGCGTTGCTGCACTCCGCCCTGACACCGCCTGAACGCGCGGAGCAGTGGCATCGCATTCGCCGAGGCGACGCGCCGATTGTCGTCGGCACACGCTCTGCAATCTTCGCGCCCGTACCGAATCTAGGCCTGATCCTGGTCGACGAAGAGCATGACCAGAGCTATAAGCAGGAAGAAACTCCACGCTACAACGCACGCGATGTTGCGGTCATGCGCGCCAAGTTTGCCGGCGCTCCCGTGGTGCTTGGTTCTGCAACGCCATCGCTTGAGAGCTGGCAAAACTCCGAGGCCGGTAAATACAAACGCATCGTCATGGCCCAGCGCGTCAATAATCGACCTTTGCCCGGTGTCGAACTCGTAGATATGCGGCAGGAGTTCCAACAAACCGGCCACGAACATCTCTTCTCAAGGCTGCTCGTTGAAGAGACACAGGCAGCACTCGATCGTGGTGAGCAGGCAATGATTCTCCTGAATCGGCGCGGGTATTCGTTCGTAGTGATGTGCCGCAGCTGCGGAGAAAAACTCGAATGCCAGAACTGCGCAATCTCGCTCACCCATCACAAACCGGTCGAGTCGGAAGAGGGAATGGCCAGCTCTGGCCAACGCCTCGAATGCCACTATTGCGGCTACCGGCGCACCGTTCCAAAGCGGTGCCCCAAGTGCGACAGCGAACATCTGTACTATCTCGGCGCAGGCTCGCAGCAAGGCGAAGAACGCCTGCAGGAGATCTTTCCGTCAGCCCGCATAGGCCGCATGGATCGCGATACCGTACGCGGCCGCTATGACATGGAGCGTCTGCTGGCGCGACTCCATTCCGGTGAGATCAATCTACTGGTCGGCACGCAGATGATTGCCAAAGGTCACGATGTACATGGAGTAACGCTGGTAGGCGTCGTGGGCTGCGATCACGCGCTATCCATGCCCGATTTTCGTGCTGCCGAACGAGTCTTTCAACTGATGACGCAGGTATCGGGGCGCGCAGGCCGCGGCGTACTCAAAGGCAAAGTTGTCGTGCAGACATACCATCCCGATCACTACGCGATCCTCGCCGCATCAACGCACGACTACACAACTTTCGTTGCCCGCGAACTCAAGTACCGGCGATGGATGCACTATCCGCCGTTTGGAGTGCTGGCAAATCTGCTCATCCAATCCAAGCGCATGGAAGAGGCCGCTGGATGGGCTGCAATTCTTGGTAAGTGGTTTGAAAAAAACGCTCATGAAGGCGTGCGCGTTCTAGGCCCCTGCACCGCGCCAATCGCGCGTATTAAAGAGACATACCGTTTTCATCTGATACTAAAAGCAGCTTCGCGCAAGGCTCTGAATGCAGCCTTGCGCGGAGCGCTTGTGCACGCCGAAGAGAGTGGCATCCCCCGGCGTAACCTGGTTGTGGATGTCGATGCCCTGCGGTTGATGTAGGCAGGCCGCCTGTTACCAGGACTTCTCACCACGAGAAGATGCGTGCGCCTTCCTTCCTCGAACGGCTTGCATGACTCGTATAGGACTTCTCATGAGCTCCGATGCTTACACTGGATTCCGGCAACCTCGATTCCGGATTGATTGTTCCAAGATCGCTCGATGGATCGGATGAGGCCCTGGAAGTGCTGACCGGAGCCGTCGTGGTTAACTGCTCTATCTCGATAGGTTCATACTCATCCATGATCGCGACAGCTTCTTGCACCTGCTTCGCGGATCCAGTGGCATATACCAGCACATTGCCACGATTGACTCCCGCAAGATAGGCATCGCTTTCATATTCGTTTACGCCAAATGCTCGCAAGTTACCGGCGAATGTCGTTCCGAAATCACTCGCGGAGGCATCAACAGAACCACTTGCATTGCCGGGCGCAGCGATAACTCGAATGTCCTGAGCTGGAAAGCCATTCGCGCGAAGTGCGCCAACGACCGCATCTGCTGTACTTGCGTGCCCATAAAGTCCTACCGCTGTTTCTGCCATATCTTCCTCCTGGCATTATGTTGTTCCTTCTGTACGAAGCGTGCAGTCTTGAATTGATCACCACTGTTTTTCGACTCAATAAGCTGTTCTGAATTGAACTCGCCCGCTCCGATAACTGCTCTATACGCTCGTTGTTGTATGCCGCTACGGCTTTCGGGGGATGTTAGCTGCGGTTCCTGGTTTCTATGCTTAGTCGATGAGTCAATGGAAGCAGGGGATTGATCTTACCCGCTCTCGTAGTTAGCTTCCGAAACTCTGGGTATATGTCCAGGAGGCAAGTGAAACGATGAGCAACTCGACGACCGATGCCCGCACGGCCAGGATTCAATCCAGGTTAGAAGCCAAAACGGCGAGGCAAAAAATGGACTGGACCAAATTGGAACAGCACCTGCAAGAAGTTGGGGCACTCCACACCGGTGTCTATCGACTTCTGCGTGACTTGGCTCCGGCGATGGTTCTCACCGGATATTGGTTTTTCATGCACCCCGGCCTGATGTTTGTCGGACCGGCTTGGTGGTACATTCCGCGTGTAAGCCTGCTTGAGGTAGGCATGATCTGCGGAATCACATTCATCTCTCGCGCTGTTACCGGTCGCGGACGTCAATCGCACGAAGAACTGATCCACAAAGAGATTTCGGCAAACCTGCTCGCAGCATTCCTCTGCAGCATGGTTATCTATCCATGCCTGTTGGCGAAGATGGATTGGCAAGACGCACTGCGCGTCGATGCCGGCTTTTTTTTCGCATGCGGACTGTTGAGTCTCACCTTCCTGGCAATCGCCTCGTTCATCGGATGGGTCTCGATCGACACGATCATTCCCAAGCGCGAAGTCCTGATTGTCGGCTCTGGCACCGGGGCGCAGGCCACCTTTGATGAGATGGTCGATTCGCCCGTCTACCAGGTCGTTGGAGTGCTCGACGATAACTTCGTCGGCACCGGAGCAATGCGTAAGCACTACGTCGGCGGATTGGATTTGCTGGACACTCTGCTCAAGGAAAATCCGGTATCGGTAGTCTTCTGTTCACTGCCTGTCAAGTCCATGTATGAACCCATTCAGCAGGTCATTTCCGTCTGCGAACAATTCGGTGTCGAGGTACGTCACTCATCGAATGTCTTTCAAACGAAGATAGCGCGCCTCGATCGCAACGCTGGCGCGAACTACTCGATTCTACGCATGGTTCGCGACGATTGGACGCGCTACGCAAAGCGCGCAATCGACATCGTAGCCGCAGGTCTTCTGCTGCTGTTGACGTCCCCTATATTGCTCGCCGCAGGCATCGCCATCAAGATGACCAGCAAAGGGCCGATCCTCTTTTCGCAGGATCGCTACGGCCTCTATCGCCGCCGCTTCCGCATCTTCAAGCTGCGCAGCATGGTGATCAATGCCGAAGTATTGCAGACGCAGTTGGAAGGGCAGAACGAACTCGGCGGCCCTGTCTTCAAGATCAAAGAAGATCCGCGAATCACCAAGGTTGGCGCGTTCCTGCGCAAGACCTCGATCGACGAACTACCTCAGCTCTGGAATGTATTGACCGGCGAAATGTCCCTGGTCGGACCAAGGCCTCTGGCAGTTCGCGACGTGCTCAAGATTGAGGATTCCGCGCAACTGCGTCGCTTCAGTGTCATCCCGGGTATCACCTGCATCTGGCAGATGAGCGGCCGCAACAATACCGACTTTGCAAACTGGATTCGCCAGGACCTGGAGTACATCGACAAGTGGTCGCTAATGCTTGATCTGAAGATCCTCATCGGAACAGTGCCCGCAGTGCTTTGGGGCAAAGGCGCAATGTAGCTTAGTTGGATCAGACTGCATCAGCTTGGGGAGATTGCCGCCGCGATCTCCTCAAGTATCAGCTCCGCAGCCCTCGCCGGGTCAGGCGCCTGCGTGATCGGCCTGCCAACAACAAGATAGCTTGCGCCCTGCTGCATAGCCTGGGCAGGTGTAGCAATGCGCTGCTGGTCTCCTTGGTTCGCACCCGTAGGCCGAATTCCGGGGATCACCAACACCCCCTCTGGACCGGTAATATCGCGCAGCGTTGCAACCTCCTGCGGCGAACAGACAAATCCACGAATTCCGGCTTCCATCCCCATCTTGGCCAGCAAAGTAACCTGCTCCCCCGGCGACCTAGGCAGCCCAATAGCCGTCACCTGCTGCTGATTCATGCTGGTAAGCACCGTTACAGCCAGCAGTTGTGGCGGATGAGCCATCGTAACAACGGCTTCATGAGCAGCCGAAAGCATCGACGGGCCACCCGCAGCATGGATAGTCAACATGCTCGCGCCAAGCGAAGCAGTCGACCGCACTGCTGCAGCTACAGTATTTGGGATGTCATGCAGCTTCAGATCCAGAAAGATCGAGTGGCCGCGGCTGACAAGCTGCTGCACAATCGACGGGCCAACCGCAACGTAAAGCTCTAATCCGACTTTGAACCACTGGCACTGGCCCTCTAGGCGATCGACTATCGCCAGCGCAGCATCCGCCGTTGGTGCGTCAAGCGCAACAATGAGTCGCTGCCGGGCTAGCTGGCGCGGAGTTGGATGTTGAAGATCAGAGCTATCCAAATCGGAGTTATCCAAATCAGAGTTGTTCAGGGAATGAGAGAAGGCCATGGCCTTATCTTAGCGGGACGCAGCCATCTTTTGAGGCCGGCCCAAATCGGGCCAGTTCAACTGGGCAGCCTCGGGCCCGTCGATTTTCTCAAGGCGAACGTGCGTGTTGCCCCTCTTGTTGAAGCCGAGTGACCGGGCGGCTGCCCAGGAAAGATCAACCATCACTCCGGTCGGTACGGGGCCACGGTCGTTGACGCGAACCATGATCGAGCGGCGGTTGGTCAGATTGGTTACCTTCAACAGCGTGCCGATAGGCAGTGTACGATGCGCACATGTGAGCATGTTCAGATCAAAGGGTTCGCCGCTCGCAGTGCGATGCCCCTGAAAGCGCCGGCCGTACCACGAAGCTTTGCCAACTTGAATCCAGTGGCTGGGCTTGTGTGCGTGAGGGTCGGTTTGCTCGTGCGAACCTGCAGCGGCTGACGCCGTCACGCCTGCCACAGTTACCAGTAGCGCAAGTGCGGCTGCGGTAAAAGAACGGTAATGATTTCGTGCCTTGCATGGTGTCTTAGTTTGCATATCGCTATTAGGTAATGGTACCGGGGATGAAGGTTCAAGTCAAAGATTTGAGGCAATTTATGACCAATTTTGAACAGGTTTTATGCCGGTAATTTATTGCCAAAACATAAGTACAATAGTTACTAAGTTAGTAGTAGTAATTCTATAAACAATGTTTCTCCGGGGCTAAGTCCTTTGATCCCAGCCGCTTTGACTATTAACCAATTCTTCACTATCGGATACTGAAGGAACCGATAGCTGTGCCGCTGGCCAAATGGAGAGGCTCCCGGAAAATTGAAAAATCTTCCCGGGAATCCATCCAAAATCAGCCGCGGATCTTCTCGACCGGCGACAGGTTAGCGGCTTTCCCGTTTTGGGACATCTGCGCATCTTCGTGGGTCGGAAGAAAGCGTTTCAGGTAGCGCATCGGATCTTCGCAGATAGCCATCTGGCGCAGATGATACTTCCACACATCCGCTTTGATCGTTCGCCGTGTAAACGGCTTGCGATTGATCGTAACCACTTCGCCCTTGCCGTTCATCCGGGAATAGGTGGCGGCAGGCACAACAAAGTTCATCTGCGCCCCTTTTTTCCAAAAAGAACGGGCAAAGTCGTGAGAGAAAATCAGGGCGTAAAAGCGGCCTTCCCCAGTAAGGAGCGCAACGGCCTGCTCCGCGCCCGGCCATTCCGGATGGATATTAGCCTGAAACCAGCGCCGGAATTCGAAGCCATTGGCATGAGCCTGGCTGATAAGAATAAGCAGAGTCTCTGAACGAGTCATTCGATCTATTCCAACTTTTTTAGTCACAAGGTTTTCCTGGTCTGTCTGTATGGCTAAAAAAAACGATTGTGGTTCTTGATAAAACCACCTCTGCTATCTATTAACGTCAAAGCTAGGCCTCTTTCCTTTTGGTAGTCAAGGAAAGTTAAACGATTTTGTTATTCAATTCTACAAAGTCTCGATAAAGCATCGAACCCGCCGAGAGTTAGGATAGTTATGTAACAAGAAATAAGGATTTCATCTTTTTCAGGTCTCAGAGAGAATCGCAGGAGGAAGCTTGCGGGCAGGAATTTGGCAATCGATTGCGCTGGTGGCATTGGCCGTGGCCGCACTTGGAACAGTTCACGCGCAGGACATCCATACCAATCCTCTGCATCGGGATCCCACGGTGCGCGAGGCATTCCAGCACTTTTATGTATTGGATTATCCCGCCGCAATCACTCTACTCGAAAAAGTTCAGAAGGCGCATCCCGGCGATCCCGAGGCTACAGCCTTGCTCCTGGAGGCTCGCGTTTTCGCCGAGCTGTACCGCCAGGATCTGCTGGATACCACCTTTTATGCCAACGACGGCTTCCTCACCGGCAAACACCCCACGCCGGAAGATCCGCAGGTGCGCGACCAGATCTTCGCGCTCAGCGATCAGGCAGTGCGCGAGGCCGACGCCCGTCTGAACGCGAACTCCAAAGATGTCGATGCCCTCTATGCGCGCGGCTGGGCAAAAAGCCTGCGCTCCTCCTATATGGCCATGGTGCAGCGCAGTTTCAACGCGTCATTTCACCTGGCTTTGCAGGCGCACAGCGATGAGGCCAGGGTGCTGCAGCTCGATCCGAACTATATCGACGCCAAGCTCGTCGTCGGCACCTATCAGTACGTCATCGGCGCGCTGCCGTGGGGATTCAAACTGATCTTCGGCTTTGCAGGCATTACCGGCTCCAAGACTAAAGGCATGGAGATGCTGCACGACGCCTTCGCCCGCGCGCCCATGACCTCAGTAGAGGCCGGAACAGTGATAGCTCTCTTCCAGCGCCGCGAAGGAAAATACCAGGAAGCCATCGCCGTCGTGCGTCGCCTGGAAAACGAATATCCCCGCGACTTCCTCTTCCGCCTCGAAGAAGCAAATCTGCGCAAAGATGCAGGCGAGGGCATGGCCGCAGTGAACGCCTATCAGGCCATCCTGAACGACGCCGCGAAGCCCGGCTATTTCCCCTCGGCACATCTTGAACTGGCTTACTTTGGAATGGGCGAAGCACTCCGCGGGCAGCGTCATTTCGATCAGGCAGCCAAAGCCTATGAACAGGCCGCGTGGACTCCCAATTCCGGAGCGGAGTTGAAGCGCCGCTCCCTCGTTGCCGCGGGCAAAAGCCGCGACCTGATCGGAGATCGCGCCCAGGCCATCAAGGACTACGAGGCAGCCATCGCCAACGGATCGGATACCACGCAGGGTGAGATAGCGCACCGCTTTCTCAAGTCTCCCTATCACGAGTAGAGCGGATGCCACGCCGCATGAGCTGCCGTCGCTGGCTGCTGTTACGGAACCTTCTTGTTGTTACGCACGTATGAAATAGTGCTGGCGTTTTGCCAGGTCGGAGAGTCAAGATGTCCGTATTCTGTAGCCAATGTGGAAATGTTTTACCGCCCTCGGCGCGTTTCTGTTCTAACTGCGGCACCGTTGTGTCAGGAATGCCGTATTCCGGATTTCCGCAGTATCCGCCGCGCCTGGTGCGTCCTTATCATGGCCGCCAGTTTGCCGGTGTCTGCGCAGGTTTTGCGCGAGCCTATGGATGGGATGTAGGCACCGTACGAATTATCGCCGTGCTCACAGGAATCTTCATCTGCCCCGTCGCCGAAATCGTCTATCTGGCCTGCTGGATTGGAATTCCCGAAGAGCCATTGGGAGAGTTGCCGCCAACGCCCTAAAGCCGAAGATGGCAGAAGTCCGGGCACGAGGCGTGGGTAAATCGGCATGACGCAGCCTTTTCTATTCGGCCACGCAAATCTGCTACGCTCAAGAGCAGATCGTACATCCGATTTATTTCAGGCAAACCCTCATCCCAATGCCCAATTCTTCGTCCGACTTTAGCTCTCGCCCATTCGAGTATCCCTCTGCCGACGCGTCTTTGAGCTGCGGCCAGCATTCTCTGACCAAGCTCGCGAAGCAGTACGGCACGCCGCTCTATGTCTACAGCGCAGACCAGATACTGGCGCGGTTCATGCTCTTTCAGCAGGCGTTGGCTGATCGCTCTCACCTCATATGTTATGCGGTTAAGGCTAACTCTGCGCTGGCTATTCTCAAGCTGCTTGCGGATCATGGCGCAGGCTTTGACATCGTCTCCGGCGGAGAGTTGCAACGCGTGTTGATCGCAGCTCCCGAGGCTGCTGGGCGCATCGTTTTTTCCGGAGTGGGCAAGACCGCAGAAGAGATCGACCAGGCGCTTGACGCAGACATCTACGCCTTCAACGTCGAGAGCGAAGCGGAGTTGAAACTACTGGCCAGCCGCGCCGCAAAACGCAAGCGCAAAGCTCGTTTTGCCCTGCGCGTAAATCCCGATGTCTTCGCCGAGACGCACCCCTATATCTCGACAGGATTGCGCGAACACAAGTTCGGCATCGACATTCGCCAGGCCCGCCGCATCTACAACGAAGCAGCAGGAAACAAGTGGCTCACCGCACATGGAGTAAGCGTGCACATCGGTTCGCAGATTCGCTCGGCAGATCCATTCGGAGCAGCCATGAAGCGCGTAGCCAAGCTGGTTCGCGAACTCGAAATCGATGGCATCGCAATCAAATCCGTTGACGCGGGGGGTGGCCTGGGCATCGATTATCACGCCACGCTGTCGGGTCCGGATAACTTCAACCCCAGGGCTAAAGTAGAGGAATACGCTGCCGCGCTTGAGACATCGCTTGCCGGGTTGAACGTCCAGCTACTTCTCGAACCAGGGCGTTTCCTCGTCGCGCAGGCCGGAGCATTGCTCGCGCGCGTACTCTACGTAAAACGCAACGGCAAGAAGACATTCGTCGTAACCGACGCCGCGATGAACGATCTCATTCGGCCCGCGCTCTATCAGGCTTTTCATGAAATCGTGCCCGTCCTGCCACGCGCTGGCCGCTCTGCTGCCGTGGATATCGTAGGGCCGGTCTGCGAGACAGGGGACTTCTTCGCGCGCGATCGCAAGCTCAAACCGGTAGAACCCGGCGATCTCGTAGCCGTGCTTGATGCCGGTGCGTATGGCATGGCGCAGAGCTCGAATTACAACACTCGCCCGCGGCCAGCCGAAGTGCTGTTGCGCGGAAAGAAAGCAACTCTCATCCGGCGGCGCGAAACGATTGCCGACCTTCTGGGGCCGGAGCTGCCACTTTCAAATCACAGCAAGTAGATTACTCAATCGCTTTTCCTGTATCGTTCTCGCGGAGGATCAAGGCATGTTTGCAGGTAGACTCGCTGGGAAGGCCATGCCACTGGCCGTAGTAATGTTGACGCTCGGAATGGTGGCCCACGCCGATTCCCTGGTGGTGAAAACGCAGGACGGCAAGGTACACGGCAAGACGATCAACAGCGGCGCAGTTCGCGCCTTTCAAGGAATTCCATACGCCGCGCCGCCCGTAGGCGACCTGCGCTGGAAGGCTCCGCAGCCCGCAAAAGCATGGAAGGGTGAGCTCGACGCAACGAAGTACGGTCATCACTGTGCGCAAGGCCGAGTCTTCGACGACATGATTTTCCAGGATGCAGGTCAGTCTGAGGATTGCCTCACGCTGAATGTCTACACACCCGCCAGCGAGAAGAGCAAGACCAAACTACCCGTGATGTTCTGGATTCACGGCGGCGGCTACTCCGGTGGCGGCAGCTCTGAGCCTCGCCATAACGGAGACTTCCTGCCGACCAAAGACGTAATCCTGGTGACGATCAACTATCGTCTCGGTGTCTTTGGATTCCTCGCGCTGCCTGAGCTGGCAGCAGAGCAGGGTGGTTCAAGCGGAAACTACGGCCTCATGGATATGGTCGCTGCTCTTGGCTGGGTCAAGAACAACATCTCTTCCTTCGGCGGCGACCCGAACAACGTGACCATCTTCGGCGAGTCGGCTGGATCGTTTGCCGTAAGCACCTTGATGGCTGCTCCCTCCGCACAAGGCTTGTTTCACAAGGCCATCGGCGAGAGTGGAGGCGCGCTTGCATCTGGTGGTATGACAATGGAAACGCTTGCCGTCCGCGGTCCGAAAGAAGACGAGTGGATGAAGAGTGCAGGTGCAAATTCTCTCGCCGAGTTACGCGCCATGCCTATGGATAAAATCCTTGAAGCAGCCGGAAAAAAAGGCACGATCGGCTTTTCTCCCGTGCTCGACGGCAAGTTTCTAAGCGAACCGGTCCTCGACATTTACACCAAGGGCAACCAGGCCAAAGTACCGCTTCTCGCTGGATTCAACCGGGATGAAGGCTCGTTCCTTTCGACCGGTATGACTGCCGATAAGTGGAAGGTCATGGGCAGCCAGCGCTTTCCGGATAACATCACCCAGTTTTTCAAACTCTATCCCGGAACGACGGATACAGAAGCCCTGCGGTCAGCCTCAGACTTCGGCGGCGATCAGTTCATCGCTTACGGAACCTGGAAGTGGATCGAGATCGATCGACGCACGGGCGACAAGGACATCTATCGCTACAAGCTCGATCTGGCATCTCCGCCAAGCAAATTTCATCCCGGCTCGTTTGCGTTTCATTCCGATGATATCGAGTATGTTTTTGGCACGCTCGATACGCGCCCCGGCGCAGTATGGCGGGATGAGGATCGCAAGCTGAGTGACCAGATGATGAGCTACTGGACCAACTTCGCAAAGAAGGGCGATCCGAACGGAACCGACTCCAAGGGCGAGCCGCTGCCGACCTGGCCGAAGTATGGTGAAGGTGATCCGGTGTTACACCTGGATAGCCCGATCACTTCACGCCCCGACGAGAATCGTGCACGGTACGAGTTCTGGCTGGATACGGAAAAGAAGTAGCCACGCAAGCAACATCATTGCAGGATCTCCAACGCGAATTGGCCCACAACGAATCTTCGTTGTGGGCCAATTCACGTTGGATTTCAAACAAGCAATGTTACCCAATCATCTTGCAACAAAGATGCTACTTGGCAGCGGGAACAGGTCCGCCTTCCGGCTTCACGCCAGTATGCTTCCACTTGATCAGTTCTTCCAGTGCAACCGCCGTCTCAGGTCCGGAGATGTGGCAGTGTCCATCCGCTTTGACATACTGCTGTACGAAGTTGCGGCTGCTGCCCGCGCGCTGCACAGTGTCCGCATAAAGGGCCACTGTTTCCGCGGGAATGATCGGATCGTATGTCGTGTGAACTGCCAGCATCGGCTTCAGCAGAACACCGGTGGGCGTGTACCAGGTCTTGAGGTAGGCGAGAGCCGCTTCCGATGCGGTATAGCGCTTCACCCCATCATTCAGAGCATTATCGTCGGGGCCGCCAGCGTAGATGAAGTTGTGATTGTCCAGAGCCGACGCACCAATGCGCTGTTCAATCTCGCGCTGCACCCAGGTGCCAAAGACAACCCCGGAGGCAAGGTCCAGATCCGTCTTGTAATGACCAAGCGCCATCATTTCAGCGTGGCCCTTTGGGCTGCTGGGCAGAGCCTTGAGCACTGTTGCAACAAGATCTTCGTCGAGCGAGGCAGATGCGGGAATATTGACGGGCCCGGGCAGTAAACCAGGGTAGTAGAAGTCAAATGCAGCGAGCATCGCGCCACCGCGTCCAAGCGCCCATGTTGTAGGCTGCAGCAGGCCGCAGAGTGCGAGCGCTCCATCATAGCGATTGGGGTAGCTCTCAATCGTGGCCGCAGTGAGCAGCCCGCCCATGGAGTGGCCAGTGACGTACGTCTCTTTTGGCTGTCCATACTGGGCGATTGTGTATTGCCTCAATGCTTCCGTTTCAGGCAGAGCGCGTTCCAGTGCCCAGCCCACCTGCGAATAACCGGATTGCGCTACAGCGAAACCCGCAGCGGCAAAGCCGGTACCGATCGGATCTGGCTGATCCTTATCGAAATGCGCCGGATGCTCAGCGTATCCGTGATAGTAGACGAGCAGGATGCCGTTCCATTTGGCCGGCATGTCGATCCGGTAAGGAGCGCCATCGAGAGTGCCTGTCTCGACTTTGACTGCGGGCGTCTGAGAGTGCGCGAATGGGGCGAAGGTCGCGGCCAGGAAAGCAACGGAGAGAGCTAGTTTCACAGATTGGAACCTCAAAGACATCCTAGCCGAAATATGTACGAGCCAGCGTGAATTATGCGATCCCATAGAGGAGTCATAAGGATCGTAAATTATCTTCTATTTGCATACTTGTTTGCTCTAGGTGTAGAGTAAATGGCTATGCGGGATTCCAGTAGACGCGACCTTTTTCCAGGCGCCCTTGAGTTGATGGTCTTACGCTCTTTGGAGCTTGAATCGCTGCATGGTTATGCCCTGGCCATGCGTATACAGCAACGTTCGCGTGACCTGCTTCAGGTTGAAGAGGGCTCGCTTTATCCAGCCCTGCAGCGATTGCTTAAAGGCGGGCTTCTCGAAGCGAGGTGGGAGATTTCGGCCACCAACCGCCGCGTCCGTACCTACTCCCTTACCCGCAAGGGCCGCAAGCATCTTGCCCATGAAACGGCCCGGTTCGACCAGATGATTGAAGGCATTCGTTCCGTACTGTCGCCATTGCCCGACCCTGATCCTCAATCCTAGGCTTCACAGGAGAGTGCTATGCTCTGGCTCCGTCGCCTCTTGTTTCGTGACCGGCTTCACGCAGAACTGGAAGAAGAGATTCAGCAGCACCTCAGCGAGCGAACTGAGGCCCTCATCGATTCGGGCCTGACGCCGGAGGATGCGGCCCGCAAGGCTCGCCGGGCCATTGGCAATATTACGCTTGCGACCGAACACAGCGTCGAGGTCTGGCGATGGCATTGGCTCGACTCGCTGTGGGCCGATTTTCGTCTCGCCGCTTATCAACTCATCAAGTCGCCGGGCTATAGCCTTACCGCTATCCTGACGTTGGCGATTGGCATCGGTGCGAATGCAGCCATCTTCACTCTGGTCGATGACGCCATGCTTCGCTCGCTTCCCGTTCAACGCCCTGCTGAACTGGTGAAGATCGGTTACAAGAGCCAGGCGACGCCCCGCACACAGGGCTTTATGTCCCTGCGTGTCATGGCATATTTGCAGCAACACACCAGCAGCGTTTCCGACATCAGCGGTTGGTCAGAAAGTATGCTTTTTGTTCCTGACGATCGCGGTACGCTACGCTCCATTCCAGGCAATCTCGTCACAGGCAATGCCCTGTCGACATTGGGGCTCAAGCCATATCTTGGCCGGTTGCTAACTACGGCTGACAATGTGCCGGGAGGCCCCGAAGGCGGATGGCCGGTCGTTCTCGACTATGGTTTCTGGCTCGCCAACTATCACGGAGATCCCGACGTTGTCGGCAAGCATATTCGCATCTCCGGGCAATCGGCGATCATCGTGGGCGTGCTGCCTGCAAGTTTTGGCGGCATCTTTGTCGGCGACGCCGAGAAGGTCTACATGCCCATGTATTTCTTCTCCAAGCTTGCCTCGAAGCCGTCAGAAGATCCCTATACCAATCTGGATAATTTCTGGGTTCTCACAATCGGTCGCCTGCGGCCAGGAGTATCTTTAGCTGCGCTTAATACAGAGCTTGCCGCGGCCAGTCCCGCCGTTCTGCATACGCTGGTGCCGCCTGCGATGCTTATGCGGCCTGATTTACGTGGAGCCTCTTTAGCAAGTGAGTCGGCTTCGCGTGGTTTCTCTGCGATTGCGCGGGATTACAGTCAGACTCTGCTACTGCTTCAGGGAATTGTCTCTCTCGTTCTATTGCTCTGCTGCGTGAATCTTGCAGGATTGCAGCTTGCACGCGTGCAGGCGCGGCAGCATGAGTTTGCCATTCGCGCAGCGCTGGGAGCAGGCCGCTTTCGTATCCTGCAGCAGTGCCTCGTTGAATCGCTGCTACTCGCCACAATCGGATCGATCATTGCAGCGGCACTGGCCTGGATAAGCACGAGTGCCATAGCTGCCTTTCTCACTCCAGCCGGATCAGGCGAAGCTACGCTGCTGCGGCCTGACGCGCGCGTTCTGCTCTTTACGACTGCACTCGCAGTCATTGCAGCACTGCTCTTCGGCCTGGTGCCTGCCTTCCTTGCAGGCCGCACTGCGCCAGCCGCGCTGCTGAAAGCTAAAGCAACCAATCAGCGCGTGAATAAGCTGCGCCAGCGTCTCTTCCTCCCTGCTCAATTTGCATTGGCCCTGGTATTGGTTTTTGCAGCAGGACTGTTCACGAGAACGCTGGTGCGCCTGCGTGGCAACAACTCTGGATTCAACCCAACGCATGTCACCGAGGTCTGCGCACAATTTCAATCGCTCAAGAAAACTCCAACCGAGGTCGCCGCTCTCTATCGTGCCATGACGGAAGATTTGCGTACCAGGCCCGGCATTCAATCGGCCTCCTACACATGGGTGACGCCGCTTACGGGATACGCGCCCAAGGTTGTTGCGCACACGACAGCGCATCCCCAGGAAGATCATTCCATTACCTTCAATGAAGTAGGCGATGGCTATTTCTCAACCATCGGCACTCATGTTCTGCAAGGCCGTGAGTTTACGCAGGAAGATCGTGATCGAACCAACTGCGTACTCAATCAGGCAACGGTTCGCATTCTATTTCCCAACGGTGCTGCAATCGGAGACACACTTAAGGCCACCTACAGCGGCGATGAGGACAATCCCTGGGTCGCGACCTGTCGCGTTGTCGGCCTGGTTGAAGATGCACGCTATGCCAGCCTGCGTGAGCCTGCTCCGCCGACAGTGTATTTTCCCGCCGGTGCGGAGGCGCTGGCCAGGGGCGGTTATTCGAATAATTTTGTCTTCTTTCTTCGCAGCCAGACTGGCGCGGAAGCAAGCACGGCGTATCGCGCAACCCTCGCGCTGTTTGCACCAGATACGGGCTACTCCGTATTCCTTCCGCTAAGCGAGCAGGTAGATCAGTCGCTTGGAAGCGAGAGGTTGATTGCAACTCTGAGCAGTGCCTTTGCGGGCGTGGCCTTGCTGCTGAGCGCTATCGGACTTTTCGGAGTGCTCGCATTACGAGTGCAGCAGCGTACCCCGGAGTTCGGCATACGCATTGCCGTTGGAGCTTCACGCGAACACCTGGTGGGACTGGTTCTGCGCGAGGCCATGATCATGGTCGGAGTAGGCGCTGTGATCGGCATCGTCTTCGCGATGTTTGGCAGCCATTTTGTTCAGCACTTTTTGTATGAAGCTCCGCCGATTGACTTCAGTGTTGTAGGCGCGGCTACGATTGTGCTTCTGGTTGTTGCGCTCATAGCCGCGATGCTGCCCGCTATTCGCGCCGCATGGCTTGAGCCGACGCGCGCTCTTCGCAATGAATAAAAGCCTGAATATAAAAAAAGCCCAGATGTAAAAGCCCGGATGCGAATAGCATCCGGGCTTTGCTTTACTGCTTTAGTCCATCCGCAATGCCTGCACAGGATTAATGGACGCAGCGCGCCGGGCAGGAATGATTCCAGCAATACATGCAGCTACAGCCAGAGTCACAATCGAGGCAGTCATGACACTGCTGTCCGCGCTGGTGATTTCATAGAGCTGCGTTTTTACGAAGCGCACGCTGAGCAATGCTATTGGGACGCCTATCGCCAATCCGAGCGCAGTTTGAATAATCGCGCCGCGCATCACCATCGCAATAACACTGCTGCGTTCCGCTCCGAGTGCCATTCGGATGCCTATCTCCGGAGTCCTTCGCACCACGCTGTATGCGGTTACGCCGTAGAGCCCAATCGTCGCCAGTAGCAGCGCCAGCGCACCGAATAGAGTAGTCAGCCGCGCGATCATGCGTTCTTCTGTAAATCGATCGGAGATCTGCTCATCGAATGTCTGGAACTTGACGACTGTCAGGTTGGGATTGATAGCTGCAAGCGTTTTGCGCGTCAGTGTTTCCATATCACTCATTGGCCGCGCAGTCTGGAGTACGATTGCGCCGGCGTAGAGTGACATATCGTTATCGATCGGATCTTTGTCACTCGCGTATCGCTGCATGATCGGTACGAAAAACATACTGTGATTTTTCCAGCGAACATCGGTATAGGCTGTGTCCTCCACTACTCCTACGACCTGGAAGTCGCCGGGTGAAGATTGCGAACCAATTCGCTGCCCGATTGGATTTCGGCCTTTGAAAAACTCTTTCACAAAGGATTGATTGACCACGGTCACCGGGGGAGAAGTGAATGTGTCTTCCACGCCAATGCTACGGCCCATTACGACTCGCGTTCCCACTGAGTCGAAGTACTCTCCATTGGCCTTGATAAACGAAGCGGAGCCCTGTATCTCCGGGTGCCCTTGTACGCCGATACCGTTAGACCAGTTGTCATCCTCCATCGGGGTATAGTTCGAGATGCCGACTTTCATCACGCCTGGAATGGCATGGAACCGCTCTTCCATCGTCCGGTAGAGTGCCTCCAACTGCGTTTGCGAATACCCGGCAGCCTGCGGATTGATGTGAACCATATACCGATTCTTTGAATCAAGCTTCAAGTCCATGCTCTGCAACTTGTTCAGATTTTGCGAAAACAATCCCGCGCCCACCAGCAGTATCAGAGAAAGCGCAGCCTGCAGGATCACCAGAGTACGTTGCAGCAGGGAAGCGCCGGTGGCCGTGGTTCGAGAACCGCTTCGCAGTGCATCGGCAGGCTTGGCTTGCGCTGCAATCCAGGCCGGGGCCACACCAAACAGGATGCCCGTTACGAGCGAGACAGCAAAGGCGAACCCGACCACTTCGAGCGAAGGGCCCGCATGGATGGGCACATTTTGTTCGCCGGGAAAGGCAAGCATCAGCAGCATGTGCGTGCCTGCATAAGCCACTCCCAACCCTGCCAGACCGCCCATGACTGCCAACAGAATGCTCTCCGTCAGTAGCTGGCTGATAATCCTTCCACGCGTTGCTCCAAGGGCTGTGCGCACAGACATCTCCGCCCGTCGCCCCATGCCGCGCACCAGCAGCAGGTTTGCGATATTCGCACAGGCGATCAGCAGAACCAACCCCGCGATCCACATCAGCAGATGCAGGTGAGAGGAGTAATCCTCCTTCATGGTCTCGATGCCTGCTCCGCCTGGCGTCAGCACTACGTGTACCCGCGGCAGATTCTTCTTGCCCTCTCCTGCTGAAAACGCCTTCTGCTCAGAGAATGCCTGCCGAACGATTGCACTCACCTTCTCCTGCAGAGGGCCAAGCGCTACACCCGGCTTGACTCGCCCGACCATGTAAAGCCAATTGGTAGCCGGATCATGCACATAAGGAGCATTTGCCAGTACCGCCATCGTTTCGATCGGCAGATAATAGTCCGGCGGGGTGCTCGTCAGCCGGTCGCCGTAGAATCCGCGTGGCGCGATGCCTACAATTGTCACGGCCTTGGTGTTCACCCAGAAGGTGCTGCCGATCACCGCAGCATTGCCAGCAAATTCATGCTGCCAGGTCTCGTAGCTCATCACCGCCGTGGCCGGTGCGCCCTTTGCGTTATCCGCGTCCGTAAACAATCGTCCCGCCTGCGGACTGAGCCCGAATGTCCGAAAATAATTACCCGACACGAACTCGCCCATCACCGACCGCGCCTCGGTCTGAGCGCCATCCCGTCGCGCAATGATTGGTCGATACGTAAAACCGGCCTGCATGGCAGCCAGTTCTTCAAACTCCGGTACGTTCTTCCTCACCCGCTCGTAGGTTTCGGTCGAGAAGCTCGCGTAGTCACCGTTGTCCCTGGGGGTATTGGAACCGACGCAGCAATCATGGCCATCGTCGCCAAGATGCACCAGCGTTCTGGGGTCGGCTACCGGCAGGTTCCTCAGCAATACTGAGTTCACAAGCGTGAAAATAGCAGCATTGGCTCCGATGCCCAGTGCCAGGGTCAAAAGCACCGTGATCGTAAATCCCGGCGTTTTACGCAACTGGCGTAGCGCATAACGTAGATCCTGAATCAATCTTGTCATCGTCATCTCCCTGGAACGTGGCCGAACCTGAAATTTGGGCTGAGGTCGCCTGAGCGCTGAGTCGCCTGAGCGAGACAGCGGGCAATTCTCTAACAAAGGAACAGCACGTTATTCTCCAAAGCCGAGAGACGTTCTTTTCTTATTTATCTATGACATAGCGAATAGCGAAAGTGCACGAGTGTCCGTCTGCGATTTTTGCCGTCCGGAAGCGGACACAGCCAGAAGAGGGCAGACGAAGAGGCCAGACATGGATCAGATCACGCGATCCAGTCGATTTCCCGCGTTTCATCTCGCAGAAACGAAATCCCCGAATGACAAAGGTCATTCGGGGGATGGATCGAAAGCGATTGAATCGGAAGTCTAGTGGCTGACGCCGGAACCGGCTACAAACCCCTGGGTCGCGGCAGCAGGTAGATTTGTCGGGATGTTCAAAGTATTGAAGCTCACTCCGCTACCGGCATTGATGGCGCTGGAGTGATCAGGACCGAGGCCCAGCTTGATCAGGGCGCGCGAATCGGGAGTCAATTTCGTCTGCCAGCCTTGATCCGCTTGAAACTTGAGCATAGCTGCCTGGGTCTGGTTGTCCCAGTGGCTGCTCGGTTCTCCGGTCAGATAATGTTCACGGATAAGCGCCTGCTGGATCGAAGCAACTCTCTCAGAATCAATAACTTGCTGCCCGTGGAGCTGATGCGATTTGGGGATCGATGTGGAGACATGGCGCCGATGCGCGTGGCCGCTGGTTGGCGCGCGGTGAACCCGTGAAGCCAATGCGGGAGTGATCGCGATTCCAGCAGCGAGAAAAAACGCGAAACCTGAACGAAATATCACGCGGATAAAGACCTCTTGAGATAAATGTCGGGCGCTCTCTGCATAGTCTATGGCACCCGTTGCCGATGCACAAGCAAAACCGTAAAGAACTCGCAATGATTAGCGTACAAAAAAAAGGGTACAAACGATGTTCTGTTTTGTACCCTTTTTTGCACAATACCCTTTTGCGTTACCCGCCGTATCCCTACGGCGGGGCGTATCGGTTTACGGCAGAGTTCCGCCGACAACGTTGATACCGTCTCCCGGCCGTTTGGGATTCATGATCTCGAAGACCACATCCTGCCCTGGCTTGAGGGCATCGACAACCGCATCGAACTGCGCCTTGGTTCCTGTGGCCTGCTTGTTGATACGGGTGATAACCAGGCCAGGCTCAAGTCCCTGCTGGTCGGCGAAGCTGCTCGGCCGCACGCTCTGGATGACCATGCCGCCGGTGCCGAGTTTGGTTGCCGTTGCCGGGGTTATCTCCCGGGCGACGATGCCAAGCTTGCCCTCTGAGGTTTCGCCCTTGTCAGGAGTGGGAACCTCGTCATTGTTGGCCTGCTCCGTGAAGACCTTGTCGCGGTCGCCGATAATCACAGTCGTATCGATCTGCTTGCCGTCGCGAACGTAGCCGATGCGAACCGAGCTGCCGGGGTGACGGCTGGCAATCTCGGCCACCAGATCGTTGCCGTCCTTGATGGGGCGGCCGTCGATCATAACAATAATGTCGCGCGTCTTGATGCCGGCCTTCTCCGCCGGACCACCAGGAGAAACGCTCTGAACGAGCACGCCGTTCTTGAAGCCGTAAACGCGACCGATGGCGCTGGACAGGCCTTCTTTGAACGAGATGCCGATGCTGCCGCGAGTTACCTTGTGGCTGGGCGAGATGAGGTCGTTGTAAACCTGCACGACCGTGTTGGACGGCATGGCAAAGCCAATGCCCTGGTAGCCCGAAGACTGCGTAAAGATAGCAGTATTCACGCCAATGACTTCACTGTTCATATTCAACAGCGGTCCGCCGGAGTTGCCGGGATTGATAGCTGCATCCGTCTGGATGAAGTGCTGGAATTGTCCGCTCGCACCCGGCTCGATGGTGCGATTTTTGGCGGAGATAATTCCCGCAGTGACTGTCTGCGAGAGCGAAAACGGGCTGCCAATCGCGATGACCCAATCGCCCACGGCGGTAGTATCGCTGTTGCCCAGCTTGACGGTGGGCAATGGCTTGTCGGTTTCGATTTTGATGACGGCCAGATCGGTCGCCTTGTCAACGCCGATAACCCGCGCCTTGCGTCCCAGGTCGGTCGTATCCGGGTCTGTCGAAAGCTTGACGTAGATCTCGTCGGCCTTTTCGACTACGTGGTTGTTGGTGATGATGTAGCCCTTGGGGTCGACAATGAAGCCGGAGCCGAGGGAGTCGCGCTCAGCGCCCTGGTCATCCTGACCGTCGGGCATCTGTCCACCGAAGAAACGGTTGAAGAAATCCTGAAAATTGCCCTGGCCGCCCTGCCCTGGGTTTTGTGGCTGTCCCTGTCCCGGTCCCTGTGCCTGGCCATCGCCCTGATCGTCCTGGTCATCCTGATCCTGCGGGTCCTGGGGTACGGGCACATTGCGGCCGCCGTGCGGATTCAGCCGACGAGTCTTGGCTGCGTCCTTGGGGAGAGTACGCGTGTTGATATTCACCACTGCCGGGCCGACCTGCTTGGCTATCTGCGCAAACGCGTTGGGAGCAACGGTTGAATTGGGAATCTTGAGCGGAGTTGCATCCGAGCTATCGCTCTTGTTTTCCTGCCCGTGGACGCCATGCGCCGTATAAGAGCCAACCAGAATGGCGGCTGAAAGGGTCGCAAGAACTGCAAATGTTGACATAAGACGGCGGGAACGCAGCCGGTCAAAAAATGGCGGTAAAGATCGCATACGTCGTTCAACCTCGGGTTCTGTCATCTGCCCCAAACGATTCGGGGGTGGTGTGGTTGAGAAGCTCATATCTGACCGGAAAGAATATTTCCAGGCCATTCCCTAGTATAGCCAGTGCCGGTACTGCGCGGACATAGAAGGCCGCTTATACATAGACGCAATTCAGGGGCGTGGAGATCGCAATTTACTTAAACTCCAGATTTGACCGTGCTACTATCTGGAATGTTTTGCGCTCATTACGCCTCCGTACGCACCGTTTCTGCTTTTGGCATCGCTTCTCCTTTGATTAGATTGCCGATCCGCGGTCTGTTGATTCCTGCTTTCATCATGGCTGTGTCTGTTATGGCTGTGTCCATTGCGGCGACGCCACTCGTCCTTGGCGCGCAAACCGCCCCCGCACCGACCGCGCCACAAGGTTCGATGCGAGATCGAGTCATGGCGCAAATTATGGGAGACGGAAAGAACGCCTGGACTCCTGAGCAATTGGATACGATGGCTAAATTACGGGATGCGGCTGTCTCCGATCCGTATGCGCTGACGGAACTGCGGCATCTGACCGATAACATCGGTCCTCGCATCAGCGGATCGCCCCAGGCGCAGCAGGCAGTGGAGTATGTTGCAGCGGAGATGCGTAAGCTGGGCGCCGAAGTCACGCTCGAAAAAACATCCGTTCCGCACTGGGTGCGCGGCGTAGAGACGGCCGAGCTTGTGACCTGGAGCGGGCAGGCTCCGGGAACAAAGCAAAAGGTCGTTTTGACTGCGCTCGGTGGTAGTGTCGCGACCGCTCCCGAAGGCCTGACCGCAGACGTGATCGTGGTAAACAACTGGCAGGAGCTGAAGGCTCTGCCGCCCAACGCAGCCAGGGGCAAGATCGTGCTGTTCAATGAAAAGTTTGACAAGCAGTTAGCAGCCCAGGGCGGAGGCTTGTATGCCTACGGAGATGCAGTACAGTACCGGGCCGCAGCGCCGGTTGCCGGCGCATCTGTTGGCGCGGCCGCTGTATTGGTGCGTTCCGTCGGTGGGGCGGACTATCGCATTCCGCATACAGGAATGACGATGTATGCGCCTGGAGTCGCGAAGATTCCAGCCGCAGCAGTTACCGCCGAGGACGCGGACCTGCTGGCCAACCTGACCAGCCAGGGCGCGGTGAAACTGCACCTCACTCTGACTCCGCAGACCCTGCCCGATGCACCCAGCTACAACGTGATTGCGGACTGGAAAGGAACGGAGCATCCCGAACAGGTGGTGGTTGTTTCAGGTCACCTGGACTCATGGGATCTGGCGACCGGCGCAATCGATGATGGAGCGGGTGTCGTCGTCTCAATGCAGGCGATTCATCTGCTGTCGAAGCTGGGGATTCATCCTCGGCGAACTGTCCGGTTCATCGCTTGGATGGCCGAGGAAGAGGGTTCGCAGGGCGCAGTAACTTACATGGAGGAGTTCGGCAAGGATGCGGCGAACCACATCGGTGCGATCGAGTCAGATCTAGGCGCGGGGCATCCGGATGGCGTGATGTATGCAGGCAAGCCCGAGTTGGGAACATGGCTGCAGCCGGTAGCTCAGGCGCTTGCGCCCATCGGTGGAGAGACGCTCCGTTCTTCTCCTGAAACAGGCGAGGATATCGCCGGGCTGACGGAAAAAGGCGTACCAAGCTTCGCCCCTTCGCAGGATACGCGCTTCTACTTCAACTACCACCACACCCCGGCGGACACATTTGACAAGGTAGATCCACGCGAACTGGGTGAGAACGCCGCAGTGATGACTGTCCTGGCATACGCACTGGCAGATTCCAAAGAGACCGCACCAAGGTAGCCAAAAGCCGAACGATAACTGGAAGCCTGAACATAAACTGAAAGCAGAACGGAGCCAATCTCTGTTCCTGTCTCTGCTGTTGCCCTTGCCTTTCTGTCTGTGATTCCCGAAGGGAATCTGCTTCTGCCCTGGCTTTTGCACTCGCTGTTGCCTTTGCCCTTGCCTTTGCCTCTGCCCTTGCCTTTCTGTCTGTCATTCCCGCAGGGAATCTGCTTCTGCCTTTCCCCAAAGCAGAATCAGACCAAATATCACATTTTCGCTATACCCCATTCAGAGCCACAAAACCAAGGCACAGAGGCTTCAAACTCCCCGCAAACCCAGCTAAGAGAAAACAAACGATATCCAACAAATCCGCTGGACATAAGCCGAGACACACGCACGCCTCAAAATGTTCTACGTAGAACATTTTGAAGAACGCAGCAATGTTCCACGCCTCTGGCCGCGCTTTTCAGGCTTCATGCGCGGTCGGAACATGAGGTTGCGGAATCAATTCCGTCAGTGCAATTCCAACGAGAATGAGGATTGCTCCGGAGGCTGGTCGCAGGCCAAGGCGTTCGCCCATAACGACAAAAGAAGTGATCCATGCGAAGACCGGTTCCAGCGTGAGGATCAGGGCAGTATGCGTTGCAGGCAGGATGGATTGCGCCCAGCTCTGAATAGAGAATGCTGCCGCTGTAGCCAATACTGCCGCAATGCTGAGCGCGATGCACAGGCGCACAGTGATGTGCATATGTGGATGCTCGATCAAGGGCATGCTTGCTGCCATGAATACAGCGCAGAAGCCAATCTGCAGCAGCGCCAGCGGCTGAAAGCGAATACGCGGCGACGCATGTCCGAGTGAAATGCAGTGAAAGGCGAATGCTACAGCGCAGCCAAGAGTCAGCAGATCGCCTGTATTGATCCCTGTATTGATTGAGGTAAAGTCCGGTATCAGGCTCGCGCTGGTAGCAGGGAGCGTGAGCAGCAGGATGCCTCCAAAGGCCAGAATCGCGCCTAAAAAGGCATTCCAGCGCGGTCGGCGCGCACCCGGTGGGCGTAAGGCGGGGACTGCCGAAAGCAATGGCACGAGGACGACGACAAGGCCGGTGATGAAAGCCGATTTGGAGGGCGTAGTCGTGACCAGACCCGCGGTTTGGAACTGGTATCCGGCAGCGAGGAAGAAACCGACGACTGCCCCGGCGATGAGTTGGCCGCGACTGACTTCGCGCCAATGGCGACGATAGGCCACAGCCAGAATGAGAAATGCAAACGTCATTCGAACAAGGTTGAAGGCAAGCGGCGTGGAGTCTCGCAATGCATCTTTGATGAGCACAAACGTCGAGCCCCAGATGGCAACGACGAAGACCATGAGCAGATAGGCGCGTAGCTTCATGGACGATCTCGCTGTGGAACTCGCTGTGGGACTCGCTGTGCAAATGGGTATACAGTTTTGCCTGCGACTACGGTTTCGAGTACTTGAGTCTTGAGGATTTCCGAAGCTGGAATCGTTAACAGGTTGCGGTCGATGAGGATGAAATCTGCATCGTAGCCGGGGCTAAGTTTGCCTTTGTGATTCTCTGCAAATTCGGCATAGGCGGAGCCTTGTGTGTAGATGTAGATGGCCTGTTCGCGCGTGAGAGATTTTTCGGGGAAGTAGTTTTTTGTGCCTGCTTCGTTGGCGCGGGTAACGGCTGCGTAGAGTCCGCGAAAAGGAGTGACTGGCTCGACAGGATAATCCGTTCCGAAAGCCAGTGGCACGCCTGCATCGAGGAAACCTTTCCATGTATAGGAATAGGCAGCGCGTTGTGGGCCGAGGCGGTCCATGGCCCAGTTCATATCCGTGAGCAGGTGATTGGGTTGCATGGATGCGATGACGCCGAGCTGGGCGAATCGAGCGATGTCAGAAGGATCTACGACCTGGGCGTGTTCGATGCGATTGCGGCGATTGGAGGGGGATTTCGCAGAAGCGGCCTCCTGAGCAAAAGCATTGAGAGCCATAGCTGCGGCGCGATCGCCGATGGCGTGGAAGCCTATCTGGAAACCGGCTTCGCCGCGTTCGACGGTCATGGCGTTGAGCTTTGCCTGGTCGTAGCGTGCGAGGCCGGAGTTTTTTGGATCGTCGGCAAAGGGGGCTTTCATGGCTGCGGTGCGTGAGCCCAGAGAGCCGTCCATGAAGCCTTTTAACATGCCGGTGTGGAGCATGGGATCGTTAGCGTTGTGATGCGCGCGCATCTGCTTCAGGGTTGCGATGGATGCGTCGAAGGGAAGCCACTCGGTGATGCGAACGGAGAGCTTACCCGCTTTTTCCAGATCTTCGTAGGCGAGGAAGTCTTCCCACTCGGAGTTGTCCTGCACGCTGGTGAGGCCGTGGGAAGCGGCATCGGCGATGGCGAGTTCAAGGCCGTGGCGGCGCTCGTCGCGTGTTGGTGGAGGGACGAGTTTTTCGACGAGATGCATGGCGGTTTCGCGAAGGATGCCGGTGGGATTGCCGTTGGTATCCAGGTCGATGGCTCCGCCTTGCGGGGCTTGTGTTTTACCTGTGATTCCAGCGGCTGCGAGAGCGGCTGAGTTGGCGATGGCGATGTGGCCGTCAATGCGTTCGAGGATGGTTGGATGGCCGCCTGTGACTCTATCGAGATCGTGCCGTGTGGGCAGTGTTTTTTGTGTCCAGAGAGTATGGTCCCAGTTGCCGCCGGAGAGCCAATGGCCTGCCGGAGATTTAAGCGCGTAATCGTGGATGCGCTGGAGCATTTCTGCCAGGGAATGGACGCCGGTCAAGTCCACGTTGAGCTTAGTTTCTCCTGCGCCGCCGAGGTGGACGTGGGCGTCATTGAGGCCAGGCATTACGAAGATGTTAGTACCGTATTTACTATGCAAATCGATGATCCGGGTGCCGGATGAGGCCAGCTTTTGGATGGCTGCATCGCTGCCTGTCGCCAGTACTTTGCCGTTTCGAATGGCCATTGCGGAGACGATTTGCGGGTTGCCACTTTTCAGACCTTCGCCGGTGAGGATTGTGCCGTGGATGAGGATGAGTTCGGCTGGTGCGTCCTGTCTGGCTGGCTGCGCGGCGCTACTGATTGCCAGGGCGGCTGAGACTGCGATGACTTGCAATGATTTCTGCAACAGATGCATGGGCGGAGTTTAGCAGAGTGGTGTTTGCGGGAGGGATTTGCATGGTGTGGCTGTGCTTTGCCGCTTATGAAGCGCAAAGCGAGTCCTTGGCTTTGCGCAGGATTTGATTGAGGTTCAGACGCGGACGATCATTACTTCTGTGGCTTTCATGAGAGCTCCTGCGGTCTGGCCTTTACGGAGTTGCATTTCGCGGGCGGCGTCGGCGGTGATGATCGAGGTGATCTGCTGATCGCCGATGGAGAGGACTACTTTGGCGAGCAGACCGCTGAATTTTACTTCAACGACTTTGCCAACAAGCTGGTTGCGTCCACTGACCGCGCGAAAGCGTTCGCGGGAGTCGACGCGGCTTTTTGTGGAGCTTGATTTGAGAAGTGGCGTGAGGGCGCTTTGTGGAATGCGATGATGTCCGCCGGGAGTCTTGGTGGTTCTGAGGGTTCCTGCGAGGATCCATTGCTTGATGGTGGCGTAGCTGATGCCGAGTGCTGCGGCCGCTTCTCGTGGTTTCAGAAGGAGATCTACATCTGCCATTGTGTTACCTCTTTGCGATCCTAAAGAATACAGGTTATGTCGTGATCCGGACTTTATGTAGTTATGCAGCAAGAATATACCTTTTGAAATAATCTTATGGAAGAAGAGTTTCCGCTGCGAAATTTGAGTGCAGTAATCCGTATATATTCATAAATAAAAATCGAGTAAAATCGATAAATGAAATTCTATCTGTTTTGTACTTACAATCATTCTCGCATTCGCACTGTAATCGCTGGATGCGCGCTCCTGATCTCTGCCAGCTTTGCATCCTCGCTTCATGGTGTGGCGCAGGGAACTTCTTTCATCTCGCGATACCAGGCCAGGGTGAGTGCTACCCAGGCGGAGCAGCCGCATTGGGTTACGCCACTGGTTACGGTAACTCCGCGATTGGAGCAGGAGTTTCGTACGGACTTCGTGCGACAGACGAATCCCAAGGGACTGGACACGTGGAATTACGGGAACAGCAAGGGGTTGGAGATAATTCCGGAGAAGCACATTGAGTTATTGTTCAACCTGCCTCCTTTCCTGGCGCATGAGTCTCCGGCTACGAAGGATGGATTTGGGGACATTTCGTTCAACTCCAAATATCGTTTTTACGCGCGTAATGAAGAGCATGGGAATGCGATCATCACCGCGTTTTTTGCGGCTACGATTCCTACGGGCAAGAGTGCGAATGGAAGCTGCTGTGCGGTGGTGACGCCGACGCTGGCGGTGGGCAAGGGATGGGGTTTGCTGGCTTTGACTTCGACGGCGGGGGGCTCGTTGCCGATCACGAATTCAAAGGGGCTGGGCCACACGATTGCATGGAATAACGTTGCTCAATATCGCCTGGCGAAGACGGGTGTCGGGCGGTTCTTCTGGCCTGAGGTAGAGCTGAATTCGAGCTTCTTTATCGGTGGTGCGAATGATGGCAAGGCGACGACTTTTGCTACTCCAGGTGTGATCATTGGACGTATTCCACTGACGCACGATGCGACTGGCAAGCCGGGGCGGCTGGGTGTGACGTTTGGCGCGGGTGATCAGATTGCGCTGACATCATTCCACAGCACGAATCACAACCTGGTGTTTACGGCGCGCCTGCCGTTTTAGGTATAAGCCCATGTCGCAAGGCCGAGGCATGAGCAGGCCAAAACATGGGCACTTGGATTCGTCAGGAAGAGATGGGTAGTTGGAGGATTTTGGCCTCCAACTGCCCATTGTTGTTTATGGTGATTTGGCCGCAGGTGATGGGTAGCTGGAATCGTCGTGGTCCGCATGAGCCGGGGTTGAAGTACAGGATTTCTTTGCGCCATTCGATGGAAGGTTTGTGGGAGTGGCCATAGAGGACGGCGGCGAATCCTGCGGCGGCTGGTTCGAGGTCAAGCTGATGCACGTCGTGCAGGAGATAGAAGTCTTTTCCTGCGAGAGTAACGACTTCAGTTGCGGGCAGGCTGGCGCATGGGCCCTTGCTGTCTATGTTGCCGCGGATTGCGGTTATGGGGGCGATGGCTATGAGTGTTTCGAGGATGGTTGGATCGCCGACGTCGCCGAGATGGAGGATGTGGTCTGAGCCTGCGAGCAGGGGCAGAACCTCTGCGCGAAGTAGGCCGTGGGTGTCGGAGAGTACGCCTATCTTCATACGCCGATCTGGATGCGGGTATGTGGGTCGAGGTAATCGCGAAGAGCATCGCCGAGGAAGTTGAAGCTGAGGACGGCGAGGGCCATTGCTAGGGCAGGGAAGAGCACGAGATGTGGGGAGTCGAAGAGATGGGCGCGTGCGTCGTTGAGCATTGATCCCCAGCTTGGAGTGGGCGCGGGGATGCCAAGGCCGAGGAAGGATAGGGTTGCTTCAGCGAGGATGACTCCGCCCATGCCGATGGCGGCCTGGACGAGCAGCGGCTGGATCATGTTCGGGAGGATATGGCGGAAGAAGATGCGTGGTCCGCTGGCTCCGAGGGCGCGTGCGGCTTCAACGTATTCGCGTTCTTTGACGGCCATGACCTGGGCACGGACGAGGCGGGCGTATCCGGCCCAGCCGCCGATGGCGAGAGCCAGTACCAGGTTCTGAAAACCGGGGCCGAGGAATGCGGCGAAGGCTATGGCGAGCAGGATGCCGGGGAGGGCCAGGAAGGTGTTCATGGCGACGACGGTGAGGGTGTGATCGATCCAGCCGCCTTTGTAGCCTGCGAGGCCGCCGATGGCGAGGCCGAGGGCGAGCGAGATGCTGACGACGGAGGCGGAGACGGCGAGTGAAAGACGAGCTCCCCAGAGCAGGCGTGAGAGAGTGTCCCGGCCGAGTTCATCGGTGCCGCACCAGTGAGCCGCTGAGGGGCCTTGCAGGCGATGCATCAGGTCGATTGAGGCTGGACTGGCGGGCGCGATCCAGGGAGCGAGCAGGCCGGCGAGGACGAAGATACTTAATAGCACGAGGCCGATGACTGCGAGCGGCTGACGGCGCATCCAATTGGAAGAGCTCGGAATGTGTGTGCGAATTGCCATTGCTCTCAGGCAAGCATATCGTGATTTGAAGCCGAAGCGGCGGAGGTTTGAGGAATGCGGATGCGACTGGTCAAGAGGTTTGCGGTGCTGCTGATGGCATCTTCGGTGGGTGTGTGCGGGGTTGCTGCGCTGGCGCAGGATCCGGTGGATGTAGAGGTGCAGGCGGCGCAGGAGCAGAAGGTTGTCGATCTTGCCAATCAGGCACGGGTTGCAGAGGGATTACCGGCGCTGGTGGTCGATCCAGGGCTGGCTGCGGCGGCGCGTGCTCATGCCGAGTTGATGTCCAAAGAGGGGCCGATTTCTCATCGATATGGTGGCGAGCCGGATGTGGCGGAGCGTACTTCGAAGGCGGGCGCGCACTTTAGCCTGGTGGAGGAGAACATTGCCATTGGCGACTCGCCGAAGCAGGTGCATGAGGAATGGATGAAGTCCGACGTGCATCATGCGAACCTGATGAATGCGAAGATCGATCGCATCGGGGTGGGGATTGTTTCGGCGCATCATGTGTTGTATGCCGTGGCGGATTATTCGGTCTCGGTGCAATCAATGGATGCGGGGCAGATCGAGGGCAAGATTGGTGCGATGCTGACGGGCAAGGGGCTGACTCTGCTATCGAAGGCGGAGGATGCGCGGAAGTATTGCGCGCTGCAGGATGGCGAGGCAGAGGGGACGCCGACGGGGATGAAGCCGCTGTTTCTGATGCGATGGCAGAGTGCGGATCTTTCGAAGCTGCCGCCCCAATTGGAGGAGCGGATCGCGTCGGGGAAGTATAAGCAGGCTGCGGTTGGTTCGTGCCCAGCGCAGGGTTCGGGTGGGAATGGCGGGGCAACATTCGCGGCTTACCGGGTGGCGGTGTTGTTGTATTGAGGCTGGCCAGTTGACTGGGTGTCAGCCGCGCTCGGCTACACTGGATAGGTACAGGTGCAGAACCCCTGAGAAGGTTCCGTTCAACGGGAAGCCGGTGTGATTCCGGCGCTGCCCCGCAGCGGTGATGGGAACGAACGACGCATGGCGATGAGCCACGCACTGTCCGATGAGGATGGGAAGCGGCGTCAAGTAGGTTGCCCAAAGTCCGAATACCGGCCTGTGCGCCACCACTGTAGCGGAGCTTACTCTGTTGCGGCGTGCGTCTTGTGGCAACTGGTCTCGAGGGTGGACCTGCAAGCCTTTGTCTCGCGCATCTGCGCGCGTGCCAACGCACGGGTGGTTCCTTGTCTATTAACGATGAGAGGAACCGAAACATGTCTACGGCTAAGTTGCATACTGCCAATCTGGGCTTTCCCCGGATTGGTCCGCGTCGCGAGTTGAAGTTTGCGCTGGAGAGTTTCTGGAGCGGCAAGCTTGCGGAAGAAGAATTACTGCAGGTTGCGAAGCATTTGCGTTTGCAGAACTGGACGATTCAGAAGCAGCGCGGGATCGATTTTATTCCTACCAATGATTCTCCACTGTATGACCAGGTGCTGGACGCACTGGTGCTGCTGGGTGCTACGCCGGAGCGGTTTGGCGAGGGTGTGGTGACATTGCCGCGTTTGTTTGAGATGGCGCGGAGCAGTGCTCACGGTTCGCAACAGCATACGGCGATGGAGATGACCAAGTGGTTCGATACGAACTATCACTACCTGGTGCCGGAGTGGTCTGAAGGACTGAAGTTTGTGCCGGATACTTCGAAGCTGTTGGCGGAGTTTGGCGAGGCGCGTGAGGTTAATGCCGGAGTTCGTCCGGTGCTGCTGGGACCGATATCGTTGTTGCTGCTGGGCAAGGTTGTCGATGTGGATAGCGGCTTTGATCCGCTTACGCTTTTGCCGCGTATGTTGACTGCGTATGTTCAGGTCTTGAAGGATCTGCAGAGTGCCGGTGCGGATTGGGTTCAGATCGATGAACCGTGCCTGGTGACGGATCTTAGCGAGATTCACAAGGCGGCTTATCGTACCGCTTACGAGAAGCTCGCCGGTGTCGATGTCCGACTGATGCTTACTACGTATTTTGATGAGTTGGGCGACAATCTGGATCTTGCGTTTTCATTGCCCGTGGCTGGGGTGCATGTGGATCTCGTGCGCGGCAAGGGGCAGTTGGATGCTGTGCTCGACGCGGTGCGTGCGGGACAGACGTTGAGCCTCGGGGTAGTGGATGGGCGCAACATCTGGCTTGCCGATCTGGATGCTGCTTCTGTGATGATTGCCAAGGCTCAGGAGCGGATTGGTGCTGACCGGCTGCTTATTGCGCCCTCATGCTCGTTGCTGCATGTACCTTATGATGCGCAGGATGAGACTGCGTTACCGGGTGAGTTGCAGGAGTGGCTGAGCTTTGCTGCGCAGAAGCTGGATGAGATTGCGTGGCTGGCTGGAGGCAAGGAAAAATTTGCGGCGGATTTTGCCGAGAATCGTCGCAGGCATGATCGTCGCAAGGTAGCTGAGAGCAGCGTGAATACGCAGGTTCGGGATGCACTGGCGCAATTGGTGGCGACGGATTTTGCGCGACCTTCGGCTTATCCTGAACGTGCGCGCAAGCAGAGGAATCACCTGCGGTTGCCGCTGCTGCCTACGACGACGATTGGCTCGTTTCCGCAAACACCTGAGGTGCGCAAGCAGCGCGCTGCATGGCGCAAGGGAACGTTGCAAACAGCAGAGTACGAGCGCTTTGTCGAAGAAGAGACTGCGGCCTGCATTCGACGCCAGGAAAGGATCGGGTTGGATGTGCTGGTGCATGGCGAATTTGAGCGCAATGACATGGTGGAGTATTTTGGCGAGCAGTTGGCAGGCTTCGCTTTTACTCGCAATGGCTGGGTGCAGAGTTATGGTTCGCGCTGTGTGAAGCCGCCGGTGATCTATGGCGATGTGGCACGGCCTAATGCGATGACCGTGCGTTGGAGCAGCTATGCGCAGTCCTTGACGGGCAAACCGGTGAAGGGCATGTTGACCGGGCCAGTGACGATTCTGCAATGGTCGTTTGTGCGCGACGATGTGCCGGAGCGAGATGTTGCGTGGCAGCTTGCGCTGGCGCTTCGTGAGGAGTTGCTGGATCTTGAGGCAGCGGGGATTCGCGTGATTCAACTGGATGAGCCTGCGTTGCGTGAAGGACTGCCTTTGCGTCGTGTTGCGCGGCCTGAGTATCTCGATTGGGCGGTGAAGGCTTTCCGCATTGCGACTGCGAAGGTAGCGGACGAAACGCAGGTGCATACGCATATGTGCTACAGCGAGTTTGCCGAGATTTTGCCGGCGATTGTGGCTCTGGATGCGGATGTGCTTTCGATCGAGTCGGCACGCTCACGGATGGAGTTGTTGGAGGACTTCCGCAAGCACGGTTATCCCAATGAAATCGGACCGGGAGTGTATGACATTCATACGCCTCGCGTGCCGAATGAAGAAGAGATTACGGCGTTGCTGCAGAGTGCGCTGGAGTCGATTGGGGCGGAGCGGCTTTGGGTTAATCCTGATTGCGGGTTGAAGACTCGTGGCTGGGATGAGGTCGAATCTGCACTGCGCAATATGTGTGAAGCGGCGCGGACGGTCAGGGCTTCTGTGACATCGGACAGCGTTGCATAAACGCATTGGGTGTGGAAGGGAGAGGTCGGATGATCTCTCCCTTTTCATGCTTGAGGTGGGTTAAGGACAGAGGAGTGGCAGGCTTTTGCTGCTCTGGTCAGTGCCCTTGTCCCTGGAACGTTTCGCAGAATCAGCGTTGTTCTTCGACGATATTTCGAGATGCACCGCCAACTTACTCATTGAGCAGCCGACTACTTCCGACAGTCTTTAGGATAAAAGGATTGTATAGAGCAAGATGGATTGGAAATCTCTTCAGGTCCTGCACATGGGCAATGTAGTAGAGCGCCGAGCCGTCAAGCCAAGACCGGCTCGTCATTCTTCCGCCAGGACGATACTGCGGAGAAGCGAGTTGCTCTACACCTATGATGAAAGACCCGGGACAGCCAATTCGCACAGGACTGAAGACCTCGTGCTAATGCATCTATGGCACGGATACGCGGGTATCGGACCAATCGATGATTAATCTTCTCTCAACGTAATACCAACGATTCTCCTGGCGGAGAAATTGGTCGTAGTAACGAATTCCCAAGGTCTGACACTTCCGTTGGTTGTTCTCCATCGTGAATTGATGCACCAAACAATAGGTTTGACCAATGGCTCGATCTCCCTTAATGATCACGTCACTCTGACCATTCATGTGCAATGTCACCGTAAAAGTATTCAGGACTGCCAAAGCAGCGCGGATCGCAGTCCTGCCTTTTATGGTTGAATGCGGCTCATGGGTTTTGGGGTCTCCCTCGTAATTCAGGATCGTCCCATCCTGCACGAAGAGACTCGCTTGCTGTTCTGCAAGCCTCCTGTCGGCGCAGTGTGCCCATGCGTCTATAAGCCTGCGAAGTGCGAGCCGATCGGCGGCCTCGCCTTTCATCGTGGTGGACAGAATAGACGTATCGTAGAGGTTCTCAAAGGAAAGAGGCGACGGTGCCGCGCTCTGCGCCTTGGCTCCAAGCTCTTGGCCTTGGGCCTCTTCTTGACCCAACCCGATTGAAAGAACCGAACCAACTGCCGTGGCTGCGGTCATTACGAAGTTGCGCCGATCGGTCTTCGATTTACTCTGCATTTCTGTTGCCTCCGTTTTCTTTTCAATCGCCAGACTTGCCGATTCCAGCAGTCTCGATACCTTAGCTGAGAATAAGGCACTCTAAGCTCTGATTTCTAGAATGATCCACTCTGACACTTGCCTGTTCCGATCATTCTTTAAGGTCAGATGGTTATCTTTGAAAATGAATATAAAGGTCGTTTCGAAGGAACAGACGCGAAGGAAGACAAAATAAAGCTTCAATATCTTTGTTGCGGGGAATTGGACTGTCAAAAGCACGAAGGAGGCTGCCGAGCGCAAGGGGCATCGGACTAGGCAAGACGTGCGTGAAGGTAACAGCGTGAAAGTCGGCCAAGTTCAATTTTTAATCGATTTCGACCGTTACCAGAAACACCATGTCATACTGAGTTTTTTCAATACCCACTCCTGATGTCGCCAATCGATCTCCTTGACGGTCCTAGCGATAGGTAAACACATGCCGACTTAGCGAGGCCTGTCTTCCTTATTGCGTGCGGAACGCACGCACGATCTATTGGTGCGGCGTTGCGGGCAGGAACTGGCTTGCTGGAGAAGGAAACGAAAGATGCTACGCGGCTGGCGCGCGGGAAGACACCTCTTTCCGGCAAGAGGGAATGAAAGAAAGTAGGATTGTCTGAAGATATCTGGGGAAAACAGAATGCAAAGCGAGCGCATGAACGAACTGGAAACCATCACAGCCCCGGAACTTATACGGGAGATACGGATAGACCACAGCATCGGTATTGGCGCGGTAGCGGTGACGCGCAAGATCATGTATCTGCGATACTGTCGAACTCGGTAATATACGGACCTTCCGGCCTTTCGGACTCCTCCAGCTAGTTGCGGTAGCCAGAAGCCTCCCATTGGACATTTTTTGAAGAGCGGAGTTTTCGCTCGCCACCCTGCGCTTCAAGGGCCTGATGCGGCAGAATCAGTGACTTTATGTCGGCTGCCTGGGTGGGCTGGGCGCGGAGCGAGATGCCGACGACGAAAAGTGCCAATAAGAATTTCAAAGCCGAACTCTCCGCGTAGACACGATACCCCTACAGATTACCAAGACCGGACTCCTCGAGGCACTTCTATGGAAACCACCTTTGACTACCTGCGTTTATGTGGCACACCACATAAACGCAAATATGCGTGGATGTCAGTTATGTTGTCACGGTTCATCGAAGGATCAGAAAAGCCAGTGCTCTACCCTTGCTTGTGGAACTTCGACTGCAGGCGCGCAAAATCTTGATTCCCAGCCGCAGCAGACCTGTATAGCGACCTGCAGCGGTGGGAAGAATTAGGCTGCCTTGCAAGCTGCCTGGATCGACTTCAGAAACGCCAGGAGATCATCGTTGACTTGATCAGCATGTGTCGCGGTGAGACCATGCGGCAAGCCCGGATAGTAAATCTCCTTAGCGCCCTTGATGAGCTTGGCCGACTTCCTCGCTGTAAAACGTGACCACCGGCCCATTGCCCCAGTCTTTGTAATAGATTGTCGTTCCATCTTTCACCGTAATCGTGCACATTTGAATATTCTCCTTATTATTTGCTGCAGATTGTGGTTTAGTTCACCGGTATCAGCACGGGAGCGCCTTTGTCCTTTACCAGGAACACGACGAATTTCGCCGGCTCGGTCTTACTCGCGTTCCGCCCAACGACGTGAACATTATCGGGCCCTTCATAGAAGGTCTGACCACGCGTCAGAGTCACTTCTTTTCCGCCCCTCACCTGCATGACGATCGAGCCTTCCAGCACATAAATAAACCCATGTGCATTGTGGCGATGTACGGGGTCTGAACTGCCCGGCGGGTAATCCACGACGAGCATCAAACCTTCCTTACCCGGAATGTTTGACAGGTCTTTCGACATGACCTCCGTGACCTTAGCTTCCTGCGCTACCAGCAAGCCAGGAGCAAACCACGCCAGACACAAGAGTAGTTTTACGATCTTCATAAATGAGTCTCCTAGATGTTGGCTCAGATTTTGTTCAGGGTTGCAGCCGAGTTTAGAAACTCGGCTGCAGTCTTAGAGGAACGCGCCTACCGTGGACTGGGATTCGCACTCGTGGCCGGCTTTGCGGACTGAGCGAGCCAGGCTTCGAAGCGTATGTCGCCGAGTCGCGCGTCTTTACCCGGGACTAGCGTGCGCTCATCGACTTCGATTCCGAAGTAGCCGGCACCGGGGTCAGCGACTACCGTACGCGGGTCGTTGTGAGCACGGAGGCCCTGAAGGACAAATTCGTTGAGACGGAACTGTTGCGGACCTGCCACTTCGACGATTCCATTCACCGGAGAGCCAACTGCAACTCGTCCAACAGCACTCGCGACATCTTCGGCCGCCATGGGCTGGATGAGCACGGGCGCTACGCGAATGGTTGTGCCATCGCTCGAAGCGTCAGCGATCTGTTTGGCAAACTCGAAGAATTGGGTCGCGTGCACGATCGAAAATGGAATTGAAGATTCTTTGATCAGCTTTTCCTGCGCAAGCTTCGCGCGGAAGTATCCGCGAATCGTCTTTTCCGCATCCGATGGCCTTGGTGTGGCCAGGCGGTCGGTTCCCACTACTGACAACGCGACGTGGTGCCGCACGCCCGCGGTTTGCTCGTACTGAAGGAGGTTGCGCGTGGCGGTATTGAAGAAGTTCATGGCAGCCGCTTCCTCGAAGGAAGGTGAGTTCGATACATCAACGACTACCGAGGCGCCTTTCAGCACTTCGGCGAGTCCCTCACCTGTAAGAGTGTTGACACCAGAATTGGGTGATGCTGATGTTGCTTCGTGCCCGTGCTCACGAAGCTTGTTGACAAGCTTTGATCCGATGAGACCAGTACCGCCGATCACTACGATTTTCATAACCTTCTCCTTCTTTTCGAACGGTGTTTTCACATGTGCCGTTGTACCCACTAAGACCAGATACCCTCATGTTTTGTGACGTCGTGTGGGACAAGAATCCTGCTCAATCACTCGACCGGAATTTAACAAGCAAGTATGGAGGAGCCGCACGTAATTCAAACTGCTGAATGGAGTCTTTTCCACTCAACTGAGCCATTCCGCCAGATTTAGGAAGTATGTCTTTGTATCGGCCCGGGCTTGGGGCGTGTTCTTGAGTCCATTTCCTGCAGGTTCAGTTACGTAGGATGGGCATCCCTTATCGGAATCCAGATTGTAGTCAAGAAAGTGATGGAAACTGGAATCGACTATTGCGCGCCCTTGTTCTCCGTCTGCCTCGAATGCTAGCGCCAGGTTGAATACGCGCCCCGTGAGAATACTTGTTCCGGTTGCAATGACGCGACCGGACATGACACTCATGGGAATCGAGTTCGTACCTTCATGCGGATGTGAAGGAAGTAGCTCGATTCTGCCGGAGCGATTTACGTCACTCCGCATCACCGGATGGAGTGGTTCCATCACGGTGACATACTGGTAGTCGCCATTCTTGCCAGAATGGTAATTGGGGTAAGAGATGGAAGATGTCTCAATGTCATCCACGATCAGGCGTGCGGGATCCGGCTCGGGATTGCGGCTATGGAAATGATGAGCGTCACCAATGCCTACGAGTGAGGAGAGAGACAGTCCTAAGTCTTGATGATCGCGGGAAGTCAATAGCCCTCCGCCTCGTGCGCGAAATCGGGCGATAGCTTCGCATTCCATTGCGGTGATGCCCGCACCAACATCCACTCCGAATAGCCACAACTGATCAAAGTCGGTTTCGTCCAGCTTTTTCAGAACACAGTCGTCGACATTGCCCGGATTGTCGCGATTCCGACTAACAACTTCGAACTTTCGACTGCTGTGTTCGTCCGAAGAGGCTGAAAGTATTTCGGTAAGCGTTGAGAATCGTTCGATCGACCAGTCGTCTTGTATATATGGAATCGTCGTTTGCAAGAGAATTTCTTCATCCTGGGCCTTTCTATTCGTGGCAAGAGGCTTTGGGTTCCACGATCCGGAAGCAGCCAGATCAGTGCCGCCATGACGAAATGACGACACCTCACCCGCCGAGGTCAGCTTAGGGACCCCGGCCTGGTGCGATATCTACAGTTCGGCTTTAAATCAACAAGTGGTTAGAAATCCCAGAAGGTCGGGACCCATCGAAAGGCGTCGCCGGAGACTGCTACATGGCCGATGGACGGGAACGGCATATGAGTGGCCACCAACAGCTCGCCGGTCTCAGCCAACTCGCGCAAAAGACGGTTCCGGACGCGCGCTGCCTCTTCGGGGTCGTGTTCAAAACCGTTATACCAACCGGGCTGATCGAATCCGACCGCGAACACGGCGTCGCCTGCGAACGTCAGGGCGTTGCCGCTGGACGCAATGCGAACCACGCTATGCCCAGGAGTGTGACCGCCGGTGCGACGGACGACTACCCCGGGCGCCACCTGATGCTCGTCATCGAACAGACGCAGCTGGCTCTGGTACTCTTTCGTGAACTGCTTAGCGGCCGACCGGAGCGCGTCCGGGAACCCCGTCGGCATGGATGTGTGGGAGAAATCGGGCGACTCCCAGAATTTGACCTCAGCGGCTGCCACGTGAATCCGCAGATCCGGACGCAGCCTCTCCTTCACACCTTCAACCAGCAATCCGCCGACGTGGTCCATGTGCATGTGAGTCAGCACCACGTCGGTCACGGACCCAAGATCGATGCCGGCGGCCTCCAGTCACTTGACCGTCTGGCCAGCCCGCGGCAAATTCAATTCCGGGTCCGCACCTAGTCCGGCGTCGATGAGTATTGTTTGCCCGCCACTACGCACCAGAACCACATTCAGGGCCCAATCGAAAGCGTCCGGCGGTAGGAACATACCTTGCATCCAGGCCGCGCGGATGGCCGCGTCGGCGTTGTATCCCAACATTGTGGTTGGCAGCGGAAGGACGCCATCGCTGACCACCAGCACGTCAATCTCGCCGATCTGCAGCGCGTAACGCGACGGAACCAATTCGTCGCGCCCCGCCATCCCTGAAATATCGTTCAAGCTAATTGTTGTCTCCTGCATAAATCTCCCTTTCAATTCTTGATCGATGTGAGTGATGGCGACATGCCTACTCGCACCGTTGCCATCTATGACAGGACAGTCCTCGTAACCGTGACAAGAAGCCACCTTTAAATAAATCTGGGCAAGACCTGTCACAAACCAGCGCGGTGTTTGGTCTATGTTTTCCCGTGCCGTAGTCGAGATTCGTGCAGGAAGATTGGGGCGGCTGGCAGACAAGTCGTGGAGAATGGCGCCTATTCGTAGCCATCGTTAAAGGGCGCGTTATTCGTTGGGATAGACAAGAGCAGTGGGAAAGGAACTATAGCGATGTGTACGCAGGACAGCAACGGCGAGAACATTCCATTCCGAACGGACGCGTATTACGAGGAGCAGGCTCGTCAGGAAGAGATTTACCTCGATAAGACCGAGGAAGAGCTACGCATGATTTTAGAGTCTGACGATCCGCCTCAATCGCGGAGTGAGAGATTCAATGAACAAAGAGAGTATGCGGCAGAAGAACTTATCACTGATGATTCTGATGATCCTCCACTCAACGAAGAGGAGGGTGGGAAATGTTTGGAATGACTTGAAACCTCAAGGTTTGGACGGATATGACCTTTGAGTTATGGACGGGGGATAAGGGATAGATTTCGGCACCCATTTGTAGCTCATTAGCAACAAGGCTTGTTCCAACGACATTGTTCCGTCACGAGATTTACTATGGCTATTGCAATGGCAGAACGACCAAAATCGCAACTTGTTTCGTCTACTGGTCTTAGCGCAAGAACCAGCGAACACGACGATGGTCTTGAGACCTTTACCAAAGTGCGTCCGCGCTTGTTCGGTATTGCCTACCGCATGCTCGGAAGTGCCGCGGAAGCCGAAGATATCGTACAAGACGTTTGGTTGCGGTGGCAGGCGATTGATAGAAGTGTGGTTGAGACCCCTCCGGCATTTCTAGCCACAACTACAACACGAATGTGTATCAATTTCGCTCAGAGCGCGAGATCGCGGCGAGAAACCTATGTTGGCACTTGGCTTCCCGAACCGGTGGACACCAGTAACGATCCCGCATTAGGTGCGGAACGCGGCGAAGCATTGAGGCTCGCAATCCTGCTGCTCCTTGAGAAACTGTCTCCGACGGAACGTGCCGCATATGTTCTGCGCGAAGCGTTCGATTACTCTTATCGCCAGATCGCGGACATCCTTCAAATGGAGGAAGCAAATACTCGACAACTCGTCTCCCGCGCCCGCAAACATATCGCAGATGAGCGGCGCGCACCTTCCAGTTTGGAGGAGCAGCGGCGCCTTCTGGAGGCTTTTATCGATGCTGCGCAAAAGGGAGATATGGCTGCGCTGGAAGGTCTCTTCTCAGAAGATGTTATCTCTTACTCGGATGGCGGAGGCGTTGTACGCACAGCAGCCCGAGCCCCGGTATCTGGCCGCGAGCGTGTTGCGAAGTTCATTGCGGCTTTTGCTTCACATTTCTGGACGGGCATGACGCTTAAGTGGATCGAAACAAATGGACAGGCATCCGCTCTTCTGTCGCGCGATGGTGTCCCCGTTGCCCTCGCGGCGATTGATACATCCGAGCAAGGCATCCATCAGATTATGTGGATCATGAGACCGAGCAAGCTCGCCGCAATTTTCAACTAGGGTTGGAACTGGATGGCGGAGCGCGTTTTCTAGATCAGGCTAAACAGGCAAAGATAGGGTCAGCCCACCCCCATGTACTGCCACGAAGATGTTCCCCGAGCCAGAATCATAGACGGTGTTGCCGGGCCCGCCGCCTAGCGAGATATTGGTCAAAAGTTTGTTGCTTCCGGCGTCAATCACGGCGTCCACGCCGCCGTGCTCATCAAAGACGAAAACTCTCTTGGTTGCCGGCGAATATGCAATTCCGTCCGGATACGTGACAGACCCTGATGTTGCGATCATTTTGAGAGTGGCCATGTCCACAGCGGCGGCTTGATGCTCGCCTGTAATAGACGCGTACGCTCTGCCAATCTCCGGCACCGCGAGGACGCCATGCACGCGCTTGAAGCCGTCCAGATTCCCGGCGACCTGATGTTTCTGCGTATCGAAGACGACGAGTTGATCAGCATTCATGTGGGCGATGTAGAGCCGACCGTGTTCCTCGTCCAGACTCTGGTAATCGAAGCGAACGGCGGGTCCTGGCATTGGTATGTCTGCAACTTCCTTCAATACCTGGACTCCGGTACGTGTGGTCTGCGAACACGCCACATTCGGGACGAGCGAGATAGCTAAGGCGGCGTTGATCGCCCATTGGTATGCCTGCTCATAAAGATGCCTTCCTTCGAATTATCCAGAATCGTCTTCTTTGCAAACCGCAAGGTTGCTGTCGTAACATACGACTGTTATGAACATAACATCTCAGTGGGAGGGTTCGCCATGGCTGCTCCTGATCTTCACCCTCCCATCGAGCAAGGCAAGCGAGCGCGTCGGGATATGGAGGAAGTTGCAGAAGTTCGGTTCGATCCCTTTGCGGAATGCAGGTTATGTGCTTCCGAATAGTCCGGTGAACCAGGAACGATTTGAGTGGCTGGCAACTGCCATTCGCAGCTTCAAAGGAGAGGCGTCCATCCTTCAAATCCAGGCCATCGACGATCTACCGCCGAGAGCGCTGCAGGAGCAGTTTCGGCAGGCGCGAGCAGCGGACTACGAAGCATTGATTGAGGAAGCCAAAAAACTGAAACCGGCAACTAAGGGAACGTCGACCCAAATTCCCCGGATACGGCGGAGGTACGAAGAGATCGTAGCCATCGACTTCTTTGAAAGTCCAATGCGGAGAAAAGCAGAGGAAGCCTTGAAGAGAGCAGAGCAACCGCGAGTGAAGACCGAGAAGGCGAAGATAGCAATTGCTTCCAAGGCCGACTACCAGAACCGGGTCTGGATGACACGCCCGCGACCGGGCATCGACCGAGTGTCGTCTGCATGGCTAATCGCACGGTTCGTCGATCCGAAGGCGACATTCGTATTTGGCAAGGACCAGTCTGTGCACCAAGGCGTCATACCGTTCGATATGTTTCAAGCCGGTGGTTTTGGTCACGAAGGGGACAACTGCACCTTTGAGACGCTTTGCCACGCCTTTCGGGTGACCGACAAAAAGGTCCAACTTATCGCCCAGGCGATTCATGACGCCGATCTTGAGGATGACAAGTTCGGGCGCTCCGAGGGAAACCTAATCAACCAGATTCTCCAGGGATGGGCGAAGCAAGCTGTTTCCGACGAAGAACTGCTCCGCAGAGGCATGGACCTCATCGAGGGGTTCTACCACTCCATTCAGTAGTTCGCAGTAAGGGGTCACAGATGAACGCGCCAAAAATTGATCTTCGGAAGATTGTCGTTATTGCATTCCTCGTGTTGCTCCTGGTCTTGGGCGCCGGAGTCGGCCTGCTCAAGTGGCGTGGCTTTCGTGCTTCGTCCAAACCATCGGCTTTTGAAACTGTAGTGGCGCGTTCCGTGCGCGACTTTGCGATTCCGGGTTCAGAGCGGAGCAAGGTCAATCCTGTCGCTGGCGATCCGGTTGCGCTCCAGCAAGGCCGTGAAGACTACCTCGCGCGCTGCGCGTCCTGTCATGGAGCAGATGCTCATGGGTTGACCCCCATCGGAGCAAATGTCTATCCCCGTGTCCCCGATCTGCGGCTGGACGCTACGCAAAAGCTGTCCGATGGTGAGATCCACTACATCATAGAAAACGGAGTGGAACTTACGGGCATGCCCGCGATGCACTCGGCGTCTTCGTCGGATAGCTGGAAACTCGTCTCGTACATTCGGAGTTTTCGTTCGGCAACGCCGCAAGAGGTGGCAACTCAAGAGAGAGTGGCGAACTCGGCCCATTATGTAGGTTCGAAGTCCTGTCAGAAGTGCCACGCAGACATCTACGAGCGCTGGAAGAAGACGCCTATGGCCAACGTGGTGCGTGATCCGAAGACGCATCCAGACGCCATCATTCCCGATCTTAATACCAACGACGTTGCCAAGTTCACGTTGGATCAAGTCGCCTTCATCTACGGAAGCAAGTGGAAGCAGCGCTACTTCACCAAAGTGGGAGAGGACTACTACCCTCTGCCGGTCCAATGGGACATCAAAAACAAGAAATGGCTGAACTATCACGTCCCTGATACCGGCGCAGATTGGTGGACGGCGTTTTATCCATCGGACAACATGCAGCGTCCGACCGGGCCGACCTGCGATGGCTGCCATTCCGTCAGTTATGACATCCACACCAAGCAGGTCGCCGAATGGAACGTCGGCTGCGAACGCTGCCACGGCCCTGGCAGCGAACACGTAGCCCATCCCAGACGCACCAACATCCTCAATCCGTCTGAGATGGATAACGTGGATGCGAACGACACCTGCATCGCCTGCCACTCTCAAGGACAACCTCTCAGTAAGCAGATCGAAGGCAAGGCATATGACTGGCCGGTAGGCTATCGAATCGGTCTCCACCTGGCGGACTATTGAAAGCTGGAAGATCACACACTCGGCCAGACGACTTTTACCCACTTCGCGGACGGGACTGCTCACAAGAACCGGATGCAGGGGAACGATTTCGTGCAGAGCGTGATGTACCAGCATGGCGTGATGTGCGCCACCTGTCATGACGTACATGGCACGGAGAACTACGCGCAGCTCCGCAAGCCTGCGGACAAGCTCTGCCTCGACTGCCACGGTCCCACATCTCCCAACGGACCGCACACGACATCCCTCGAAGAGCACACCCACCACAAGGACGGTAGCCCAGGGAGCCAGTGCGTTGCCTGCCACATGCCGAAGATCGAGACCGAGGGCGTTCCCGGTTCCTTCGTCAGCTCCCATACCTTCAAATTCATCACGCCGGCGATGACAGATAAATACAAGATGCCGAATCCATGCACGACCTGCCATACAGACAAGACGACTGACTGGGCAACGAAAGAGATGATGGGTTGGACGACAGCCTCTCCGTGGAGAGTTGGACAGTGAGACTGGTCCTAGACCGCCCTTCGCGTTTATCTGTCTCATGAACTTCCATCGATGCTAGAAAAGTTTCGCTAGCATCGATGGGTAGAACGTTGTCTCCTCGTCTTAAAGGAGGCAACATGCTCGAACAACACGTAGGCGCAGCAATTACGCGGCGAAGACTCTATTCGGGTCCCGCTGTTAACCATGTCGATGATTTTTCGGACTGGCTTCACCGTCGAGGCTATAAAAAAACGGTCGCTGTTCCGAATGCTTCAATCTTTCGCTGCCTGGACCGACTGGCTAACCGAAACCCTGATTGGAGTTTGCTCTGCCCGCTTACGCTTCGAGGCAGTCTTCATCGTTGCCCAAGTTTCTCGCGCCAGAAGTTGTGAATCAGGTCATCGCTGCGTGCCCAACAGATAACGCGGGGCTACGCGACAAGGCTGTTCTTTTATTCTTGGCTCGTTTGGGACTGCGCGCAGGCGATATCGTCGGGCTACGGCTGATCGATGTGGACTGGACGAACACAAGGATACTTCTTGAAACATATTGAGAAGACTCGATCGAACTCCGACGTCACGAGGAATTCGCGACTGGCCGCGGTAAAGGCCTTCATGCGATACGTCGAACTGCGCCTGCCTTCTTCACTCGAACAAGTACACCAGATTTGTGCTATCCCAACGAAACGTCATGATCAGGCCCTGGTTCAACACCTCACGATGAAACAGATCAGAGCGATTTTGGGCGCTCCAAATCTGTCAACGCGCTTGGGTATTCGAGACAGAGCAATGTTGCATCTTTGTTTCGCTGCCGGTCTTCGGGTGTCTGAGCTGGTTGATTTGTCGATTGAAAGTGTGTCCTTACGCCATCCTCCGCGTATTCGCGTTTGCGGAAAAGGAAGACGGGAGAGATGCCTTCCACTGTGGAAGGAAACTGCCGCTGACCTCCGTGCGTGGTTATCTGTTCGTGGTTCCCCTCGTACTCCTGAATTGTTCGTCAACGCTGCGGGAAATCCCATGAGACGAGCTGGCTTCGAATATGTTTTGGAAAAACACGTTCGGGCTGCAGCATTGAAACTCCCCGAACTTAGGGGGCTCTGTATCGCCACACCAGCTGAGGCATAGTTGCGCCCTGATAATGTTGCGGGCGATAAATGCTCTTTTCGCAGCTAAAGTCACTATAAGCCAGCATAGTAATCGTATCCTTGCTCATACCAATAGTCTCGCGGCCTGCTGTGCGTATATGTGATTCGGCCAATCTGTTTGATCTGCTTCACACCATACTTCAGTGGCGTCACTAAACGCAGAGGTGCTCCGTGTTCCAAACTTAGCGGCTGGCCATTCATCTCGTAGGCGAGGAATGTTTGGGGGTGCAAAGCCACTTCACGTTCGATTCCAACATAATATTGACCGTCGGGTGTTTGGAAAGCAATGTACTCGGGAAAGTTCATCAGAAATTCGGCGGGGCGCAGATCTTCGTAATTAGCTTTTTGCGGGGGGAAGGCAGCGAGGAAGTCCCGCAGTCGCACTCCACCCCAATACACAATCTCGCTCCACCCTTCGATGCACTTGAACTCAGTCACCATTTCGGCATGCGGAAGTCTCTTGATGTCGGCCATCGTGAGGAGCAATCCTGAGACTCCCATATGTGCGTCCCCCGGCATCTTCATCGGTTTCATGCTCACAGCCTCGCCCTTTGCGTCAGCTTCATGGGCAATCGGCGTATCGGGAAGCGGGCCAGAGCCAGCTTCCGCTTGTTCCTCAACTGAAGGGTTCACCCCGTACATCCAGGTGGTGACGTCCTTGCTGAATTGCATGTAAGAAGCAGGATCGCCAACACCGATGAGTTGAAGCCTCCAGTCCTGGATCTTCAGGTCGGCGAGTCCAATATCTCCATTACGGCGGAAGAATGGCACAGCTTTCGATCGAGCATATTCCGGGGCGCGCGCCTTTTCTCGAAACAACCCGCGCGCAATTGCCGCGTTAAAATCCAGAACTCTGCGAAAAGGTGCGCTAAGACTCTCGATCCTCGTCCAGCTATTGAGCCATTTCCATAAACCTCCGCCTACGGCCGCTGTGGCGCCGCCGATCAACAGGCTACGCCGGGTTCGTCGACGGATATCTTCGGGTTTAACTTCCAGAGGGGCATTATCCATCTGAAGCCTCCTTACGGTCGGACCCTGTAGACACGACTTGATAGCCAATGATCATGGCGCGAAAGTTATTCCAACCGGCGCGAATAACCTGTGCAACGTGCACCAGGAAGAAGCCGACATAAGAGAGCGTCAGCCAGAAGTGGAACCATCGCGCCATCTCATAGCCGCCGAGCAGGGTTGTGATGATATGGAGTTGGGTCGGTTTATAGATGGCGAGTCCGGTAAGCAAGGAACCCATGCCCATCAGTACGACGCCTGTGTAGGCTATCCGTTGAGCGTCGTTGAATTTTTGTCGTGGTAACGGGCGTTTGCTCAGGCCCAGATCGTGCAACACGACGTGTAATGCCCCTGCGAATGAATGACGGGTCGGCACTAAGTTGCGCCACTCTCCTGACAGGAAGGTATAGAGGACGTAAGCCACGCCATTCAAGGCGAAAAACCACATGAAGAAGAAGTGGTATGCCAGCCCTTGTGCAAGCTGGAATTTGAGATGCAGAGAGCTGTAGAACCATCGAGGGAAGGGCCGAAACAGCGTCCAATTCCCAATCCCGATGCGGTAGACCTGATGGGAGTGGAGTCCTTCGTGCTGCGAATCGGCCCAATAGATGAGCATTCCTGAATAGATCATCAGGAACAGCAGCGGAAAATTGAGCCAGTGCATCCAGCGAGTCGCAAGCGAGTGCTTGTACTCCACTGCAACCGTCGTTTCTTGGTGCGTTTCCATTCGAGATTTGCTCTCAGGCACCAATGGACCTGATGTGCCATTTTGTGGTGTCTCGCTGTTTTCGTTCATGGCTCCATTGCCTCTACAACTCGGGATGTTGGCGTATAGCCTCGGCCTTAAGGATGAAGCTGCCTTCCTTGACAACCTCGTCGTTGAGCTTCAACCCATCGAGAATGGGGTAGTAGCCATTGGACGCAGGGCCGAGCCGCACCTGACGTACCGCGAAGCTCCCATCGCTATCCTTGACCGGGAGAAAGACATATTGCTTTTCTCCGATTGCTTGTACCGCCGCCTCGGGAACGGTTAAGCCTTTGCCACTCTCGGCGGTGAAGGCAACATCCAAATACATATCGAGCCGCAGACTTTCACCTGGATTCGCCACTTCGATACGAGCTTGTGCTGTCCGTGAACTGGGATCGATCTGGGGTTGGATATAGACAACGGGGCCATTCCAGACACGCCTTGGGTAAGCCTGGGTTGTTACCGTGGCGGTTGTACCAACATGCACCTTCGAGAAGTCTTTCTCATTGATGCTTGCCATCACCCACACTGTTGATAGGTCTGCTACGGTAAATAACTCCTGCGACATATTCGTAACCAGGCCGAGGTTCGCTGTACGCGTCAACACGATGCCGTTGATTGGCGCTGGCACAGAGAGGTTGGCATCGATCTGTTCGGCTTGTTTCAGTGCGGCGATCTGGTGGTCGCTCGCTCCCAGTAGCCTTAGTTTCTCCAAAGCTGCCCGCACATGTGCGTCATGTGCAGCGTGGTCCGCCGTCACCTCTTCCTCTTCCTGCCGGCTGGCTGCCCCTAATTTGACGAGGTTCTGCGTGCGTTCAAGCTTTTTGTGATCGGCTTCAAATTCAGCCAGCATCGCAAGATATTCGGATTCGGCCGTCGCGAGCTCACTGCTGAAGATCACTGCCAGGGTCTGGCCGCGTCGCACATGATCGCCGAGCACGACGGGAACTTGTTTGATGATGCCGCCAACAAGCGGTGTGACATGGACCTCGTGGTACTCATCCGGATTGACGATTCCGGGAACTCGAAGCGTGCTGGTAGTCTTCCCCATGTCAACATGAACGGTTGTCAACTGCGCTTTCTTGAGATCATCCGGACCGAGGTCGACCTGTAGAGTTGTGCCATTCACTGTTGAGTCCGCTGAATCATCGTTCATGGGGGCAGGCATATCAGCCATACTCGGCATGGGGCCGTGCTGCTTCGTCTTGGGCTTGGCAATGCTCTGCGTTCCGAACCAGATTCCTGCCACAATTGCGAGAACCGTGACTGTACCGAGACCGATCCAAATGATCCGGCGACGCGGGTTTGTGGGGACTTCTTTCTTCTCTGCATTCTGCATAGCTTCACCTTTCATTGCAGGTCGGTTCCGACTGCTTGTTCGAGAGATACGCGTGCTGTATAAGCGTTGAGCAGGATGTCTGTATATCCGGTTTCAATATCGATGTAACGGCGCTGCTCCGCTATGACATCCAACAGAGTGCTGCGACCATAGGCATAGGTCTGCCGAACTACATCCAGATTGTGTGAAGCTTGATCACGGACACCGCTCCGGTAGACAGCGACTCGCGCCTGGGCTCCGTTGAATCGAATCAGGTTCTGTATAACCTCATGTCGCAGGGTCAAATTGACCGCCGCAATCTGGCTCTGCGCGGCCCGGATCGCCGCGGTATCGGCAACTGCCGTCCCTTGGTTGCGATCAAAGACCGGCAGGTTGATGTTGAGACCGAAGACGACATGATTGAAGCTCTGACGGATTGGACTGAGGTTCCCCGCTGTATCAAATGCCTCTTGCGAGAAGCCACTATTCGGACGCTCATAACCGCCGAAGACACTGGCATCGGGTTTTCCTATCGCCTTATCTGAACGGAGTTCTGCGTTAGCCAGCGCTTCGCTCGCGTGTTGCATGGCCAAATCAGGCCGATGTTCCATCGCCAGTTGAAGAAGCTGTTTCTGGTCATAGGTAAGCGAGCCGAGTGCAAGCTCGCCTTTTAACCGGATAGGTTCCTCTGGGTCGATCCCGACCGCTTCCTTGAGGCCAAGCAGCGCAATCTCGGCCTTGGCTTGATAGTCGATACGCATTGTCTCAATGCGGTTGACCTCAACGCGAGTCTCGTCGGCATCGAGCGGCGGCGTTGCTCCCTGGTGGACCCGATCTTCCATGAGTTTCAGGAAGTCCTCGTTCACCTTTAGCAGTTGTTCCACAAACATCAGATTGCGAACTGACGCGAGCGCTTCTCCAAAACGCGAGCGCACCTCTCCTGTCAGCAGGCGCTCCTGATCTGCGACGCTCTGCTTCGAAACATCTTCCTTGCTCTCCGCTACCTCAGTACGTCGAGCGCGGCGTCCGTAGAGTTCCAAGGGAAGCGAACCCGTAGCGTTGATCCCGTGATCGTCGCCGTTCACTTCTTTGAGTCCACCTAACATCAACGATGGGTTCTTATGGAGGTGAGCCTGGGTTACGTCTCCCTTCGCCATCTCGATCTGTTGACGTTGTGCCAACAGAGTAGGGTTTGAGGCCAAAGCCCGCGTAACGAGTTCCGTTTCGGTGATGCCTTGTTGAGCGTCAAGAAAATCACTCGCCGGTCGAGACGGGACTTCCTGAGCAGGAAGCGATATCCCGCCTAGCACCACCACTATCAGAAACAGCCATGATCGATGGGATAGCATGTGTCTCTTCATCTCTCTACCTCACGTTGTTGTTGAAGTTTGTGTGTCCATGGCCGTATGGTCCGTTCCAGGAGAGAGTGAAGTGCCATGCCCCACTCATCGCGAAGTTCGAGGTCACTTTGTAGATCCCTGTCTGACCGGTCGGCGTGATCTCCGCATCGCCTGACATAGGTGCCATGCTGGGCATGGACATGCTGGAGCCAAGTTGCACATCACCTACATCCGCGGGCTGCCCCTGGTCGTCCTTGAACTGCACGACAAACTCGTTTTGCCCTTGCATGAGTTCGCCGCTCTTGTTCAAAAGCACGACGGTTAGTTTTCCAACCGTGCGGGTCGCTGCAGGTTTAAGTGAATTGACATCCACCTTGCCGCCATTGCAACCAGCCAGAACGACGATGAACATCAACAGCATTGCATAAACAGTCTTCATCAGAATTCTCCTTAGAGAGAGGTTTGAGAGAGTTGTATTGCTTCCACCGGCTGCAATGCTTCCCCCTGCGATTGGCTACGGCGAAGTTCTCGCTCACGCAACCACAGGAAGATGACTGGTGTAACGATCAGCACATGGGCGAGCGAACTAAGCATCCCGCCAAGAACGGGTGTTGCCAGAGGACGGATCACTTCGGAGCCGACACGCGTGCTCCAGAAGATGGGCAGAAGTCCAGCAACGATCGTCGAGACCGTCATGAACTTCGGGCGAAGACGGAGAAGAGCGCCCTCCATTACGGCTTCACGCAGATTGGCGATAGTCAGTATTCCGTATTTGAGTCGTTTTCGTTCGACAGCTTCTTCGAGGTAGATGACCATGACAACCGTCGTCTGCACCGCCGTTCCGAAGAGCGCGATGAATCCGACCCAGACAGCTACCGAGAAGTTGTAGTGAAGCAGCCAGAGCAGGTAGAGCCCGCCAGTGAGAGCAAACGGCACAGCAAGCAGGACGTGAGCTGCTTCAAGGAAAGAGCGGTAAGTCAGGTAGAGGAGAATGTAGATGATGCCGATGGCGATGGGCATGACGATCTGCAACCGCTTCTTCGCCCGGACCTCATTTTCAAATTGCCCGCTCCAGTTGTAGTAGTAACCGGGAGGCAATTGGACCTTTGCCTTGATGGCTTTTTCCGCATCGGCGATCACACTGCCAGCGTCTCGCCCACGCGCATTGAGCAGAACCGAAACCTCCAGCAAGCCGTTCTCGCTGTTGATCTGGGCCGGGCCTGATACTTGTTTGATATCTGCTACCTGCCCCAGTGGGATCTGCACCCTATTTGCTCCGGTCACGAGGACATTCGCGATATCTTCCGGATTGCGTCTGAACTCCGGGGCATAACGCACGCGTACCGGGAAACGTTGTCGCCCTTCGATGGTGGTGGTCAGGTTGTTTTCACCAATGGCGGTCTCTATGACATTCTGGACTTCGCCAACATCGATACCGTAGCGTGCCGCTGCCTCGCGGTTAGGCTTGATGTCGAGATACAGTCCGCCCGTAACCTGCTCTGGATAGATGTCGCTCGCGCCTTTCACTGTTCTCACAGCGTCGGCAATCTCACGAGCTTTGCTCTCGAGAACCGTCAAGTCCGAACCAAAGAGCTTGATGCCGATCTCAGAGCGAATGCCGGTTGTAAGCATGTCGATCCGGTTGATGATTGGCTGAGTCCAGATATTTGCCACGCCCGGCAAAGAGACGGCGCGATCCATTTCGCTCTTAAGTTTCGGAAGGGTCATGCCTGGCCGCCACTGGTCGCGTGGCTTGAGATGCACGATGGTCTCCGTCATGTTCAGCCCAGCCGGATCGGTTGAGGTATCCGCCCGAGCTATCTTGGCCGCGACATAGGCGACTTCGGGGAAGCTCTCCAGTACTTTGTCTTGCCGCTTCGCATATCCGATGTTTTGTTGCAAAGAGATGCTTGCATCCGCAATAGGCATGAACATTATGTCGCCTTCGTTGAGCGGTGGCATGAATTCGCTGCCTATCCCGGAAGCCAATACAATCGCCCCTCCGAGGAAAACAACGGCAACACCCAGCGTGATGGCGCGGTGATCCAGAGCCCAGGACAGAGCTGGACGATAGAGTCGTTGCAGAAAGCGCATGACGGGGTTCTGGTCCTCCGAATGGAACTTGCCGCGCAGCAGGAGCACACAGAGAATAGGTACAAGTGTCAGTGCGATTGCTGTGGCGCTTACCATTGCAAAGGTCTTCGCAAACGCAAGGGGATGAAAGAGCTTTCCTTCCTGCCCCGTAAGCGCAAACACCGGAACAAAGGCAAGAATGATAATTGCCATCGAGAAGAAGGTCGGACGGCCAACCAGCTTTGTCGCACGTAAGACGATTTCGACTACCCGTTCTCGATCGTTCGTATCAACACCTTCGAGATGACGGAACGCATTTTCAGTGACGACGATACCTGCGTCAACCAGTACTCCAATGGCGATCGCAATACCAGCAAGCGACATCACGTTGGAAGTTACATGTGCATAATGCAGCAGGAGGAAGGAACACAGCACCGCCAGCGGCAACGGCAGCGTGACTACGAGGATGCTTCGGAAGTGCGCGAGGAAGATGATGTGGGCAAGCGTGACCAGAATGATCTCTTCAATCAACGCGTGACGAAGTGTGTCCACAGTAGCTTCAATCAACTGCGAACGATCGTAGAACGGAACGATATGGACGCCGGGAGGAAGGCCAGGCTCCAGCTCTTTAATCTTTTGCTTGACCCGGTCGATGACCTCCTTAGTGTTCTCACCCTGGCGGGCAACGATTACGCCGCCGACCGCTTCGGAGCTGTTCTTCACCAGCGCCGCCGTGCGAAAGGCGTCCCCGATCTTGATCGTGCCCAGGTCCTTCACAAAGATTGGCGTCCCGTTGTGTAAACCGACCACAATGTTCCGGATGTCATCAAGGTTTTCAATAAGTCCGAGTCCGCGCACAATCGACCAGGAGCCGTTCTCGGAGATGACATTGCCACCCACATTGGAGTTGCTCGCCATCACAGCGCGCATGACCGTGCTGAGAGGAATGCCGTAAGAGCGCAGCCGGTTGGGATCGACATCGATCTGGTATTGCTGCACGGTGCCGCCAACACTCGCTACTTCGGCAACGCCAGGCACCGAGTTGAGCTGATAGCGAATGTACCAGTCCTGCAATGAACGTAGATCGCGTAGACTCTTGCCGCCACCTTCCACCGTGTACCAGAAGACATGGCCCACCCCTGTCGCGTCTGGCCCAAGCGTTGGAACGACGCCAGCTGGAAGTTGCTTGGTCACAAGATTCAGCCGTTCGAGGACTCGCGTGCGTGCGAAATACAGGTCAACGTCATCGTTGAAGATGGCAAAGATCATCGAGAAGCCGAAGGCCGACGAAGACCGCACTACCTTCACACCAGGCAGGCCTTGCAAACTTACCGTGAGCGGATAAGTGATCTGGTCCTCCACCTCTTGCGGGCTGCGGCCTTGCCAATCCGTGAAGACGATCACCTGGTTGTCGCTCAGATCTGGAATCGCATCGATAGGAGCGCGCAACATCGCCCACAGACCCCATAACGAAATGCCAATCCAAAGCATGACAATGATGAACTTGTTTTTTAGCGAGAATTCGATAAGACGGTCAATCATGGCAAGCCTCTCCCTCAGAGCTGTTAACAAAAATTACAGCCTGTCGATCGTAAGGTAGGTTGCGATGAGTCGCCGACAACTTCTGAAGTCAGGAGTGCCCACAGCAAGCAATCAATGCTTACCGCAAAAGGCGTAGCTCTCGTGTCGCCTCCGAACGTCGTACATATCGGAAACGCGAAAGCACACGGATGTGTGCCTTCACTGGAAACTAGAGCTAAATCAGCCCCTTAGAATTTCGATGGAAGAGCTGGGAGGGTCGTGAGGCGGGTGTCCTAGCCGTTCAAAAAGAACAAACGACTGATCGGACACATGAAGAGAAAAATCCAGATCCAGCATTGCTACATGCAAGGACAGTGGCACGGGAACGAAGTGCGATAGGTCGCTCAGAACCGCGTCATCATGATGCTGAACGATCTTCTGGCAGCATGGATGCTTCGCCGCCATATTCATATCGCACTGGCCTGCCATCTGCTGGCAGCATGCTTTTTCTGCGGCGCTCATCCGCGCTTTCGGTACCAAGCAGTCCGCCGACGACACCCCAAGGAATAGCAGGAGCATGGTCGTTGCGACGATTTGGTAGAGCGACTTCATAGCGCTGTAGTCCGTCCATGCCCTTAGATTCGCAATCTGATGAAAGGTTACATGCCTTCAGCGGAAATGAAAACTATGCAAATGTATAGTGCGAGCTAGAGCCTATGAAACGTTCGTAGATGCGTTAGCTCTTCGATCCCGATCAGAGCCAGCGTAACGAAGGACAAGATGAACTGCACTCGCTCCATGCTTATCTTACGAGGTGTTAACGGTTTTTGGCGCCACTGTGAGGCAGGGCGATTACGAAGGTGCCGAACGTGGATGAGGACGACGAGATTCAATGAAGCGCCGACCAGCGCAAACCCCATCATCGGTATCCGAATCCAGTCCGCATGAAAATGATCCCAAGCTGCTCCAGCTTGAATAATGGCAGCGAGAGAACTCACTCCGATCAGTAGGCGGAAACCGTCGAGGGCCGTAAAAAAAGTACAGACGCTTTGTAGGAGCGCAAAAACGAAGCTGGACCAGGCGATCACACCTTGGGCACTCCCCATCTCGTCGGGTATTAGCCGGGGCAGAGCGTCTTCAGATTCGACCCGCCCTACATCAGTCGTCAACATCGGAGAAACCCCTCAGGAAGTACAGGCAGTGCATGTCTTTAGTATATGTGGCCGACGCCTCTTCTTACCGGTTGGCGTTTGTCATTATATTGTCTCTGCTTCTGTGGTTCTTCATGAAGCCTCCAAAGACGACTGCGGAACCGCCGAGTCACTCATTGAGCTTTGCTCAAGCTCAACACTTCCGAGTTACTCGTGAGCCACAGACGATCCGGAAGTCTGTCGAGGGGTTGAGTTTGAATCGCGTAAATATGCATAGCGGACTGGCGTTCAAATGCTGTATTCACGCTGTTTTGACGCTAATGCTCCGCATAATAGCGAACTCCGCATAATGCGCGTTATGCGGAGCACCTCATAACGCGCATTACAATCGAGCGACGTTCTACTCCACCTGGTTCACCTGCGATACGGACCGCCTGCGTTTCCTGGAACAGGCGCTGGAGTGGCCGTGTTGGGGCGAGGCCGAGTTCACGTTCTGTGACGTGGAGCGTGCGCTTCAACGCGAAATCCGCAAGCGAAATTATCTCGGTCGTTACGAACAGAGAGCAGCCGAATCGTTGCGCGTTGCTGAGATGGCGATCCTGAAACGGCTGGAAGCGAAGTACCGTCCGGCAGCAGATTCTGGCGCTGCGGAGTCATCGGGTCCAGAGAATCCGGCACCGAGTCCATTGCCGATCAATCCCGAGCCAACGAGTCCTGTACAGGGCAGCCTCTTTTAGAGCGGCAGACCCGCTCTGTCCCATTCTTTCAACAAGCCATCCGGAGGTTCTTATGGACGTTTACTACAACGGGGAGATTGCGGTCGCCCCAGCTTTGACCGAGAGCGATACTGCCGTATTGCGCGCTGCGACACATCTTGTGCGCACAGATGCAACCAAGGAATTCTTCGCGGCAGTCGCCGCCAGCCCGGAACCGGACTTGCCGTGCCACGCCGGCCTGCTCGAAATCTCGGAAGACAGGATGGCTTCTTTGCCTTCGTTCTCGACGAGACGCAGACGCTGGAGTTATTGCGACCTAGTATGAACCGCTCCATTGCCGATCACTACTGGCAGCGAATGCTTCATTCCGAGCCTCACCCCAAAGATGTTCAGCCAGTTGTCCAAGAAGGAGATTAGTCATGAGCAGCCTCAAAACCGAAGTGCTTTTGCGAGAGTTCCAGTACAACGGAGTGCGGATTCCTGACCCCGGCCCCGAGTTGACGGTGGACCAGGTCCGCGACCTGCTTACCCCTGCCTACCCCGAGATTGCAACCGCATCAGTGATCGGCCCGGAAGACACCGGCTCGGCGCTGCGTTACACCTTCAGCCGGGCCATCGGTACGAAGGGCTGACCGATGGCCGCGCCCAAGATGACCCCGGAGGATTTGATCGCGCTGTTTACCGCCAAGGCTGCAGCGCCGCCGCCGGAGACAAGCCAGGCACTTGCGAGGCACCTCCAATGCAAACAATCCGTCGCACTCGCCCGCGCCGTGTCCGAAGCCGTGGACCAGTACAGCATGAGCCGGAGCCAATCCCTTCCGGC
>NZ_JAGSYG010000002.1:900000-1027837 GCF_025685655.1 Acidicapsa ligni | reverse complement strand
ATCACACCAAGGATACGATCCCCCGATAACTCGGCATCTCGCAAGCGCTTCAACACCACTACCCCGCAACCTTCGCCACGAACAAAACCATCCGCCCCGCCATCAAACGCTCTACAAACTCCGCGCGCTGACAACATGCCCCATTGTGAAGCGATGATGAGCATCTCAGGATTGGCCAGAAAGCTTACGCCCGCTGCCAATGCAAGATTCGTTTCTCCTTGTGAGAGGCTGCGGCAGGCACGATCAATAGCAACCAGCGATGATGAGCATGCTGTGTCGATGGCCATGCTTGGACCGGAGAAACCATAAAAATAAGAAAGCCGTCCGGCTGCGGCATTGAGCGCCGAGCCCTGCATCATATAGGCTTCGAACTCTTCGACAGGAACTGATTGTTGATGATGCTGGGAGTATTCAGAACTGGTGATACCGACAAAGACGCCTACATCTTGCCCGGCAAGTGATCGAGGATCCATGCCTACATCTTCCAGTGCTTCCCAACTGGCTTCGAGCAACAGGCGCTGTTGCGGATCTGTACTTAGCGCTTCGCGCGGAGATATGCCAAAAAACTCGGCATCGAAATCTCCCGGCGTATCGAGCATTCCAGCCCAACGGCTGTATGTTTTACCTGCGGTCTGTTGACGCGAATCAAAGATCGAATCAAGATCAAAACGCTCTCGTGGAATCTCGACCACTGCATTGCGCCTATCAGTCATGAGTTGCCAATATGCCTGCGGATGCGCAACCTCACCGGGCAGTCTGCACGACATGCCTACGATGGCAATCGGTTCGCTATGATCCCGAGTGTGGTCTTGCGCCTGCTCCAGTTCTTCGACGCGCCGACGCAAAGCACGCAGGGCGAGCAGCGTCTGCTTTTCTGAACTAAGCGGTTGGTTGTCTGTTGTCATCGCTCAGCGCGCTCCCAGCTTCTGATGAATCGCCGCAAGTTCAGCGGCAATTGCAGCATCTGTTTCTGCATCGTCCATCTCTGCTATCTCAAGCTCCGCATCATTGGCTTCGGAAAAGAGTTTGGTTTTGAGATAAGTAGCAAGAGCAGTGATGCTTGGATAAGTGAGGGTAAGGGTATCTGGCAATTGAACGCCTAGCCCCAACTCAAGCTGCTTCTTCAATTCAACGCTCATCAACGAATCCATTCCGAGATCAAAAAACCCGCGTCCTTCGTCGAGAGGTTCATCAGCAGCAATACCGAACACTGATTTTGTTTCCGCACTTACATATTCGATCAATAACTCCAATCGTTCTGTTGCGGGGGCACCTTGAATTTTCAGCAATATCTTCGGCGTATGAGTTGACGCAAGAGCTTCGCCTGCTACCACAGTTGATCTGGGAGCCTCGTCTAGGTCGGCGATGAAGAGCCCGCGGTGTTGCATATGCAACGCTGGTCGAAGCGTCTGCCAATCAATGTCAGCGATCAACGTTGTCGAATCGTCGGTCTGATCTTCGGTGAGTAGAATGCGCTCTAAAGCATCCAATGCTTTTGCTGGTTGCATGGGCAGGAATCCTGAATTTGTGATCAGGCTTCTTTGACCAATGGCGGCAGAGTCTGCCCACAGTCCCCATTCAATGCTTGATGCAGCTAGTCCATGATGTCGGCGATCTATGGCAAGAGAATTCAGGCAACTGTTCGCGGCTGCGTAAAGAGCCGCGTTTCGCGAACCGATGGAAACCGCCGCAGAAGAGAACAGTAAGAAGAAGTCCAGTGGATGCTTGCGTGTATGCAAATCGAGCAGCCTGGCTCCTTCTACTTTCGCTCCAAAAGCAAGATCGATATCTCTTTGGGTTGCCTGCGCGATGGATCCAAAAGATATAGCAGCCGCAGCGTGAATTACACCATATAGCGGTTTCGCGCGTAGTTCAATATCACGAAAGAGGGAGTCTACTGCGGATGCGTCTGCAATATCACAGACCTGAAGATGGATTGTGACGCCTTGCTTGCGCAGATCGTCAAGACGCCGGATCAGTTCAGTCTGCTGCATCTCATCAGGATGTCGACGACCGACGAGCACCAGGTTGCGTGCTCCGCGTTTGACCAGCCATTCAGCGAGATGCCGTCCAATCCCGCCGAAAGCACCGGTGATCAGATAGCATCTATCTTCACGAAGAGTAAAACTCTTATTGCGCACCGCTGTGCGTCGTTTGAGACGCGGAACGAATCGTCTGCCTGCACGAAGAGCTACTTTATCTTCGCTGTTTACATGAGCTATCTCGTTGAAGACTGCAATTGCCTGCTCTTCAACCGCATGTTCATCAATATTGATTACCACGCCAGAGCGATCTGGATGTTCCAGGCCGAAAACACGAGTGAAGCCCAGCAGAGCGGCATGATCCTCCTGGGATTGCCGCGAAATAAACCACAGCTTGAGATCAAGCTTACTGCGAAGAATAGCCTGCGCCAGGTGAAGTGCATGTGAGGTCAGCTCCTCCACGCGACTTTGCCCCGCGATGAAAATGACATTGGCAGTCGATATGCCTTCGCTTACCAACAGAGCAAAAAGCTGATCAAGCTGATCTGGATTTGCTCCCGGAATCGTGTAGTGATTTGTAGAGAGTCTGGATAAATTTTCGCCACTGCTTACGAGGATTCCTCTGTGCCCATACTTACGAACAACGTTAGCCAATGTCTCGCCGAATGCAGATCCATCATCGAAGATGAGCCATGCTTTGAATGGCGTTGGAGTAGAGCTAATCGGCAAAGGCCGCTCGACCCATTCCGTGGAGTAGAACCAGGCATCGGGCGCAGTTGTATTGGCAGTAGAGGAATGCCAGATGCTGCGTTCACTCAGCCAATAGCGCTTACCCTGAAAAGGATAGCGAGGAAGGCTGACCGTTCGACCACCAGAGGGATAAATCTCTTTCCACTCTACGTCGCTGCCCTGTTCATACATTCTTATGATCAGTTGCAAGCGATTAGCAGAATCAGACGAAGATTGGATTGCGTTTTCAGATGAATGTCTCACACCCTCGTGCGCCTTCAACGCTGTTGCTTTGGCTCGAAGTATCGCAGCGATTTCAGAGCCATTCGTACCTGTAACTGCAACTCGATGCGCGTGATGGGAACGCCGCAATGTGCTGGTGAAACCGATGTCGCGAAGCTCTCGCTGGCCTACGTTTTCGATGCGATCAGCATAGGCCAGCATCAAAGCGTAAAGAGCCTCCGTTGACTGAGCAGAGACTGCAACTACGAATGAACTCTCCGCTACGAATGCTGAATTGTCTGCCTGCGGTTCCGCTGCTTCTTCGAGAACAAAATGCGCGTTGGTACCCGACCAACCGAACGAACTGACCCCAGCAATCCTCTGTCCATTTCGCGGCCACGGTTGGCCTTGCATGGGAATGTGCAGACCTGAGCCTCGCAATGCGAGATGCGGATTAAGTTGTTTAAGATTGGCGACGGGAGGAATGTAGCCGTTGCGCAATACCAATACAGCCTTGATAACGCCGGCAATACCGGCTGCTCCTTCGAGGTGGCCTATGTTTGCTTTCACCGATCCAAGCGCGCAAGGGAAGATACGATTTTCTGCGCCGAGAACCTCCGTAAGCGCTTCTACTTCGATAGGATCGCCCAGAGTAGTGCCGGTACCGTGAGCCTCGACATAGCCCACCTGCGAAGGCGCAATACCTGCATTCTCCAAAGCACGTCGCAAAAGGCGCTGCTGTGCAAGACCATTCGGTGCAGTGAGGCCATTCGTCTTTCCATCTTGATTGATTGCCGAGCCGCGAATAATGGTAAGGATGCGATCTCCATCGCGCTCCGCATCAGCCAGACGCTTGAGGATAACGATTCCGCAGCCTTCGCCTCGCCCAAATCCATCGGCATGACTATCGAAGGCTTTGCACCGTCCATCAGGAGCCAACATTTGTAACTGCGAGGCAGCGACGCTGGTTGTTGGCGACAACAGCAGGTTGACTCCACCAGCAATGGCAGCGCTGCAATCTCCTGCGCGCAGGCTTCGGCAGGCCAGGTGCAATGCAACCAAAGACGATGAGCATGCAGTATTGACCGCCATACTCGGGCCTTGCAGATTAAGCCAGTAAGCGAGGCGCCCGGCGATAACATCCTGGGCTGTACCTGTCGCGGCATAAGCATCGAGCGAATCAATCTCTGAGGCCTGCAGCGCATAGTAGTCCATGCTCTGACTGTGAACACCAACGAAGACTCCGGTTTCGCTCCCGCTAAGCATCTCGCGTGATAAGCCCGCATCCTCGATCGCATGCCATGCTGTCTCGAGAAAGATGCGCTGCTGCGGATCCATGCGCACGGCTTCAACTGGAGCAACATCAAAGAAGGCCGCGTCAAAGCGCGCCACATCTCCCAGAAAAGCGGCTTCACGTGTATTCATTTTGCCAGGCGTCGGCGCGTGGGGAGCATAGAGAGCTTCGCGATCCCAGCGATCCTCGGGGATCATGGAGACCGCATCGCGGCCTTCAACAGTCATCTTCCAGAAAGCGTCCAGGTCTGTTCGAACGCCGGGAAAATCGCAAGCCATGCCGATGATAGCGATAGGCGCAGGCTTACTTAACGCCTCTGCGGCGACTAGCTTTTCTCTAAGTTCGCGGATGACGTTGCGCGCGCGCTCGAGGAGCTGGTCGTTCGGGTTCAGATTGCTCTGGCTACTCTCCGACAAGATGCATCTCCTATTTATGCAGCAGACTCTGGACGCCCATCAATTCGGCCTCCAGTAATTCTGCCGCGGAAGGATCTACATGCGACCGAACAGGCGTCGCATGCGTGGATGCTTCCTCGAATATTTTGATTGATGAAAGGTTCTCTTGGGGCAACGCAGCAGAATCGATGGTTTCCGATTTTGCGAGGGCGCTTGCCAATGCTGAACCTGGTGTTCCTGATGCAAGCTTCGTTTCGAGATGCGCGGCAAGAGCAACGACAGTCGGATAGTTCCAGGCCAATGTCGCCGAGAGTTTGAGATGTAGACCGCGTTCCAGACGATTGCGTAGTTCAAGAGCCATTAGCGAATCAAGGCCCAGCGAGCGCAGCGCCTTGTCTTGAGCTACGCGTTCAATCTCGCAGCGAAGAACTGTCGACACCTGCTCTCGCACCCAGCTTGTAAGCGCTGCACGCAATGCGTCGGATGACAACCACCTGAATTGTTCGGCGATGTCGATTGTCTTTGAAGCTGTCGAACGAGCCTCGTTGAGTAGTGCGGAGAAAACCCTCGACCTTCTCGCAATTGGATTCGAATCGCACCAGGCATTCGCGTCAAACCGCATGGCTGCAACCTGCGTTGGAGCCTCAGCAAGAATGCGGAATAAAAGCTCGCTTCCCTCTGCCGGGGTCAGCGGTGTGAGCCCATGCGAGGTGAGACGGGCTCCTCGATTTTGCTGAAGTGCGGCCAAACCCACCTCCGCCCACGAACCCCAATCAATGCTGATCGCCGGAATGCCGCGCGAGCGTTGTTGATGAGCGAGACCGTCAAGCATGGCGTTTGCAGCAGCGTAGTTTGCCTGTCCAGGCGTGCCGAGAATGCCGGCAGCAGATGAGTGGTAGATAAGGAAATCGAGTTCGCCGGGAACAATGTTTTTGTCGATGGCAAGCGCGCCGCCAACCTTCCCATCCATGACCGTGGCAAACTTTTCCGCTGTGAGATGTTGTACTACGGCATCATCGAGAACACCGGCGGCGTGAATGATACCGCGCAGAGGTGGCCGTGAACTTCGAATCTCGGCAAATAGTTCCTCCACGTTTTTGGACGAAGTCAAATCATGAGAGCGGACGAGAATCGTTGCGCCTTGGCTCTCAAGTTTATCTAGGATGACTTGCGCTTCTACCGATGGCTCCCGGCGCGATACGAGGACTAACTGCCGTGCTCCACGAGCGACGAGTGCCTCTGCGGCTACTAGTCCCAAACCGCCAAGGCCGCCGGTTATAAGATACGTCGCATTGAAAGAAATTCGACTCGCATCTAAGTGCACCTGGGCATCGGAGCCCCGCATAGACAGGATAATTTTTCCCATATGCTTACCCTGAGCCATGATGCGAAAGGCCTCGCCTGCCTGCGAAATCGGAAAGACCGTGACAGGGAGCGCACGGAAGATGCCTTGCTCAAACAGAGCTATAACTTCGCCGAATAACTCGCCCACCATCGCTCGACGATCTTCAACGGATTTTGCAAGATCGACGGCAAAAAACGATCTGTTGCGCAGGAAGGGATTGAGGCCGATCTTGCTGTTCTCCCAGATATCGCGTTTGCCAATTTCAATGAAGCGGCCATAGGGAGCGAGCGACTCTAGCCCGGCTGCAATAGCTGGGCCTGCGAGTGAATTCAGAACAACATCGACGCCCTCGCCATTCGTCTTCGCCAGTACTTCATTTCGAAAATCGAGTGTACGCGAGCTCATGATGTGCTTTACGCCGAGACTTGCGATATAAGCGCGCTTTTCATCCGAGCCAACCGTTGCATAGACCTCAGCGCCAAGCCATTGTGCAACTTGAATCGCAGCCAGCCCTACGCCACCTGCCGCGGCATGTATAAGAACTTCTTCACCACGCTTGACCTGCGCTAATTTGACCAACGCATAGTAGGCAGTGAGAAACACGCAGGGCAATCCTGCGGACTGATCGAAGCTCATCGATTGCGGCTTGCGAACAACCAGGGCCGCTGGAATGTTCACGCACGAGGCAAAGAGTGTCGCGTCCTGAAAAGACGGAGAGATGGCAATGACTGCATCCCCCGCTTGAAACGCGGTAATGTTAGCGCCGACACGCAATATTATTCCGGAACATTCGCCGCCGAAGTGAGATCCCGACAGAGCGTCATTGATTCCCATGCCGCGAAGAACATCGAGAAAGTTGAGGCCTCCCGCTTCAACTGCAATCTCCACTTCGTCAGGGCCGGGATCAGGATGAATCGTAGATCGCAACTCAAAGCTTTCGAGCAAGCTGCGAGAGCGCTGAATAAGTTCAAAGGAATTCGCGGAGCCTGGAAACTTGAAGTCTTCGCTGGTTTCATCGCCGGTTATGGTGAAGATAGAGGCGTTGCTATCGTCTGCGCTCCACTGCGTCATGCGCGCTGCGTACGACGCATTCGCACGAAGCAGGATGCGATCTTCTTCAGGATTACCGATGAGTGTTTCTGCAAGGCGAGAAATTTCGGCTGGAGTAATCTCAACCGGCAGATCGATGCAGCTCGCATGCAGTTCTGGATACTCGTTTTGCACCGAAGCGATGAGGCCCCATATTCCAGATGCAAGCGGACTTGCGATAAATTCGCCGCGTATAGATTGGGCACTACGGGTGACAGTCCAGAAACGCGTGTTCTCTTCCCCGCCTTTAGTTGAAGCCTCGTTTGCATCGCTCAATCGCTGCACAACTTGGACTACATGCAAATGAATCTCTTCTGCTTGTGCCAACGATGAACTTGCAGTCAGTTCCAAGGAAGCAAGGAAGACCACACCACTTAAGTTATCGGCCAGGAGCTCTTCACTCTTAAGCACTTCAGCGCGACTGACAATTTGAACCGCAACATCAGCCTGCCTTAGAGCATTGGCTAGTTGATCTGCGACATTCTTGTGATCTGCATGATCCGCAATCAAAAGCCAGGAGCCGGATGCTTGCTTGCTGCCTGTGCGCAGATCGGAGAGAGGTTCCCAGTCCATGGTGAACATCATCGCTTCCAGTTGATCTGCGGAAGTGGAGGCAAGTGGCTTGAATTCGAGACCTAAAATCCTGACGCGCATGTGTCCCTGTGCGTCATAGATTGCGACATCTCCTTTCAGCAAGCCGACGCTCTCCACCAGCACGCGAACATAGAAGACGGAACTTCGTTCGATGGATGGGAAGAACTCGATGTGGTCAAACTCAACAGGCAGCAGCGCAGTATCCGTTTGACTGTTCTCGAACAACACACTGGCAAGCAGTTGTAGTGCAGCATCCAGAGTTGCCGGATGCAGATGGTAGCCGTTGACGTTGAGCCCTTGAGGAACCCTGATCGCTGCGAGTCCGGCGCTCTTCAAAAGAGTTGCCCATTCATGCTGACGAAAGCTGGGTCCGAACTCGTAGCCGAATCGCGCGAAGGACTCTGCATAGCGCTGACCACTTATGGATTCAGGCGAAAGTTCAGCGTCTTCCCAGGCACTCAGATTTACTGTTTCAGCGACAGTCTGCACAGACTGCCGCAGTCGTGCTTCTGCAGCTCTATTCCACTCTGCACTCTCTTCCGTACGAGTGAAAAACTCTAAATGAAAGGAGCCGTCCGATTGCGGTGACGCGATTAACTGCAGAAGCATTTCGCTGTTCGCGGTAAGTATGATCGCCTGATCGAGACGCAGATGCTCAATGGATGCCGTAGATGCAATGCCTCTTGCAGCCGTCGCGAAAACCCGTTGTTGCACAGCTTGCGCCATCTCAACATAAGCACTCGCGGGAAGTAGGATGGAGCCATCGACTCCATGATCTTTAAGCCACGGATGATTGTCTGCAGTCAGAGTTGGAGTCCAGATATATTGACCAGCTGCTGAGTGAAGAGCTTCGCCGATTAACGGGTGTCCTGAGCCTGGCATGAGCGAACGCTTCGCATTCGACGACTCAATCCAGAAACGTTCGCGCTGCCACGGATAAGCGGGCAGGCTTACCTGATTTCCAACTGGGTAAAGGCGCTTCCAGTCCACTTCAAAACCATGTGTGTAAAGCCTGCCGAGCGAGAGCAGCAGCGTCTCAGTCTCCCGCTCTTCGCGCCGTAATGATCCGATGGCCAGGACCTGCCGCCCTACATGCTCGGCCGTCTGCTCTACGAAAGGAATGAGAATCGGATGAGGACTCATCTCGATGAACGCATCGAAACCTTGCTCGATGAGCATTTCTACAGTCGCTGCAAACTGCACTGTCTCGCGAAGATTGCTGACCCAGTAAGCTGCATCCATTTGCTTACCAGCGCCGCCGTCGATCACAATTGCCTTCACCGTCGAATACATTGGGACTAATGCGCTACTCGGCTCGATATCGCGAAGCGCCTCGGACAGATCATCTTTCAAAGGATCCATCTGCGGGCTATGCGAAGCTACATCAACCCGCACCCAGCGACAAAAAATCTCCTGCGCTTCAAGGCGTTGGACAAGGCCATCGAGTGCTTTCGGATCTCCTGCCAGCACTGTAGAACGTGGGCTGTTGGAAACAGCGATAGAGATTCGATCTTCCAGACCCGCTATAGCCTGCTCTGCTTCTACGCGCGTCAGGTCCACGACGACCATAGCGCCTGAACCGGCAACACGCATCAACAACGCACTGCGACGGCAAATGATTTTGACTGCGTCAGTAAGCGATAGAATCCCGGCGATGTGTGCTGCCGCGACCTCGCCCATGCTGTGCCCAACCACGGCATGCGGCGTAATTCCCCAACTCTTCCACAACTCGGCGAGAGCTACTTCCATTGCAAAAAGCGTGGGTTGGATCGTGTCTATACGCGCTAGCTGATCTTCGCGAGCAGGGTTCTGCAATTGATCGAGTAGAGACCAGCCTGTTTCCTTTTGTATCTCGAGGTCGCATGCCTCAATTGCATGACGAAATTCAGGTTCGGATTGAAGTAGTTCACGGCCCATGCCAATCCATTGCGAGCCCTGGCCCGGGAAGACAAAGGCTACCTTTGGAAGATTGTTCTGCTTAGCGATACCGGATGCTGAAAGCCGCGATTCCTGCCCTGATGCGAATGCACGGAGACTTCCTTGCAGTTCTTCCGATGTAGTGCCAGTAACCGCGAGCCGATGTGAGAGATGTGTTCGCCTAACTGCTGCGGTGAAACAAAGATCGGCAATGCTGCATGGGCTTACAGAATCTCCGTTGAGATCTGACTGCTCAAGTCTATTCGCGATATCGCGAGCGCGTTCGAGCAGAGCAGCGTCTGATGAGGCTGAAATAGGAAGAAGATAAGCTGCCCTGGAGGCCGTGTTTATCGGCACAGATGGTGGTGCTTCTTCGAGAACGACATGCGCATTCGTCCCGGTCAGCCCAAGACCATTGACACTCGCGCGACGCGGAGATTTGAAGTTCGCCTCCCACTGCGTACCTTCGCGTTCGAGCATCAACCCGTTGTTATCCCAATCGACAGCAGGATTCAATTCGTGCGCATGAATGGTCGGAGGAAAGAATCTATGTTGAAATGCCTGGATCGTCTTGACGATGCTGGCAATGCCTGCAGTCGATTCCGTATGACCAATATTCGACTTTACCGAGCCTACGCGCACAATCGAAGATCGTCCGGTCTGCTTGCCAAACACAGATGCAATTGCGGCCAATTCGACGGGATCACCAGCACGTGTGCCCGTGCCGTGGGCTTCAACGTAATCAATGCTCGCTGGATCTAACTGCGCGTCAGCCACTGCATCGAGCATGGCCTGCCGCTGACCCTCTTCACTCGGGCTCGACATGGAGCCTGTAACCTGCCCATTATTCGTGACGGCCGTGCCCCGAATCAATCCAAGGATTCGATCTCCATCGCGCTCCGCATCGGAGAGACGCTTGCAAACAAGAACGCCGATTCCCTCACTGCGCACGAAGCCATCAGCACTGGCATCGCCGAATTTGCAGCGGCCATCTTTCGAAAGCACATTGGCAGAAGCAAGCGCCTGCGTGAGTTCCTGACGAAAAATAAGATTGGTGCCACCAGCCAGAGCGACTGAACACTCACCAGCACGCAGTGCCCGCACAGCCATGTGGATTGCCACCAATGAAGACGCGCAGGCTGCATTGACAGATGCGTCTGGTCCACGAAGATCGAACTGGTAGGAGATGCGGCTGGATGCTCCGTAAAGCGGGCCACCGGCAAGATGGAAAAAGTCGATCGAGGGAGCGTTCGCACCGGAGTGCCGTTCGTAATCGCTCGCCCATACGCCGATATAGACGCCAGCTTTGCTACCTGCGAGTTGTTCGCGACGCAGGCCTGCGTCTTCCATCGCTTCCCAGCTTACTTCAAGCAGAAGACGTTGTTGAGGGTCTGTCCACTGAGCTTCGCGTGGGGAAATTTCAAAAAAAGATGCGTCGAACTTATCGAGATCAGGCAGGAAGCCACCGCGAGCCGTCGAGGCAAAGTTGGGTACGCCGGGTTGTGCGTAATAGGCGTCCAACTCCGGCGAACGGCCTCCCGGATAATCGGCGAGGTTGTCTCGCTTTTCGACAATCGACAGCCACAGCGCTTCAGGGCTGGATGCGCCGGGAAGTCGGCAGCTCATGCCGATGATTGCGATTGGCTCGGAATTGGAATTCTCTGCTGCCTTCATGCTTCTCCTGGATCTTTCTGTTTAGCGTGCGCAGCTCACATTCAAAAGAGTGTTGCGAATGATCTCTGTCAGCTTTGGCCTGGCGCTCTGAAGATACAAGTGATCTTCATCGAGAAGGAGCAAGTCGAACGACGCCTGAGTCTGACTCTTCCATCCCTCCACTTCCGCAAGCGACACGGTCTGATCGTAGCGGCCGGCAAAGGCTGTGATCGGGCAGTCGAGCGGAGATATGCCGGGGCGAACATAGGACTCCAGCACTCGCATATCCGCTCGAATAATACTCAGCATGGCCTTCAAAAATTCCGGGTCAGCTAATATCTCCCCAGGTATGCCATCGTAGCGAGTAAGGATCTCACCGAGTAGATCAACATCGGACAGGTGCGCCACGAGCGGCAGCGGCGAGGGTAGATGAGGCGCGCCCGTTGCTGAAACGAAAAGATGCGCCGCTTCGTAGCCGCTTTGCCTCTTGATTTCATGAAGCGTCTCAAATGCGACGAGGCCGCCCAGACTATTGCCGAAAAACGCGAATCCCCGATCGTCATTCAGGTGTGGCAAAATCGCTTCGCACAAGTCCTGAATCAACGGTTTCATTGAGACATAAGGCTGCTCTCGAAACCGTCCCTCGCGCCCCGGCAGTTCAATGAGCGTCAGCTCAATTTCCGGCCCCAGGCTGGACGCCCAGCCTCGAAAGGCGGACGGGCCCGCGCCTGCGTGAGGAACGCAAAAAAGACGAAAAGTTTCTAAGTTTCCTGTAGGAGTCGTTTGAAACATAAGATGTCACTCGACTGGAATCGACGTAGAGTTTCGCAACAAGCTGTTATGCGCGGAGAGTTCAAGTGATTCAATGTTTCAGGCTGCAACCTTTAACGGCACCCATTCGGGAGTCATATTCAATAGAGTAGCCCACGTGAAGGCATTTATTACCGTTTTTCTTTGCTATAAGGCCATGCAGGGATGCCACAAAAGGGCTATTCCAGATGACCCATTCTTGGGAAGGCATAGCCGGTGTCATGCATATTGAAAAAGCATCATGAACCCAAAATCCATGTGGCTCTGCTGATGGCAATGAAACAGCGTCGGGCCAGGATTGTTAGCCGTAAAGTCCACTTCAGCGCTGCTCTTGCCCTTCACGATAAGAACATCCTTGCGCAGACCCGAGAGCGGCTTGCCGTCGAGACTCGTGACCTCAAACGTATGACGGTGCAGATGGATTGGATGATCGTCCGTGCTCTTGTTAGTCATCACGAGGCGATATCGCTTCCCGCGTTGGAGCGAAATCGTATCTGTCTTCGGATACGATTTTCCGTTGATCATCCAGTAGTCAAACTCACCGTGTCCGCGAAATTTTGAATCGAATACCAGCGGGATGCGAACGTCTGGTTCTTCGCTACTGGCGCCGCTGTTCGCAAAGACACGATAATCCCACTCGTAAGCTGGCGCATCGGATTTCTGCCAAACAGGCTCTCCGGTCTGATTCGCATATTCGATGACGATTCCCATGCCGGCCTTGCGCAGGTTGTCGTTGGTCTCGCCCAGAATCCAGACACCAGGATGATTCATCTCGACGACAACATCCACGCGCTCTGCCGGAGCCAGTCGGATCGCAGGCACCGGGGACGGATTGGGAACCGCATTGCCGTCCATTGCGATAACTCCAAACCGATGGGGTCCAAGTGCGAGTGAATGCATAACCGTTGCGCTCGCATTGAGAATGTGAAAGAGAACAAGCTGCCCCTGCCGAACACGGATCGGATCGCCATGGCCCAGCATCCGGTCGTTGATCGTCGCATAATCGTAGACCACATCCATGGACGCATCTGAACCGCCGCCCATGTAGCCTTTCCAATCATGCAGCGTCAGAAAAATCTCCTGATCGTAGCTGCCTGCATTGTCTTTTGGCTCGACATAAAAACAACCGAACTGACCGCCGTACAGTCCTTCTTTGAGGTTATGCCCGGCGTAGGTATGCGTGTGGTACCAGCGAAATCCAGAAGGCTGCGGCGTAAACTCGTAACGCAGTTGCCCCCTGGCAGGAATCATCGGCGAACCTTCTTCCATCGCACCGTCCTGAAGCGACGCAATCCGCATGCCGTGCCAGTGGACGATCTCTTCCTTCGAGGTGAGATTTCTGACGTCGATGGAGATAGGTTTGCCTTCAGGCCAGCGAATCAACGGCCCTGGCACCTGTCCGTTATAGGCGACTGTCGAAATGACTTTACCCGGCGCGATTTCAAGCTGAATCGGGGCGATCTCAAGCGTAATATCGGCTGGTTTTGCCTGGGCCCGCAACAGCCGATTCGTTGCAGATATTGCAGCAGCTCCCGAAAGGGCGAGAAATCTACGTCGAGTCGTCATCCAAACCTCGTCTATAGTGTCTCAAATTTCCCTCCGGCGACCCGGGCACGAGGCTTCTCTTCAGGAATGGATTTTCTCCCGCCAATTTTCTACATCGTGTGAACTTTCTCTCCCTCCCTGACGTAACGCCTTAGAGCAGCGGCCATCCCAACTCGACCGCAGCACGAAATCCGGCGATTTTCTGGCGACTTTGCAGATGAGAGGTCATGCGCATGGCGATCTTTTTCGATCAGTTCAAACAGGTACTGAGAAGGCTCGGCCGAGCGCCTCTCTTCACTGCAATCACCCTGATCACGCTGGCCATTGGCGTTGGTGCAAATACGGTCGTCTTCAGCGTGATCAATGGTGTGATCTTGAAGCCGCTGCCTTATCCCCATGCGGAGCAACTGATCGGCATCTGGCACACCGCACCCGGAATCGGCATCAAGGATCTCAACATGTCGCCGTCCATTTACTTCATAGATCGCGAGCAGAATACAACTCTGCAGGATGTCGGTGCCTACACCGGAGACTCGCTGAGCGTGACTGGAACCGGCCAGCCGGAGCATGTGAAAGGCCTCGACGTAACCAATGGAGTCTTACCTATTTTGGGAGTTCAACCGGCGCTTGGGCGGCTCTTTACGCGCCAGGATGACTCACCCGGTACGCCCGAGACGGTAGTGATTTCATATGGATATTGGCAGCAAAAATATGGCGGCAACCAATCCGTCATCGGCCGTACTATCGTCGCCGACGGAAGACCGCGTCAGATCATAGGCGTGCTCCCCAAAGACTTCCACTTCCTGGATTACCAGGATGTCGCGCTTTATCTGCCCTTTCAGTGGAATCGCAGCGAAACGAAGCTTGGCAATTTCAGCTATCAGGGCATAGCGCGCATGAAGCAGGGTGTTTCGATGGAGCAGGCAAGCGCAGACATGGCGCGGCTGCTGCCTATTTCGATTCGCAGCTTCCCTGCACCCGATGGCTTCAGCGCAAGCATCTTCGACAAGGCGCGCATTCAGCCCAATCTACGTTCATTGAAAAAAGATGTGATCGGAGACATAGGCAATGTGCTCTGGGTGTTGATGGGCTCTATCGGCATGGTGTTGCTTGTGGCCTGTGCCAATGTAGCGAATCTGCTGCTGGTGCGTGTGGAAGGCCGGCGTCAGGAGCTCGCTATTCGAACTGCCCTCGGCGCTGGACGCGGGCGAACTACAGCCGAATTGCTCTTCGAGAGTCTCATTCTCGGCATATCTGGAAGTGTAATCGGACTCGCGTTGGCATATGCAGCACTGCGCGCACTTATAGCAACAGCGCCAGTAGGGCTGCCTCGCATTCACGAGATTGGAATCGACTTCCCCGTGCTGCTTTTCACCCTTGGGTTGGCCCTGTTTGTGAGCCTGGTCATTGGCCTGATTCCGGTAATCAAATTTGCAGGATCAGGCTTGAATAGCGGTCTGCGGGCCGGTGGTCGAGCTTTGAGCCAGAGCCGTGAACGGCATCGTGCGCGCAAGACTCTGGTAATAGTGCAGGTAGCACTGGCATTGGTATTGCTCATCTGTTCGGGACTGATGATTCGCACCTTCCAGGCGTTGATGCATGTATCTCCCGGATTCGCCGATCCAAACACTCTACAGACATTTCGCATCTATATTCCCGAGACGAAAATCCCCGATACGAAAGGCGAGCAGGTCATACAAATAGAGCAACAGATCGTTGATAAGCTGGCCGCTATCCCAGGTGTATCTTCAGTCGGATTTTCGACTGCTGTGCCCATGAGCGGGTCCGACTCCAACGATCTTCTTTACACGCAGGATCACCCCTTGAGCGAGGGCCAGCTACCTCCCATCCGGCGATTCAAGTTCATCTCTCCCGGCCTGTTCAAGACGATGGGCACACCACTCATCGCCGGGCGCGACGTAACCTGGACGGACACATATCAGAAGCGACCCGTAGCTATCATTTCTGAGAATATTGCCAAAGAATACTGGCACGATGCAGCGCATGCGCTCGGCCAGCATATTCGAGTAGCAAGCATCGATGACTGGCGTGAAGTTATCGGCGTCGTCAGAGATGTCTATGACGATGGAGTCAACAAGGATGCACCTCCAAGCGTATATTGGCCAGTGCTTCTGTCTCGATTCGAAGGACAGAAAGAGTCCGTTCACCGCAGCGTGAGCTATGTAATTCGCTCACCCCTGGCTGGTTCTGAAAGCCTGATGAAACAAGTCCAACAAGTTGTGTGGTCCTTCGATCCCGACCTCCCGCTCGCCGACGTTACAACTGTCGAAGCTCTCTATACAAAATCCATGGCGCGAACTTCTTTCACCCTCGTGATGCTGTGTATTGCCGGAGCAATGGCACTCCTCTTGGGGATCGTCGGCATTTATGGAGTCATCGCGTATTCCGTCTCGCAACGTACTCGCGAGATTGGCATCCGAATGGCGCTAGGGGCTCAGCGACAGACGTTGACAACCATGTTCGTACGCCAGGGCCTGCTGCTTGCCGGTGTTGGCATCGGATTCGGATTGGCGGTCGCGTTTATCGTCATGCGGCTTATGTCGTCGATCCTGTTCAACGTCAGTCCCACAGATCCTGTGACTTATGGCGTTACCACTTTTGGCGTGGTCGTCATTGCCTATCTGGCCTGCTACTTTCCTTCACGACGAGCTGCTACCGTAGACCCGGTGCACGCCCTGCGAGCCGAATAGATCCATGAGCTTTCCCTTGAAAAGAGATCGAAAAACAAGACCGATGAAGTAGCATACAATTCAAGATCATCGATCGAGTGAAAAGGGGGAGCATTGGAAAGACGTCGTTTTCTAACAACATCTTTGGGAGCATCTGCACTGGCGCTCGGAGCACGAAACCTGCCAGCGCAATCACCCGTAGCTGCAGGCCGCGAATACTACGAACTCCGCCAGTACCATCTCCAAAGTGGCCCACAAAGCAAACTGGTCGAGAACTATTTATCCAGCGCGCTCATTCCGGCGCTTAACCGTCTCGGCATGTCGCCAATTGGCGCATTCAACCTGACCGTCGGCCCGGAAACTCCGACAATCTATGTGCTGATTCCGAGTAACTCGCTCGATACTCTCGTGACAGCAGACCTTCGTCTTGCCGAAGACGCGGAGTTTCTCAAGGCTGCTGATCCCTTCTGGAACGCGCCCGCGACACAAACACCGTATGTGCGTATTGAAAGCACCCTGTTAGTTGCTTTTGAAGGCAGACCCAAGCTGAAAGTTACGCCCGTATCGGCCGACCACGGCAAGCGTGTATTTCAACTCCGCACATATGAAAGCCCTACGAATAAAGACCATGTGCGAAAGGTCGAGATGTTCCATAAGGGCGAGTTCGCTATCTTCGAACGCGCAGGATTCTGGCCCGTCTTTTATGCCGATGCACTTATCGGCCCACGGCTACCCAAGTTAACTTACATGTTAAGTTTTCCCGATCTCGCAGAGATGAACTCCAAGTGGGATGCTTTCACCAGCGATCCTGAATGGAAGAAGCTATCGGGCTCTCCCAGATACACAGAAGAGGCCATCGTCAGCAACGTGACCAATCTGGTCCTAAGCCCTCTGGCCTGCTCTCAAATCTAAACAACCTGTTACAAAAAGGCCCGCTGCGAACGATTGCAGCGGGCCTTCTCTACTTTAGAGCCCCTTGTACTTCGTCCTGGCCGAATAGAGAGTAGTCCGTGTCAGGATAAACAAGGTCTTTCCATCGCTTCCACCAAAGAGCAATTGCTGCGGCCTCTCCGGCACATGGATGGTATCGATCCGCTTGCCATCCGGGCTATAAACATAGACATCCCCTGCAGCAAGATACACGTTGCCATGTTCATCCTGCGCAACACCTTCACCGCCCTCGTCTGCGAAAAGTTTTGCGTCTGTGATGTTGCCATCCTCGGCCACTGTCGCTACGTAGGTCTTCTCCTGTGACTCGTCGCTTATATAAAACTTCTTCCCAGGTTCCGCATGTGCAAGCCCATACGCACGCAGTACGTCGTGCATCTTAATTCCGTAATACAGCGATCCACTTATAAAATCTTCTCCTGCTGGCAAAAAGAGAGACCCATCCGGTGAGACGAACTGGTAGGGCTTTTTCTGCACTATCTTCGACGCAAAGTCATTCTCATTACGCCAATAATCAACAGGAAGAACAGCCGTCGCGCCCGCGCGTTCCGCGGCTGGCTGCGGCTTAAGGATAGTGATATTGAGATCCGTCGCATCTGGTTTAAAGCTGTAGACAGTGCCGTTCCCTTGATAAGAAACTACAATCAAATCTCCGGCTTTATCGAATATTAGGTTGCCCGCGTCGAGCGGATTATCTCGCACCTTGATCAGTTCATGCTTCGCATCTGACCAACGATAGATCGTCTGCCAATGAGCATCGACAAAGTACGGATCGCCTCCCGCATCGACCGCTCCTCCAGAGATATTGAAAAATCCGCCCGTAACTTTATCTACACGGCGATCGTTTGCAAATATAGCTGACTCTTTTTCACTTGCCTTCTGCGGCTCATTACCGGAGACATCCATATACGCGAACTCACGGTGCCGTACGGGTATATCGTACGTTGCATCATAAACTGAGTTATCGAATGAGGCTTTGCTGTCGCTATAAACATGCACATTGCGGAAATGGATGTTGCGCGAGTTCTGTACTTTGATTGCATAAGGAAACGGCTGAAACATGCTGACCACGCGATAGGAGTGGTAGTTAGCAACCGTGATGTCATGCGAATCGAGTATCTCCAGCGGCAATGCAAAACCGCCCTCGCCACGTTCTTCTTCTGTTTGCAGTGCGTAGATCTGCCAGTTTGCAGCATTCCGCAACATGATCTCATTGCGAACATGATGCTCGCTCGAAAGCTCGTAAACGCGTCCCGAAGTGGATGTATTCGAGATATACATGCCAGCCTGCGCGAACGTGCTCGGTGTCCAGATATCCAGGAAAGTGCCACCCCCGCCATCCGTAATCCACAGGCTTGGATACTGGCCATTCCAGCGGCGTGAGAGCTCTGAATCGGCAGTGTGCGTGTTGTTATAAATATCCCCACCATGATGCTCAGGCTTCGGATCTGGAGTTCTGTCTACCGTTCCATGGCCGCCAAGGAATCGCACATCATTCACCAGGGAATCCGCACCTGCCATCCACTTCAACGCGACCGCGCGTGGATTGATGCCATTGGTATAGAGACCAATTCCTGTGATGATATTCGTCCCGCCCTTTGGGGATTCAATCATCGCTTTAGGGTCACCTACACCATCGAAGGCTTTGGTGTGATCCGCCAGAAAAATTCTCGTAATACTAGGCTGCAACCCGATCAATACTGTGTCCGATTTGAGCGTAACGGTGTCGGTAACGCGATACTGCCCTGCTGGAAAAAAGATGGTGCGATGAGCATCGATTGCCTGCTGCAATGCCTGTGTATCATCCGCTATTCCATCTCCCTTCGCACCCATATCGCGAATGTTGACCCACGTGTTCATCGCAGGCAAGCCGGGAATATCTGTCCTTACAGGGTCGGGCAATATCTGCACGCCCTTTGCTTCGAAGACATCTTCAATAGCAGGCGTTGCCCCTATATCCGCATAATGCAGCCCGTGGCTAAAAGAACTCACAACATAATTTGCGTCCTTGCCATGAATCTCTTTTCCACTCTCGCGGAACTTCGCAAAGGTCGGCACGTTCCTGCACATGACATTCTCCGCATTGATTTCCGTATGCGGATTATTCTCATTACTGATCACAATTGCAGGCCCGGTCACATCTTCCAGACGAGCATCTTTGATCCAAAGCTCTTCGGGGTAGCTCGCGTCTATATCAATTGCCGTTGGTACATTTTTGAACTGCGGACGAACGAGCGTCAGGCCTGCTTCATGTTCGCGAATAGCCGCTTCGCGCTGGCCATCGAAAGATGCATCAATGACGGCAAACTGCCACCCTGGCGAAGGCTTGCGAGTCCATATGCCATACTTGCCACCGTGAAAGTGGACATCCTCCGCGACATTGCCCCCATCATGAATTCCCGCCAATCCAGAGCCAATGTGAAAATCGATATGAGCAAGAAAACAGTGTTGAGCATACCGCGCACGTACGCCGACAGCGCCAGGATTTCCATCTTTGATTTCGATGTCGACATTGCTCAGTGCGGAATAAAATGTGCCGGGGTTCGCATCCGATGGCTTTTGATCGGCACCACTGGTAATGGAACCATTCGCCCCGCGCGCGCCTGGGCGACGGCCTGCGAAAAAGACCATATATTCCGGATCACCTTGAAATCCGGGTGTGTTCTCTGCAAGCACAAGCACCGGGCGCGTTGGGCCATAGCCGATGAGACGAATGCCGGGCCAGATATAAATCGTTTTCGATAACCGATAGTGACCGCTCGGCAGCAGCACGACTCCTTCATTGTGCTCCTGCTGTACCTGGTTGATAGCTTGTTGAATCGCTTCGCTATCGTCAGCCTTACCGTCGCCATGAATAGGAAAATGATCGGGCGTCAGCAGAACAGCTTGTGGATCTTTAGGCTGTTCCGTGTAGTAGGACGTTGCCGACAGAGTTGGCACACAGAAAGACAGAGCAACAAATGCAAGCAACGACTTCAACATCCGGATCGCCTCGTTTGAGATGTTTAACGGTTGGTATTTTGAGAATAGCCTGCGCAAATAGGACCGACACTCATCCTAAGAGCAACAATTCAACTTCAGAATCAGAGTGCGGGCTGCATGAGCATCAGACTGCTTCCGGGGCAGTGTTGTCAAGATCGGCCTCTACCTTTCACCAGAAGACATGCGATTGTCTTCATTTCTTCGCTTTGTTCTTCTCTCCGCTATCATGGGATTCCGCAATCGAACGATGGAACCCCCTCATGATGACAGCCGGACACGCATGCGCACGTATCTTGAAAATGATCTGCGAAATAATCTTGCCATGAACGGACAAGCGGCATCGGGGCATCCAGATCCACTCTGTATACGGGAGTCTTGTTTGACAATGGAGTAGGGCGAGTGTTATCAAATTCCAATGCGCAATCGCTTGCGCAAACGCTCAAAAAGTCTACTTTCCACAGCTGAAGCGGTGTAAATCAGGCCAGTAGCGGCAAAGTGGCGCAGCCAGCCGATGGGCTGCCTGTTTCGGGATTTCAACAAAATAGCTAGCATCAAATTAGAGAATGACGATGAGGAAATCTATGGATAACACAATAAATCGCGTCAGTCGCCGGACAATGCTTGGTCTCGTGGGAGCAGCGGCGGTATCGCCATTTGTTCCGCAGCAGCTTGCGATGGCGGAGAATTCCAGCCTCAAAGCCGAGGACACAGCCTTCCTGGAAGAGTTGGAAAAACGGGCATGTCTCTTCTTCTGGGAGCAAGCCAGCCCGACCACCGGCCAGGTATTGGATCGTGCTCGCAACGATCTTGCGCCGGGCGCACGCGATCCAAGGCGAATGGCGAGCATTGCATCAACGGGATTTGGGCTGACGGCTCTATGCATCGCGGATCATCGTGGCTTTTTATCCCGCTCCGAGATCGTCGATCGAGTGAGAACTACGCTCGACTGGCACCTGAATCATCTGCACCATGAGCATGGGTTTTATTACCACTTTACCGATCTTGAAACCGGAGTTCCCTTCCCCGGCTCTGAGGTCTCGTCGATTGATACGGCGCTGTTCCTGTGTGGGGTGCTGACTGCCCGTGCGTATTTCAAGGATGCGAAGATCCACGCGCTGGCTACGCAGATTTACGAGCGTGTGGATTGGCCCTGGATGTTGAATGGCGGCAATACTTTTTCGATGGGGTGGTTTCCTGACAAGGGATTTCTCGCTGCGCGCTGGGAGCACTACTGCGAACTGATGATGATCTATTTGTTGGCGGTCGGTTCACCGACACACCCGGTTGCGCCGAGTACGTGGAAGGCCTTTACCCGTCCGACAATCGACTATGCCGGATTCAAATACATCAGCGGCAATGATCCCATCTTCACGCATCAGTATTCGCAGGCCTGGTTTGATTTCCGGGGCAAGCATGATGACTACACGAATTATTTCGACAACTCAGTCAAGGCAACCAAGGCGCACAAAGCATTTTGCCTGTCGATGCCCAAATGGTACTCCGAAGACTACTGGGGTATCAGTGCATCCGACTATGCTGAGGGATATACCGCCTGGGGTGGGCCTCCGCTGCAAGGGCCTGTGGACGGAACCGTGGTACCGTGCGCAGCCGGTGGATCACTGGCGTTTGCTCCTGCCGATTGCATCCATGTCCTGCGCGCTATGCAGGCCAAGTATGGTGCTAAAGCATGGGGGCGATATGGTTTTGTCGATGCGTTTCATCCGTCCGCGAACTGGTATGACAGCGATGTACTGGGTATCGACCAGGGCATCACTGTGATCATGGCTGAGAACCTGCGCAGCAGTCTGATATGGGATACGTTCATGCGCAATCCCGAAGCAGCAGGCGCGATGAAGAAGGTTGGCTTTGTGCGTGGATAAGCTCACGCATGAGCCCTCAACATACGAACGAATCAGTTGTGCTGCTATCATTCGGTTTTGATAGATAAACACAATGACAAAAAAAGCTAATCCTGGCCACGCTCACGCTGAGAAATTGACGCGGCCAGTTGCCGGAAAATCCATTGCGCTCAAGGAATTGAGCGCATACCTTAGTCTTTCGCAATCCACCGTGTCCCGTGTGATCAACGGGGGGGCCAAGGCCCATCGCATTGCCGAGGCTACGCAGCAGCGTGTGCTGGAGGCTGCTGCATCCTTTGGCTATGAAGCCAATGTGATCGCGCGCAGCCTTCGCCAGAAGCGAACATTCACGGTCGGCGTACTTGTTCCCGAGATCAGCGAGGGATATTCGACTGCAGTGTTGAGTGGGATAGAAGATGCTCTCCTGAAGGAGGGCCTCTTCTATTTTGTAGCGAGTCATCGCCATCACGAGGAGCTGCTTGCGGAGTATCCACGGCTGATGATTTCACGGGCTGTGGACGGCATTATCGCTGTGGACACCAAGATGAGTGAAGAGGTTCGTGTGCCGGTGGTGGCGGTCTCAGGGCACTGGCATAATCAGAACTCGATCAGTGTGGAGCTCGATCACATCCAGGCTGCTCATCTTGCGTTGGAGCATCTGCAAAAACTGGGACACCAGCGGATTGCATTTATTAAAGGACAGTCCTTCAGTTCGGATACCAGCCGGAGGTGGAAGGCGATTCGCGAAGTCGCGAAAAAGCTAGGCATCGAGATTCATCCCGAGTTGACGATTCAATTAGTCAGTCCCGATGCGGGGCCTGAGCCTGGTCACCAGGCGACGCAGGAGCTGCTTGCACGCCGCATCCCTTTCTCGGCAATTTTCAGCTTCAATGACGCCTCTGCCGTGGGGGCCATCACTGCTTTACGCGAGGCTGGGCTGCAGGTGCCGCGCGATGTCTCGGTGGTGGGCTTTGACGATGTTCTCTTTGCGGCTTCAAGTCACCCGGCACTCACGACTGTTCGGCAGCCTTTGCGGCAGATGGGCCAGATAGCGGCTACGACGCTTCTGGGGCTGATTCAGGGGGATGGAAAGCTGGCTCCCGGTTCGGTGATCACCGTGCATCCTGAATTTGTCATTCGGAAATCTACTACGCGTTCGCCGCATTGATTGTGTTTCGCTTAAGGGCGAATGGATGGTGAATTGTGCCTGTACCCTGGGGGGTGGGGGGCTATGTAGATTTTTTCTATTGGGGGCTATTCGAAGGGCTAAGGTTAAGGGCAGAAACAGATTCCCTTCGGGAATGACAGACAGAAAAGCAGCGGCAACAGCAACAGCAAGAGCAGCAGCAACGGCAAAGGCTAAGGGCAAAAGCAAAGGCTAAGGGCAAAAGCAAAGGCTAAGGGCAACGGTAGCTGCAGCGGCTCTGGGCTGAGGTGGACGTCGATTTCATTGTGCGACTGTTGCGGCTAATTCTCTGCAATTGATTTCTTGAATGCGCAAAAATGGCCCGAATAATTCCGGGCCATTTTTGCTGTGCGATTTGGGATGCGTGGAACTATTTAGAAGCTGAAGCGGGCCTGGAAATCGATGGTTCTGGATCCAAGTGCGCTTGATGCCTGGCCAAGATTTGAGTTTTCCACGTTGGTTGCGAGACTGCTGGGGTTGATGTTCAACAGATTGAAGACATTGAACATGTTGGCTTTGATTTCGATCTTCGCACTCTCGCCCAGGATACGCACGTTGGGCAGACCAAATGCTTTAGAGGCAGTGAAGTCGACGTTTCTGTATCCGGGGCCGGGGAACGAGTTACGATCGATTCCCGGTGCGGGGATGAAGTTGTTGGTTGTCTGTCCAGGCGTGTCGGTGATGGCACTCGCGTAGTTCAGAACCTGGAAGTAGTTGTTTAGGAACTCATCCTGGTTGGTGCCGGTGTGAGAGGCTCCCTTGTTGGGGAAGTTGCTGCCGGTTTTGAATGCGTTATTGCTGGTGCTATTGCCAGCTCCGCCAAGATAGATGGGGCGCAGGTTTGAGAATCCATAGTTGCAGGTATTGCAATAGATCTGGTGTGGCTCCTGATACAGCGGGGTCCAACCATAGCCGGTGTGGAGGGTCAGGATACCGCTGAAGGACCATCCGCCAGCGACCTTCTCAGCCCAGTTGTGATTGGCATGAAAGATAACCGGCTGCCAGACACCAAAGAACTTGAAGGACTGGTTGATGTCGAAATCCGAACGCCCGTAAGAGAAGCTGGGATTGTACAAATAGGGATCACGTGCGTATGGACCCGAGTCGGTATCCATGCTGTGGCCCCAGGTGTATTGAGCTTCCGCAGAGAAGGTATGCGAGAACTGATGCTTGATTCCGGCGAGCATCATGTTGTTATTGGATTTGCCCTGGCTGCCGAAGGTGTTGACGCTGTTGACGAGAGGATTCTGCGGGGCACCCATGATCTGCCCGAGAGCCGTGGCGTCGTAGTTATAGAGGGTATGGTGACTGGAACTACCCTCGTAGCCCAGGTTTGCGACCCATGCATGTCCGAGATCGATCGACATGTCGATCGAATAGTGATGGGAATACTCGGTAGGCATGTGACCGGGCAAGCCGCCTAGATTTGCAGCGCCTGTCACGGGCAGACCATTGGAGTTAAATGCTGTGATGGCATTTGGGTTGGCAGGATAACCAAAGAGATCGGTCGGGCTGCTGGAGATGGCGTAGATGATATTCGGATTGATCTGCGTCGGATTCTTACTTGAACCTGGGAGAGAGCTGGTTCCCGGCGGATTGCCGTCGTAATTGTTGGCCGTCGCGAGTTGTTGCTGGTTGTAGTTCAGGCCATAACCACCGCGGAAAACCAGCTTTCCATTGGAGGAAAGCGGGCTCCAGTTGAAGCCAACCTGCGGTCCGAAGTTCAGCTTTTGTGCCGTCCAGGCAGCGATGCCGGTGCGGATGTTGATCCCTGTCAGAAAGTCGGAACCGTTGCCGAAGGAGAGGACGCCCATGTGGTCGTCCTTGTCGGTGAGCGGTCCGAAGTAAGAGTAGCGAAGTCCGGCACTCAGGGTTAGATTGGGACGGACTTTCCAGTCGTCCTGAAAGAAGACGCCGAAGATGTTTTCGCGATTGTCATTGCGGAATCCGCCGGGAATGCCGGTGGTCGCCTGGAAATTGCCGCCTTCTGCTTCAGGCGCATCGTTCAGGAAATCCCATAGGTTGTAGAAGCTGTAATTTGGGGTTCCGACGGGATCATTCAAGTAGTAGAGCCGGGTGAAATCAACACCGAACTTCATCGTCTGCGAATGGAGAACTTTGGTTGCAACGTCCTTGTAGCCATAGGTCCATTGGTCCAGATGAGCAGGCGCTGATACGCCAAGGTTACCGAGGGTAATGCTTCCGGTTTCGGTGACGCTATCCTGGGGCAGACCGAATGGAGCCTGAGCATTGCCGTTGAGCTCGTTGTAACGCCAGCCTGCTGCGTTGGCACGAGCCTCGTTCAGGAAGGTCGGAGAGAAGATGTGATTCCAGATCACGGAGAAGGCATCGTTGATCTGCGAGTGATTGAAGAGTTGATATCCGAGGCCACCGTTATGCGTTGTGGTGGTGGCTGGAACCCAGTAAATTGCAAAGCTGGCGTGATCTTTGCTGGTTACATCGGCGTCGAGACGGCCGTTGTACTGCTTGAAGTCGCTGCTGGTTGGATTGTTTGTGCTGTACTGGGCGATATCCGCTGTGTTGGAAAGTCCATTTCCAACGCCGGGTGTGCCGTTGCTGACGTAGGTAAGATCCTGCGTCCCGAGGCGAGTGGCAAGCGGCGAGCCGATGTTCAAACCTTGCCCTGCGATGGTCCGGCAGTTGACGCCTTCGGTTAGTCCGGCATCGTTGCAGGTTGCAGAGCCAATCACTGTGCCGAGAACGGCTGCTCCGGGGAACGACAGATACGTTGAGGCGAGGCTGTTGGTTGGAGCGAGTGCCGCGAGCGCCGCAGTCGGGAACCATCCGGTGCCGGTCGCTAAGACGTTCTGGCTTTGGCCCTCGTAGTTGAAGAAGGCAAAGATTTTGTTTTTCCAGATTGGCCCACCGATACTGCCGCCCCATTGGTTGTAGCGGTCGGAGTCCCGGAGGAGACCGCGTTCCGAGGGGGTGAGCTTGATTCCGGTTTTCGGATCAAAGGCCTGCACCGATGAAGGGCCATTCCAACGCTGATACGCGTTCAGTCCTGGGCGATTGACCTGGAGAAAGAAGCTGCCGTGGATGTCGTTGGTGCCGCTCTTCGAGGTGATCTCAGTAAGCGCGCCGGAGAACCGGCCATTTTCTGCGTCATAGGCATTGGTGACAACCTTGACGTTACCGACTGAATCCTCGCTGGGGGTGATGACCGTTGCTCCGCCCCAGACCGCGCTCACGGTGCTGATGCCGTCTACGGTGTAGCCGTTGGTTTCAAACTGGCCGCCATTGGCATTTGCCGAGGCGCCGTTTTCCGTTGCGAAGATGCTGCTTGAATGTCCTAAATTGCCGCCACCGCCGGAAGATGCACCGGTTTGCGTGCCGGGGGCCTGGAAGCCGCCGCCGCCGCCGGACTGCGATCCATCGGCCTGAACTCCGGGGGCGAGTTGGATAAGGCTGGTTACGTCGCGCTGGAATGCGGGCAGATGCTGAATCTCATTCTCTGTGATGGTTCGCCCGTTGTTTGCGGTCTCGGTATCGATAGCAGGGCTGGTCGAGGCATCGACTGTCACTGTCTGCGAATCGGCTCCGACGCTCAACTGCACGTTGACTGCGTTGGCCTGCTCTGGAATCAGTTGCAGCTTATCGAGGACCTGGTTCTGGAAGCCCTTCTTTTCGACGACGAGGCTGAATGTATCGGCGGGCAGGGCGTTGAAGTTGTAGATGCCCCTGGCGTCGCTGATGCGGACCTGTTTGCCGTTGGTGCCGATATCGGTGAGGGTGAGCTTTGCGCCTGGAATTACAGCCCCGGTGGTATCGGTCACGACCCCCTGAATCGAGGCACGATATTGTGCCTGTGCGAGCGGCGCTCCAACGATCATCACGACGATGGCCGCGAGCATAATTTGCCACTTTATCTTAAATTTCAAGTTCATATTGCCTCCAAAGCAGAACAACTGGTTGCCACGGGCTGTCTCGATGATTGAATCGATTACACAGCCCTACGAGCCTTATTTGGTGCCGAACCGAGGAGCGGCATTTATCCCTTTTGAGGATTAAGCCGGTTCGTGCGCAAGCGATTGCGCAATGGATACCAGAGATAACACCGCCGATTAACGATCGTCAAGAGCACTACAGTACATGTTGATCAGATGCCCAAAACCAGAGAAAAGCGTTGCATTTGCGTCGGGCTAATTTCAGCCCTGTCTGCGCGGTTTGCGGCGCGGAGGGATGCTTATTTTGAAGCAGCGTGAGGCGGAGGCAACGATGGTTTTGCCAGCAGGCGAAGGCCCAGAGCCAGCATCAGCAGCGATCCGGCGAATGGAACGAAGAGGCCGGTACGCAGAGAAGAAGCTGAGGTGGAGACGACTCCGGTGAGCCAGGGCAGGAAAGAGGAACCTAAACCGGCAATAAAAAAAATCACGGTGTTTTCGGAATACTGGAGGGCCTGAGCGAGGAGCAACGGATAGACAGGGCCTAAACCGAATCCGGTAAGGAAGACGGCAGGCAGGATGCCGAGGCTGGTTTTGCTGACGAGCAGGAGAGCCATTCCGAAGACGATGGTGATCATGCTTTGGCCAAGGACAAAACGCTCGGAACGGCGCAGGAGCAGGAAGGTCGAGTTGAGCGTGCGGCTGCAGAGCATTCCCACCCAGAAGCAGGAGCCGGCGGTGACGGTGGTGGCGATTGTCTCCTGCGTGCGCTGGACATAGGCAGCGATCCATCCGCCGACTGCACTTTCGATTCCGGTGGGGAGAAACATGAGAAGAATGATGAGAAGCGGCCATCGAGTGAGGCCTGATAGCCACGAGGTTGGCCCGGCGGAGGTTGCTGCGAGACGAGACGGCTGGCTGGCTACGGGCTGATCGCGTTCCATGACCAGAACCCAGAGCAGAAGAGCTGCGAAGAAGAAACCGACTGCGCTGAAGATTCCGCGGATGTTTGCAATGCGGAGAGAGTGTGCGGCGAGTGAAGGACAGGTGCATGCTCCCAGAGCCCAGAAGAGATTGAGACGGTTTAGTTCGATGCCCCGATGCTGGGCGTGGCGGGCAGCCTGCAGGAGGCTGATGGCGGTCATGGTGGCGCCGAGGCCGGCTCCGAAGATGGCCATCCACACGAAGCAACTTGTTCGCGAACCGAAGGCCATTCCAAAAGACGCGGTTGCCAGGAGCGATGTGCCGAGGACAAGGGATCGAACCAGGGAGCCGCGTACGAGAAGTGCTCCAAGCGATGAGCCCAGCCAGCCTAGAAAGAAGAGGAGTCCGGCCTGGCTGTCGGCGAGCGTCCACTGGACCAGAAGCGCGGGCAGGACGGAGCCGGGTAGAGCCATGGCGACTCCAGTGGCGGCAAAACCGGTGTACAGGACGATTCGAGAGAAAGAGAAACTGGTGGCGCTCACTGAAGTTGTAATTTCCTTCTCCGGGAATTGCGGCTCATGTCGATAGTCCTGTTTGCGATTTCACTGGCCAGCTTTTCACGAATTTGCCTACACGAATTTGCCTGATGGATCGATCTATTTATCGATCCATCGATCGAAAGCCATTTGCGAATCGCGTAAAAGCGAGTTTCAATCCTTAAAAATGGGGGCGTACGGATTCTTGCCACACGCTCTACAGAGACCCGAGACCCGCTTAGGTACTCTGTCCTTACGATACTCGCTCAGCCATCCTCTCAGGCCATCAGGTAAGGCGCAAGAAAATAGCCACACTCCTTTGGGGTTAGTCAACGTAGCCAATTGCTCTAATAAATAACAATGACAGGACAGCACTAATTTACATCAGGTCATTGTTTTGGGGCAGTACACGTGATCTCTGGAACCGATACAGGAACGATTGGCATAGAGCTTGCGGTTGGCATCGCGCTATTGCTGTCTTCTTTGTTGTAGTGAATGCATTCATAATGAAGTTGTTTCTTATCGGCGCGATTGATTATTGGGGGAAACGTATGACAGAGCTGCACCCAATGCCGAACGCCAAGAGAATCCTCGTAGGTAACACGAGCGAAAACGAGAACGTCCTTTCGTCCTTCAGAAAAGTCTTTCAGGTCATCGGCAGTTGCAATGTGAGTGGCATTCCCGTCTCGCACGGGAACAAGAATATCGTTCGAAATCCCCATAATTGGTCCGGCCCCTTCCTGAAGTCGAGGGGTATCAACGGATGCGGTCATCCCCTCAGGATAAACGAATGGAGGAGTGGCGGTGGTATTTACCAAAACCGTTCTGGCTTTGAAGATGACATTTTTGGCGGCACTCTTGCCGATATTTTTAAGTTGAAAAGCAGCTTGGATTGGGCCTCCCGGAATAAATTCCAAGGACTCTTTTGTAGATGGAATCACATATGCGGCTTCAGACTTTGTGGCGACTATAGTTTGATAAGTATTCGCAACGGAGGCAGAATGAGTATCCCAAGCTGCTTGGATGGATTCAATGAACGCCCCCCGGGATACCTGCGAGGCTCTACACGATTCATAGACCGCACGTTCAGTGGCCTTGGCACTTCGATTCGCCTCAAGCCACTGCATGCCAGTGAAGACAACTGTGATAAAGACGGCACAAAGGGTAGCAATAGAAATGCGAAGGACAACCCGATCTCTGGGAACATTCACCCAAAACGGACTTAGGGCGTTATTTTCTCTTGATTTATCTGTGCACTGATTCTTATCTTTCTCGGATTGGTGATGATAGAGCCCGCTGGCGCTGTCGTAGACATAACAATCGCTAATGCGGTCAAGGTACTCGGCGGCCTTTTCCTCGAAATAGGTGCTTTTGGGGTTCTTCACTTGACTCTCAATTATGGGGGGTGAGACACAAATACAATGAAGGCCCGGAAGCCAAGGAACGATTAGAGAAACGAGCAAGTAGTCTGTTTGGTGTACCTAAGCCTACATTGAAAATAGGCTGCTAAGCCAGAGCATTCGCCTATGCGTTAAGTGATTTCTGACCATCGCCTTTGGTCAGAAGATTGACCGGGAGGAATGACTGTCGAAATCGTAGCATCGCTGGCTGTTCTCGGATCGACCGGCACTCATCCGTCATTCATCGAATATTCATCGAGGCATTCATCCCGACGCTGGTGCTGGTATCCGTGATGTTTCTTTTGAATATGGTTACCTTGTTTACTACTTCGATAATGGATTCCCGAATCTCATCTTCGTCCCATTTCGAAAAGTAGTCTTGTTTTGCATATTTATACTTGTCTGGAGATCATAAAGTTCTGTAAGTAGAATAAGGTAGTTGCTTTGTAATTGTTTTCCCAGATAGAACGGGTTTCTCAACTATGTCCAGTTTTGCCTTCATCGATCTGAATGACCGATCTCGGAGCGATCTAGAGCGAACTCTCACCGGATGGTGGCAGGAAGTTCTCGGGATTGAGCATGTGCATGCCGATCACGATTTCTTCAGCCTTGGTGGGGATGCGCTGTTGGGCGGGCGCCTGCTGGCAAAGGTTAAAGAGCGGTATGGAATCGACCTGGCCGCACCGTCTTTGTTTGACGCTCGAACTGTTGGGCGAATGGCCGACCTTATCCAGTTGAAACAGGCTTCGGCGGAGGACTGGTCGATTGTGCCGATTCGAAGCCAGGGAACGCGGCCTCCTTTATTTCTGATTCATGGCGTAGGCGGAAATGTTCTTGGATTTTTTGGGCTGGTGAAGCGGCTGCAATTGGATCAGCCGGTTTATGGCATCCAGGCGCAGGCGCTGCAGCGAAACGCACCGACGCTGCTGCAACTCAAGGACATGGCTGCGTACTACATTCGCGAACTGCGCCGCGTGCAGCCTCATGGTCCGTATCGTTTTTTGGGATTGTCGTTTGGTGGGCTCGTGGCCTACGAGATGGCGCAACAGCTTCGTGCCTCAGGCGAAGTGGTTGGGTTGCTGGGCATGCTGGATACATGGCAGCCGAGCTATATGCGAAGGTTGCCGAATCGCGGGCCGCTGCATCTGCGGATCTATAACCGTCTCCACCTTGTCTACCTGCATACGCGCAAACTGGGTGTGGCCAGCAAGCTGGCTTACCTGAAGAATCGGCTCAAGAGCCGGTGGTTGCGTATGATCTACTCCATCTCGGCGACGAGAGGCAGGGTCGATATTACATCTACGATGAAGAGCATTCGCGACATCAACCTGGTTGCTGCGATGAACTACCAGGTGCTGCCGTACGAGGGGCGAGTCACGCTGTTTCGCGCCACTGGCGAAGATGATTGGCGTTTGCCGGAAGACCTGGGCTGGAGAGAAACGGCTGCCGATGGAGTGGAAATTTTTCCTATTCCTGGCGATCACGGGCAGGTGCTGGCTGAGCCAAGCGTGAGCATCCTCGCACAGAAACTTACGGAATGTCTGGACCAGTCTGAGCAACGAGTAGAGATCATCCTGTAACTTTTGTGGGATGGGCTTAACTATGGTGGCAACCGATATCATCGTGAGGATCGGCTTCAACCCTGTTTCACTTTGCTCAATCTGATTTTGCTCGATAAGGACTCTGTTTGATCCAGCATACGGAACCCCGTTGCCTGCTTCGACCGAAGGCTTTGCGGTCTGCGATCCCTGCTGCGGGGAATGCGAAGATGCGCCTGCTATGTTTTCCATACGCGGGCGGTGCTCCTTCGGCTTTCTTTGGATGGCCGGAATTACTTGCGCCTGAGGTTGAGGTGATCTGGATTCAGTCGCGCGGCAGAGGCGCACGGTTTCTTGAGACTCCCTTGAATCACGTTAGTGAAATGGTGCAGGAGATTGCTGCTGCACTGACGACTCTAGATGATAGGCCGTTCTGCTTTTACGGACATAGCCTCGGCGCTCTCGTGGCCTTTGAGGTAGCTCGTTTGCTTAGACGGAATGGGCAGCGGGGGCCTGCGCATCTGTTCGTGGGCGCGGCTCGCGCACCGCAATTGGAGAGGATTCTGCCTCCGCTTGGGCACCTGCCGGATAAGGCATTTATCGATGCAATTCAGAGTCGCTATTCTGGCATTCCCGCAGCGATTCTTGACGATCCTGAAATGATGCAGCTCTTTCTGCCTACTCTGCGTGCGGATTTTGCCGCTTACGAGGGCTACAGGTATGTGGAGGAGCGACTGCTTGCTTGCCCGATCACAACGTTTGTGGGAGCGCATGATCCGGTTGTAACTGCAGAGGCGATGGCAGCGTGGGCTGAGCATTCAAGCGCCCCTTTCACTGCGCATACATTGCCCGGAGATCACTTTTTTCTGGCCTCCTGCCGCGATAGGCTCGTACACACGGTGAGGCATGCCCTGCTGAATTCCCTTTCCGATCGCGACGATCGCAATGAGGATTTTGTGCCCACTGTGGAAGATGAGATATGGGCATGAAAACCATCGTCGAGTTTCTCACCGATCTGCGAGCCAAGGAAATCGTGCTGACCCTGGACGGCCAAAAGCTGAAGTGCAGCGCGCCAACGGGGGTTTTGACTACCGAGCTGCGCGAGGAGCTTGCAGAACGAAAGCAGGAGTTGATCTCTTTCCTGCGCTCATCGAGGGAAGCTGCTCGTGCGGGTGGCTCTGGCATCGGTCTTTTTGATAGGAATAATCCATTACCGCTTTCGCTGGCGCAGCAGAGGCTCTGGTTTCTTACGCAACTCGATCCGACGAGTCCCGCATACAACATTCCAACTGCAATGCGTTTGCTGGGGCCGCTGCATCTGGATGCCGTTGAAATCGCGCTCGCTTCGATTGTTGCGAGGCATGAGACGCTGCGCTCGTCCTTTATCCAAGTGGACGGTGTGCCGCAAGTCATCATTCAGGATCAAGTGGACTGGAAGATCTCAACGCTTGACTTGACGCAGCTTACTGGAGAAGCACAAGAGTGCGAGTTGCAGTCCTGGATCGGGCAGGCTGCACGTGTGCCTTTTGATCTCGCACAGGGACCACTGCTTCGCGCAACGCTCATCAAGCTTGGATCGGACTCGCATGCATTGCTGCTGGTAATGCATCACATCATTTCCGATGGATGGTCGCTCGGCATTGCCATTCGCGAGTTTGCGGAGTTTTACCGACATGCGGTTGAGGGCACGGAATCTACGATCGCTCCGCTTGCAATTCAATATACGGACTTCGCAGACTGGCAAAGAAAATGGCTCGATGGCGGAGAGCTGGACCGGCAACTTCCTTACTGGAAGAAGCAGCTCGCAGGCGCACCTCCTGTAGTTCAGTTCCCTGCCGATCATCGTCGGCCACAGGTTGAAAGTTCCGATGGGCATCGTCTCCTGATGGTCATTCCAGTGGAGACGGTCACGGCGTTAGAGCAGCTCGCGCGTCAAGAGGGCTCTACGCTATTTATGCTCATGCTCGCAGCCTTTAACGTGCTGCTGTATCGCTACTCAGGGCAGAACGATATTGTGGTCGGCACTCCCTCGGCGAGTCGCAATCGAAGCGAGATGCATGGGCTCTTCGGCTTCTTTGTGAACAATCTTGTATTGCGCACAAGCCTCGAAGGAAACCCTACTTTTCGCGAGCTGATAGCGCGGGTACGCGACGTAACCCTGGGCGCTTATGAACATCAGGATGTTCCGTTCGAAAGACTGGTGCAGGCTCTGCGTCCAGAGCGCACGACAGAGCATTCGCCGCTGTTTCAAACGATCTTCTCACTTCAGAATTTTCCACTCGAAGATCTTCAATTAAGCGGCCTGGCGATTACTGCGATTGAATTCGACGCAGGCACAGCTCGCTTTGATCTAACAGTGGAAGTCTATCCGCGTCATGGGACGCTGCGCGCGTATTTTGAATACAACACGCATCTGTATGATCGCGAAACAATTGAACAGCTGCAAGGGCATTTTCTAACGCTGCTTGACTCTATCCACAGCGATCCGAATCAGCCGATCGACACGATTCCTTTGCTCAAGACTGATGAGCGTCTGCAAATTCTGAAAGAGTGGAACGCGACTGCCGCGCCTCATGAAAGCAACGTCTGCTTTTATGGAAAATTTGAGGCGCAGGTTGCGGCTGCTCCTGACCGCATCGCTGTCATTGCGGGCGCAAACTCACTGACATACAACGAACTAAACCAGCGCGCGAATCAGATTGCTCATACGCTGCAATCTCTTGGCGTAAGCAGCGGAGTCCTTGTCGGACTCTACATGGAACGATCCACGGATATGCTGGCGGCGTTGCTTGGTGTGATGAAATCGGGTGGAGCTTATGTTCCGCTTGACCCGATTTATCCGAAGCATCGTATCGCAGATATTCTCGATGACGCGCAGCCAAAGGTGCTTCTAACTTCTACGCATCTGCGGGCATCTCTCCCGGAAACGAGCGCTCATGTGCTCTGCCTCGATGAACTGCGAACAGATGTGGAAGCGGACGTTTTAGCCAATCTCGAAACGCGCGTTACGCCCGATAGTCTTGCCTATATCATCTTTACCTCAGGCTCGACGGGACGACCCAAGGGTGTTCAGATCCAGCACGGTGCATTGCTTAACTTTCTCGAAAGCATGCAGCGTGAGCCGGGCTTCACGAGTGACGATGTGTTGCTCGCCGTGACTACTATCTCTTTTGATATTGCGGGCCTTGAGCTATATCTGCCGTTATTCACTGGTGGCACGGTCTGTATCGCGCTTGAGCCGGGCAACGTTGTTTCCCTCATGGACGACCTCGAACGCATTCGCCCCACGGTGATGCAGGCGACGCCTGCAACGTGGCAGTTGCTCCTAAGTGCCGGTTGGCGGGGCGATGCGCTCCTGAAGATACTCTGCGGCGGAGAGGCGCTCGAGACCGGGCTTGCCAATTCTCTACTGAATCATGCTGAGAGCGTCTGGAATATGTACGGTCCTACGGAGACGACGATCTGGTCTTCTGCTCTTCGTCTTACGGGAAGAACAGAAGATGCGATTCCGATTGGGCATCCGATAGCGAATACGACCTTCTACATTGTGGATGCGCAGTACCAGCCGGTTCCTATCGGTGTTGCCGGAGAATTGTTGATTGGTGGCGATGGGTTGGCGAGAGGCTATCTGAATCGCGAGGAGCTAACTCGGGAGCGATTCATTGATGATCCTTTCAGCGCTACGCCCGGAGCTCGTCTCTATCGCACGGGCGACCTGGTTTGTTATCGAAGAGATGGACTGATCGAATTTCTCGGAAGGCTGGATCATCAGATCAAGCTTCGTGGATTCCGCATCGAATTGGGCGAGATTGAGAGCGTGCTTCGGCAACAGCCATCGATCCAGGACTCCGTTGTGTTGTTGCGTGAAATCGGCGACGATAAGCACCTTGTTGCATGGCTGGTCACGAATGATACTCGCCAGGATACAGGGGCTATACGGAATGCGCTGCGGCAACTATTGCCGGAGTACATGGTACCGTCGCGCATTGTTTTGTTGCATGAATTTCCACGAACGCCGAACGGCAAGCTGGATCGCGGAGCACTGGCGATCCCAGCACAGATGGATAGTGATACAAAGCGAAGACCCGCGGAGACTTTGACGCCGCTGCAGGAGTCGATTGCCAAGGTTTTTCGCGAAATGCTTGACCTGCAACATCTGGAATTGACCGATAACTTTTTTGATCTCGGTGCGCATTCACTTCTGATTGTGCGTGTGCATGAGAGGCTCAGGCGTGAGATTGATTCGCGATTGACTCTCATCAATTTTTTCCAGTATCCAACTATTGGAAGTCTGGCTGATTTTCTCGAAAGCCATCAAGCAAGCATCAAACAAATCGCCACCGTTTCGTAATATTTCTTAAACCAACATCGAACGGCGAGCAAATACAGGTCGGAGTAAATGAAACCAGCTACCCATCAAAAACGGGATGTTGCCGTTGCTATTATTGGGCTCGCAGGGCGATTCCCTGGGGCGCGCAATGTAACGCAATATTGGCAGAATCTCTGCGCAGGCGTAGAGTCGCTCACACTCGCGTCCGATCAAGACCTGCTCGATGCAGGAGTGCCTGCGAGCCTGCTGACGAATCCCTCGTATGTGCGAGCTGGCGGCGTGGTCGAAGATGCTGAATCCTTCGATGCTTCGTTCTTTGGATTTGGCGCGCGTGAAGCGGAGATCATTGATCCACAGCAGCGCGTCTTCCTTGAATGTGCGTGGGAAGCACTGGAAGATGCTGGTTGCGATCCTCGCGTTCATAACGGACCTGTCGGCGTCTTTGCGGGCTCGGGCATGAATACGTATGGCGCCATCAATCTATTTTCCAATCCAGAGCTGCTTGAGTCAGTGGGCCCTTACCAGGTGATGCTGGGCAACGATAAGGATTTTCTTGCTACGCGCGTGGCATACAAACTCAATCTCAAAGGCCCGGCAATCAATGTTCAGACCGCTTGCTCTACTTCGCTTGTAGCAGTGCAGATGGCATTTGAAAGCCTGCTGCGCGGTGAGTGCGAGATGGCATTGGCAGGTGGAGTTTCTATTCAGTTTCCGCAAAACGCAGGCTATATGTATATGCCGGGAATGATCCTGTCTCCTGATGGTCATTGCCGAGCATTCGATGCTGATGCTGCGGGGACCGTCCCTGGACGCGGAGCCGGTGTTGTAGTTCTCAAGCTGCTATCGGACGCGGTACGCGATAACGATCGTATCTATGCGGTGATTCGCGGTGCGGCTATCAACAATGATGGCGCGGCAAAAGTGGGTTATTCTGCGCCGAGCATTGAAGGGCAGAGTCTTGTCATTCGCAAATCGATTGAGATGGCGGGCTTCACACCTGAATCCATTCGCTATGTCGAGGCGCATGGAACGGGAACTGAAGTCGGTGATCCGATTGAAGTCGCAGCGTTGACAGAGGCCTTTGGCGAGTGCGCAGGCGAACGACAGTTTTGCGGTCTTGGGTCAGTGAAACCAAACATTGGCCACCTGGATACAGCAGCCGGCGTTGTGGGACTGATCAAGGCGGCGCTAACACTGCATCACCGCATGATACCGCCAACACTGCATTTCAAGCGGCCGAATGCACATATCGATTTTGCGCAGACTCCGTTTTACGTCAACACGAAGCTCACTGCTTATGAAGGCACTGAGGCATTCCGCGCGGGTGTCAGTTCATTCGGCATTGGCGGCACGAATGCTCACGTGTCACTGGAAGAGTGGCGTGAGCCGCAGTCGCGCAGCAATACTTCATCGCAATTGATTGCTCTCTCTGCTCGTAGCACGGGCGCTATAGATGCTCTTTCGCTCGCGCTGGCGACGCATCTCGAAAAGACTCCGGACGCGAACCTGTCAGAGGTTGCGTATACGCTGCAGACGGGCCGACATTCATTCGCGCAACGTCGCTTCGTGATAGCGAAGAGTATTGAAGATTTGAAGCAGCAGCTTCAAACTGTTGTCTCCAAAAACCAGGAAAGCGAAGCAACAAATCGCACTGGTGTTGTTTTTCTATTTACAGGACAAGGGTCTCAATACATCAACATGGGCCTTGGGCTCTATCAGAGCAGCGGCGCTTTCAGAGACGAGATTGATCGCTGCGCTGCGTTGCTTGAGCCACATCTTGGGCTCGATTTAAGAACCGTTCTTTATCCAAAGATCGATGGTGAAGAAGCTGCACAACATCTCTTGAACCAGACCTGGATCACGCAACCTGCGCTGTTCACAATTGAATATGCGACGGCCATGCTGTGGAAGACTTTAGGCATTGAGCCCGAGGCGATGTTAGGACACAGCGTCGGCGAATATGTTGCTGCCTGCATTGCTGGAGTCTTTCCATTGGAGGATGCGCTTGCATTGATTGCTGCTCGCGGGCGGCTGATTCAATCGCTTCCTGAGGGAGCGATGCTTGCTATCCCTCTTGCTGAATCTGTTGTTTTGCCATTGCTTTCGGAAGGCATTTCAATTGCTGCTGCCAACTCTCGCAAGAACACTGTCGTCTCAGGCACGATGGATGCGATTAGCGCCTTTGAGCAACACTTGCAAACGAAACAAATCGCATCTCGTCGTCTGCGTACTTCACATGCATTCCATTCTGCAATGATGGAGCCTGCGCTTGCTCCCTTCAGAGAGCTCGTTGCGAAGATACATCTTAAAGCGCCGTCAATTCCCTACGTATCCAATCTAACTGGCAGATGGATTACGGCATCTGAAGCTACAAGTCCTGACTACTGGGTCAATCACTTGCGTAATGCGGTTCGCTTTGCTGACTGCGCGGAGCAGCTCCATAACTCTGGTCATTCGTTATATCTTGAAGCAGGCCCAGGAGAAACGCTACTTACTCTGCTGCGTGATCATCTTGGCAGGGAGGCTGGCGTACAAGCCCTATCATCCATAAGGCATCCACTTAAGACAAAGGATGATCGCGAGCATTGGCTCGAAGCTGTGGGACAACTATGGTTGACTGGAGCTTCAATTCATTGGGACGCACTCTACGAAAATGGCAGGCCATGTAAGACCTCGCTGCCGTCCTATCCCTTTGAGCGACAACGATACTGGATAAGCGCCAGGGCGAAAACCAACCTGCCGGTGGCCACGGGAAACGAACTTCCCGGTAAGACTTCAGATATCGCTGATTGGTTCTACCTGCCATCATGGAAACGAAGCGTCCCTGTTGCTCAGGCTCCTCGTCTGCCTCTTGGCGCGGATAAGGCATGCCTGCTTTTTGTTCGATCAGGCGACGAATTTATCCATCCTTTACTACAAGCCGTTGAGCCTCTTGGTCACACGATTCGTGTTTTGTCAGGGTCACACTTTCAAGAACTTTCAGCTACGGAATATCAGATCAATCCAGCCGAACGTGGTGACTATACAACACTGCTGAACAAGATTTTAGCCAATGGAAAGTGGCCTGAACGGATTGTTCATGCATATGCGCTTGGTGAGGCATTTCAAACGGGACTGGACTCGTCTCTGGACTACTCCATATTCAGTCTCATGTATCTTGCACAGACGATATCGGATATAAGTTCAACTCGAACGATTGAACTGAATGTGCTTACACGTGGCGGCTTTGATGTCTTTGGCGATGGCGAGTGCGATCCGAAATCCGGCATGTTGAGTGGATTCTGCAACGTGCTTCCGATTGATTGCCCTAACATTGGATATCGTTTGATCGATCTCGACTTTGCTGTATCTGCTGACGTTGCTCAGTTACAACTGAAGACCGAGCTGGCCTCCAATGCAGGTAACTCGGCTGTTGCGTGGCGCGGGTCCAATCGATGGATCCCGAGTTATGATGCTCTGCATTTGCCTGCGAATCTTCCTCTGAGCGTTAGCATTCCCGCCAAGGCGGTCTTTCTTATCACTGGCGGACTTGGTGGAATAGGGCTTGCCTGGGCTCGCTATCTCGCGAGTAAGTATGAAGCGCAATTTGTTATTACCAGCAGAAACGAGTTTCCTGAACCGCACACGTGGCCGGAGCTTCTCACTTCGAATGCAACGCCAGCGCCGCTGAAGAATCGCATACAAGCAATTGAGATGATCCGCGAGCTTGGTGGCAACGTGATCGTCGTAACTGCGGATGTATCGAACTCAGCACAGATGCAGCACGCTGTTCACATTGCTCGCACGAAGTTTGGAGGCTTATTCGGCATCATTCATGCTGCCGGCATTCCGGGTGTGGGTATGTTGCAGAGCAAGTCTCGCGCTGATGCTATGGCGGTTCTATCTCCGAAGGTACATGGAGTTGAATGGATATTGCCACTGATTCATGAGCAACATAAACCTGGGCTGGTCATGCTTTGCTCTTCAATCAGCGCAATCGCACCCTCAATCGGCCTTACAGATTATGGCGCGGCAAACGCGTATCTGGACTCGTTTGCGCTGGCGAATGATGATCCCAAAGGCACCAGGGTGCTTGCTCAGAATTGGGATGCATGGAGTGAAAGCGGCATGGCTGTTGATTTTGCACAGCGGTTGCTGCGTGCAGGCTTGCGTGAAGATGCACAAGTAGAGGGAATTTCCGATCAGGATGCCGCTGATATTTTTTCACGTTTGCTTTCTTATCCCACTCCGCAAGTTGTCATTTCTACGCGTAATTTAAATCAACTGCTGAAGTACATTCAGTCGGTTGATCAGGTTAAAGAACGGATATCGACGAACACTGCTGCGACGCTTCATCCGCGACCAGCCCTGACAACGGAATACATAGAGGCTGCCGACGAAACGGAGCTTGCACTCGTTGCGATCTGGCAGGATCTATTGGGTATCGACCACATCGGCACACAGGATAACTTTTTTCAGCTTGGCGGCCACTCGCTGTTGGGTACGCAAATGATGGCTCGCATACGCGAACGATTTGGCATCGACCTTCCACTGCGCATGGTCTTTGAAGCACCCACACCTTCTCAAATGGCTACGTTAGTGCGGACTATTCCCTGGGCCTCAGGGGCGGCTTCATCTACACCGACGCTCGATCAGGAACGAGAGGAGATCGAGCTTTGATCTCTTATACGGATGTAAAAGAGCACATCTGCATCTCCAGGTACGCATGGAAGAACTAAACGATATCGAGTTTCTTCGTACGCTGAAAGAGCGCGGCATCGAGGTCAGAGCCAGCGAGGATCGTCTTCGCGTGAATGCACCCGTCGGTGCGCTCACCAAGCCCATGCAGGAGGAGCTGCTGCGCAGAAAAGGACGGCTGCTTACTCTGCTGACGCCTCCACCTGCATCTTCGGCTATCCAGAGTACAGGCGCGGCAAACGCTCCGTTGACCTATGAGCAGGAAGCGATCTGGCTCATGGAGCGCTTCCATCCAGGAACGGTTGCCTATAGCATCCCCGAGGCTTTTTTCTTTGAATTTGCAGTCGATCTTGAGCTGCTCTCCAGATCTATGGATTATCTACTGCAGCGGCATGAGATTCTTCGCTGCTCAATTTCAGAAAAAGATGGTGTGGCATATCAGCACGTCGCTGAATCTTTTCACATCCCTATCGACTTTACTGACTTATCAACGATTGACGAAGCCCTGCGTGATGCCGAGCTACACGCCCTGGTTCGGCAGATGTCGCGGATACCATTTAATCTCTCCAAGCCACCGCTGGTTCGTGCTCATCTGTTTCGCCTTGCACCTGCGCGGCATGTGGCCTTTGTTAATGTGCATCACATCCTTGCTGATCGCGAATCGATGGATATTCTGCAACACGAGATAGAGATCATTTATACGGCTCTGGCCCAGGGTCGTGCTGTCGATCTTCCACCTCTGCCAATTCAATACATGGACTACGCAGTGTGGGAACGCGAGCACTCCGTGGTTTTGCATGAACAGCAGTCTACATATTGGAAGAAGAAATTAGCAGACGCGCCGACGTATCTTGAATTGCCATTCAGCAAGCCGAGGCCATCCATACAAACATTTGCAGGAGATATCGAACCCTTTTTTATTTCTGAACAGACTACGGCAGGGTTGCGAGTGCTTGCTCTATCTGAAAATGCTTCTCTATACATGCTGCTGCTCTCAGCATTTTCCGTACTGCTTACTCGATATACGGGCAAGCAGGATTTTTGTATAGGTTCACCAATCTCCGGTCGTCATCGGACGGAAACAGAGCCGTTGATTGGCTTGTTTGTAAATACGGTCGTGATGCGATGTCAGCCAAGCTCGGCAAACACTTTTCGAGAACTATTGAAGCAAGTGCGAAGTACAGCGCTCGAAGCATATTCCCACAGCGAAACTCCATTTCAACGACTGGTTGCTGAGTTACATCCAGAACGCAATCCTGGCATCTCTCCTCTTTTTCAGATCATGTTTGCGCTCGATTCATTACGCGGTGAGACGCGTGGTGTATCGTCGCAAATCGACACGGAACCAGGGGTGTCCAAGTTTGATCTCACGCTTCAATTGAGTGAAGCTGGCGGCGCGGTGGGTGGTCATTTCGAGTATCGTACAGACCTCTTTGATCGAGCCGGAATTCATAGATTTGCAAACAGCTTCTCTGTCTTATTGGACTCAATCGTGCATGAGCCAGATAGAGCTATCTCTGAACTCGACCTACTTTCTGCAACTGATAAGCAGAAGATTTTGATTGACTGGAATGCAACGGAACTCGACTTTCCACGACAGGATGCAATCCATACTCTCTTTGAAAAGCAAGTTGCGCTATCACCGGCTGCGATTGCAATTGAGCACCACTCCGAGGCGATTACATATGCCCAGTTGAACGAAAACGCGAATCGATTAGCGCATCATCTAATCGCTACTGGCGTACGTCCGGGCGAGTGTGTCGGCATTTGTTTGAATCGTAGTATCCGCATGATTGAATCCATGCTGGCGGTGTTAAAGGCTGGAGGAGCGTATGTTCCGCTTGATCCGGCTTATCCCGCGCAACGAATCAGGATCATGCTGGAAGACAGCAGATTAGCGGTATTGATTACTGAACCGGAGTACGCTCCTCATCCGCTGCCAGACTTTGTCAGCACTGTCTATCGCAGCGCTGAGTCTTCTTCCATTGACTCCATGCCTGGCATTAATCCAGATCGAAACGTTGGCGCTAACGATTTGGCTTATGTTATCTACACGTCTGGTTCGACAGGCCGTCCGAAGGGCGTTGCGATTGAACATCACAGTACCAACTCGTTTTTACATTGGGCTATGCAGACGTTCTCTGCTGCATCCTTGCAATATGTTCTTGCATCAACGTCGATCTGTTTCGATCTTTCTATCTTTGAAATATTTCTTCCATTGTCTATAGGAAGCACCATCGTTCTTGCAGAAAATGCACTGGAAATCGCTGAACTGGAGGCAGTAGATAAGATAACTCTGATCAACACCGTCCCCAGCACAATGGCCGCGCTAATCAAAGCGCGTCTGGTACCCCAGACTGTGCGATGTATCAACCTGGCAGGCGAGGCTCTCTCCGCGTCATTGGTTCGGCAAATAGAAGAGCAACTGCCGCAGGCAGAAATATTCGATCTCTATGGACCGACGGAGACAACCACCTATTCCACGTTCACACAACGAAGCGCAGATGCACTGCCTACGATAGGCCGCCCACTTGCAAACACACGCATCTACTTATTGGACGACCATCTTCAGCCTGTCCCGATTGATGTTCCTGGTCAGATTTTCATCGCAGGGGAAGGTGTAGCGCGTGGGTATTTGCATCGCCCTGATCTCACTGCCGAACGCTTTGTTCACCTTTCGCATCTGCCGCATCAGGATCGCGCTTATCAGACGGGCGACCTGGCACGGTATCGCCAGGATGGAAATATCGAATACCTTGGACGTATCGATCAACAGGTAAAGATACGCGGATTTCGAATTGAGCCTGGAGAGATTGAGAGTGTTCTTCGCGAGCATGTGCAAGTCGAGGATGCAATTGTTCTTGTTCATCTCGATGCGGCTCTGGGTAACTCACTGATCGCATGCGTAATGCCCAAAGGCATTGCGGATATCGATACCGCGGAGTTGGTGCGCTGGCAACGGGAACGATTGCCTGCGCACATGGTGGTAAGTCACATACAAATCTTTGCGAGCTTTCCTCTGACGCCAAACGGCAAGGTGGATAGGAAGACGATGGCAACAACTATCGAGAGTTCAGCAAAACAGATCGCGGAATATACTGCTCCACGCAATCCGCTGGAGCAGAAGCTGGTGGCTATATGGGAGAGCAACTTTGAGCGAGCACCGATTGGAATCGACGAAGACTTCTTCGCGATTGGAGGACACTCTCTGCTTGCTCTGCGGGTCTTCAGCGATATTGAAAAGCTGCTTGGTAAGACTCTGATGCTCTCGTTGTTGTTGCATGCGCCCACGATTCGCCAACTGGCAAGCCTGATTCAAGAGCGCGACTAAAGTTGCTTTTCGCGGATTACTACCCATCTCACGAACGCTTCGACTCTTAGGGTAGCACCGTGATAGGCTACGCCCAACGGCTCCGAGGGAACAATGGTCAAAGCTCGCATCATCTTACTGTATTCGCTCTCGCTATTACTCTGCGTTCCTGCGTTCGCGCAGACATCATCGCAGCCTGCGCAAAATTCACAGACACCTTCCGCTGTCGTAGTCGGGGACCAGACGCTTTTCTCAATTCGCACGAGGCTTGGCCCATTCTCTGCACCGGAACGCGCTGAGGCTGCTACAAAACGGCTTGAGAATCTCGTCAAAGATGTCGAGATTAATCCAGATACCGTTACTGCGGATCAACATGAGACGAGTACAGATATCGTCTCTGGAGATCTCATCATAACCACGGTGACCGAGAGCGATGCACAGGCCGCTGGTATCGAGCGATCAGTATTAGCGAACAATTACATCCGCCAGATTCGTTCAGGGCTTGCACAGGTACGCGCGGAATATACATATAAAAGCCTGTTACTCGGTGCGTTATATGCAGCGCTTACTACTCTCGCCCTGATACTGCTGCTGGTGCTGTTAAGCTGGCTTGCTCGCAAGCTCTACAAGCGTATCGAGCGGTGGCATGGAACTCATATTCGCACGGTGCGCATTCAGTCGCTGGAGTTGATCTCGGCAGAGAGGCTTACTGCGATCATCCTGCAATGTGCGCGAACGGCAAGATGGGCAATTACTCTGCTGCTGTTTTATTTTTATATACCGTTGGTTTTTAGTTTTTTCCCGTGGACGCGGACCTTTGGCAGCACGCTCTTGAGCTACATCTTTAGCCCTGTCTCTGCTGGATGGAATTCCTTTGTAGCTTATTTTCCAAGCCTGCTTATCTTGCTGGTCATAACCTGCTTTGCTTATTTTGCAATCCGTATTCTGCGATTCGTATTCAAAGAACTTGAACGAGGAACGATTGCATGGCCGGGTTTTTATCCCGAGTGGGCTATGCCTACATACAAGATTCTCCAGATACTTACTGTTGCCTTCTGCCTTGTAATCATGTTTCCTTATCTGCCTGGATCGGAATCGCCAGCATTTAAAGGGGTTTCAATCTTCATTGGCGTTCTGCTTTCTTTAGGATCAAGTTCGGCTGTTGCAAATATAGTTGCTGGCGTGATTCTCACTTATACAAGAGCTTTTCGTATTGGAGATCGCGTTCAAATTGCTGAGACAATCGGTGACGTTGTAGGCAAGACACTGCTGGCAACGAATATTCGAACCATCAAGAATGTTCACATTACAATTCCCAACTCGCTCGTGCTTGGCAGTCACATCATCAATTTCAGTTCGTCCACCGAAGCACACGCGCTGATTCTGCATACCAGCGTGACTATTGGATATGACGCGCCGTGGCGCCAGATTCATCAGCTCTTGATCAGCGCTGCGACAGCTACTCCGGGCCTTCTTCAAGAGCCAAGACCCTTTGTCTTACAGACTGCTCTCGACGATTTCTATGTGGCTTATGAGATCAACGCTTATACGAACGATCCGAGTCACATGGCGACAATATACAGTGACTTACATCAGAGTATCCAGGATGCTTTCAACGATGCTGGAGTCGAGATTATGTCGCCGCATTACAACGCAGTGCGCGATGGAAACACGATTGCAATTCCTGAAACTAACCGGCCTCTCGATTACGAAGCACCCTCTTTCAAGGTATCCGCCGCTGTAAGAACCAGGCCCTCCGATTCATCCACTCACGAGTAGTGTGCAGAATTACCTTTGAAAACAGGCGGTCGCAATGATATTCAAGTTGGAACAGCCAGGGGATAACTATGCGATCAGCGCAAGGCGTGTATCAGCTTTATATCGACGGCAAATGGGTTAACAGCATTTCAGGCGATACGTTTGCGGTCTACGACCCGGCCACGGAAGAGGTTATGGCGCAAGTTGCGGAGGCTTCTGCCGCTGACATTGATCTAGCGGTTCAAGCTGCGCGTCGAGCTTTTGATGCTGGCCCCTGGGCGAAGTCGACGCCATTCAGTCGCGCTCACATTCTCTTTAAGCTGGCGTCCAAAGTCCGCGAGCAACTTGCATCTCTGGCCGAAGTAGAGGCTATCAATACAGGCAAGCCTATCGTTGAGGCCGAGGGCGATATCGATGCCGTGGCAGAGGTATTTGAATACTATGGCGGGCTTGCCACGAAGATTCCGGGGCAGGTGAATCCAGTATCTTCGGATGCGTTGAGCCTATCTTTGCGTGAGCCTATCGGTGTTGCCGGTCTCATCGTTCCGTGGAACTATCCTCTGCTGATGGCCGCATGGAAGCTCGCCCCCGCGCTGGCCGCAGGATGTACGTGTGTATTGAAGCCTGCGGAACAAACCCCTCTGACCACGATGATGCTTGCTCAATGGTTCGAGGAAGCGGGCCTTCCAGCGGGTGTAGTAAATATCGTGAACGGCTTTGGCGAGAGCTGTGGCGTACCGATTGTCGAGCATCCTTCGGTTGATAAGATCGCTTTCACTGGAAGCACAGAGGTAGGGAAAAGCATTGTAAAACGCGCTGCTGACACGTTGAAACGTGTCACGCTCGAACTGGGTGGCAAGTCTCCAAATATCTTTTTTGCTGATGCAGATTGGGAAGCATCCATCGATGGCGCGCTCTTTGGCGTCTTCATCAATCAGGGCGAGGTATGTTCTGCGGGCAGCCGTATTCTCGTTGAAAAAAAGATTTATTCGAAGTTCGTAGAGGCGATGGCGGAGAAGGCAAAGACCATTCGCATTGGTGCTCCGCTTGATCGTGCTACCAAGCTTGGCCCCGTTATCAGTAGAGATCAGTATGAGCGTGTGAACTCTTACATCGCGATCGGTCGCGGCGAAGCAAAGTTGGCTTCTGGAGGAGGGCGGCCGAAGGGCTTTGATAAGGGCTACTACATTGAGCCGACGATCTTCTATGACGTCGATAATACGGCTCGCATCGCGAGAGAAGAAATCTTTGGGCCAGTCGCTACGGTGATTCCATTTGACTCAGAAGCGGATGCAATTCAGATCGCGAACGACACTCCATATGGATTGGCAGCGGCTGTATGGTCACGTGATATCTACAAGGCCTTTCGCGTGGTGAAATCTCTGCGAGCGGGTATCGTGTGGGTAAATCATATGCAGCCTACTTGCGTTGAGGCTCCGTGGGGTGGATACAAACAGTCCGGTATAGGTCGCGAGCTTGGGCCGTGGGGCATCGAAGAATATCTTGAGACCAAGCAGGTCCACATCAATCTAAGCGAGAAACCTATCGGCTGGTACTAAGCTTTTAATACAACATCAACGACTCTTCCAGGAGGCAGTTCGCATGAAGCCATGGATCGTTTATTCGATGATGACGCTGCTGTTCTGGGGCCTTTGGGGAGTATTCAGCAAGCTGGCATCGGCGTACACAAGACCGCGTCAGACGCTTCTGTTTCAAGCTGTCGGCGTGCTGGCATTCGCGTTCGTCGTGCTTGTGCTGGAGCGCTTCGAGATTGATCGTTCGGCTGCTGGATTCGGTTGGTCCTTTGCTGGCGGCTTTGTCAATTTCATCGGCTTTCTGGCCTTCTTTGCTGCGGTGCAAAAGGGCAAAGTCTCGACTGTCATCTCTCTCTCTTCGTTGTACCCCGTGGTGACAATCGTATTAAGCGTTTTGTTTCTGCACGAGAAAATAACTCGACGTGAAGGGCTTGGAATCGCGCTTGCACTCACGGCTGGCTGGCTCCTCGCAGGGTGATCACGAGTCAGATCGCTTGAAAGGTGGACGGTGACAAAACGATACGAGGACTACAGCTTCTGGCTGGAAGATGCTGGTGAAAAGCTGATTCCCCGCCCCGCCCTGCAACGTTCGGAAGAAGTTGATGTCGCGATACTCGGAGGCGGTTACACGGGCTTGTGGACGGCTTACTACCTGTTGCGCATGCAACCAGGATTGAAGGTCGCCGTAGTCGAGCGTGAGATCGCAGGCTACGGTGCATCCGGAAGAAATGGCGGTTGGTGTTCTCCTCGCTTCCCTGTAACTGCGGGAGCCATGACCAAGCGCTTCGGCGCTGAGGCTGCTCGCTCCGTCCTGGCTGCATTGCAGGCGTCTGTCGATGAAATTCGTAGTGTATGTGAATTCGAGGGGATGGATGCTTGCTTCCGATCGAGTGGAACGCTCACGCTGGCTCGGGGCGCGCATCAGATGCCTGCGCTGCGATCTTCTTATGCTGCCTATGATCGGCTTGGCCTGGCTGGACGCTATCAATTCCTTACTCCGGATGAAGTGAAAGAACGTATCCGTGTGACGGATGTGCATGGCGGCCTATACACACCCGATGGTGCGAGCATCCACCCTGGACGGCTGGTGCGCGGGCTTGCACGTGCTGTCGAAGCGCATGGCGGAGTCATATACGAGCAAACCGCGGTGACTGATTTCTCAGGCGGAGACAGGCCGCGTTTTCTCACGGAAGCGGGTGAGTTGCGTGCCAATAAAGCTATTGTGCTGGCTGGCGAAGCTTATCTCACTCGGATGAAAAAGATGCATCGCGCTTTGTTGCCGGCGTACTCGCTCATCTGCCTTACTGAACCTCTGACGGCTGCGCAGTGGTCGGAGATTGGCTGGAACGAGGGTGAAAATCTTGCATCCATGCGCAATACAGTCGTCTATCTTACCAAGACTCCGGATGGACGTATTCTCTTCGGAAGCCGAGGAGCGCCGTACGCATTCGGTTCGACCATCAGTGATGAACAGGACAAGCATCTAGAGACATTTGCGCTCATTCAACGCTCCCTGATTGAGTGGTTTCCATCGCTCGACGCAATACGATTCACGCATGGATGGGGTGGGCCTGTGGGCATGCCTCGTGACTGGACTCCAGCGGTGCGTTTTAACCCTGCAACACGCATCGGATTCGCCGGTGGATACACGGGGCAAGGCGTGTCAACAACCAACCTGGCGGGGCAGATTTTAGCAGGCATGATCACCGGGAAAACAACTGGCTTTGAGGCATTGCCCTTCGTGCAACGTACCTCCCCGGACTGGATGTATGAACCGCTGCGCTGGTTGGCTGTGCGTTATATGCAGGATGCTTTTCTCCGCATAGACGAGGCCAACGAAGCATGCAGGCAGCCTCCCTGGGACGCATTTTTGGCGGAATATCTGGGCAGGCACTAGCCAGACTAAACCGCAGCTATTAGCTCACCTTCAGACTCTCTTAAGCATTATTCATAGATAATCGTTCTATGAGAATTTTGCTGGTCGAAGACGAACTTCGCTTGGCGGAAAATGTGACGTCCGCGCTGCGTGAGGGCCCGGGCTTCGCAGTAGACTGTGCAAACGATGGCGAGATGGGGCTTCAACTCGCGATGAATCTCTGTTACGACCTCATCATTCTGGATCTGATGTTGCCTCTTATGGATGGCCTCGGCGTATTGAAAACTATACGTGCGCGAAAAGATCAGACGCCTGTGCTGATTCTGACTGCAAAAGATGACATCAGCTCTACCATCAACTTGCTCAATGCAGGCGCTGATGACTATCTCAGCAAGCCCTTTGATCTTGGCGAATTGTTGGCTCGGGTCAAAGCTCTTATTCGTCGAGGTAAAGGTGTTGCCCATCCGACTCTTCGCGTGGGCGATATCGAGCTACATACACTGGAGCAGAAGGTGCTTCGCGGCGGTAAGTTGATCGTGCTTTCTCCCATGGAGTATCACATTCTCGAATACCTTATGCATCGGCCACAGATGGTCACTTCAAAGCAGGAGTTACTTGAGCACTTATATGACTACAATTGGGAACATCATTCGAATGTTATTGAAGTGCATATTTCCAATCTTCGCAAAAAGCTAGGCGGAGTTGACGATCTATCCGGCATCGAAACACTGCGTGGACGAGGTTATCGGCTGTCTATAAGAAGGATTGACGAAAAGTGAAATCCTACTCCATCACGCGGCGACTTATCACAACGATCCTATTGGTTGAATTCATCTCAGCGCTTTGCGTCAGCGGAGTAGCCTTGCTTTATGAGCAACACATGCACTTTCGTTCCTTTGATGTCATGCTTCGCGGCCGCGCCGACTCCCTGCTAGGAGCGGTGCAAGATGCTGAGGATACACAGGACAATGTCATGCTCGACGGAAGCGAAGTGAGTCTGCCAAAAGATGACATTTATGAGGTAGAGGATGCGAGTGGTCGCGTTCTTGGAAAATCTGCGAACTGGAGCAGAATTCCATCTTCATCATCGGGAGAACCTCTAACCTTAGATAAAGATGTCTTCATGAAAACTCTTGTTCACGGAGACGTTTATCGAGTTGTACGCAAGCATGGTCTTCGCATCGTTGACCCTGGCGATAAGGACGGCGGGATTCGACGATATGTCACTGTCTACTATGGATCACGAACAAAGAGGGTATGGAAAGCGGTTTTGCGAGCAGTCACTTTCTATGCGATCAGTAGCCTTGCCCTGCTTGCGATCACCGGATTTTTGATGGCATGGCTGCTCAATCGCAGCCTATCCCCTCTGCGGGATTTAGCTGCGGGAGCGGCCAGCGTCTCAGTGACTTCGTGGACATTTTTACCATCGGAAGACGCACGCAGAATCGAAGAACTGGCTCCTTTGGTCAATGCAATTGAGACGGTTCTACAGCGTCTCGAACGATCGTTTGAGCAACAGAAACGCTTTGTCGGAGATGCTGCACACGAATTGAAAACGAATGTCGCTGTCGTCAAATCTTCTCTGCAATTACTGGAAATGAAGCCCCGTACTGCCGAAGAGTATCAGGCTGGTCTGCAACGCTGCCTGACCGATTGCGAGCGCATGGAAGGGATCGTTGCACAGATGCTGACTTTAGCGAGAGCTGAGCAGCATAGCCCATCTATAAGTCATGCTATCTATCTCGTGCCATCGATCAAGCAGGTCATCGACGATCTCAACACCATCGCGGAAACACGTCAGATCCAAATCACCATGCACAGCCCTGAACATCTATGGGCTCGCATCGAGACGGAGCAATTCAAACTACTCTGCGCCAACATTCTGATGAATGCTCTTCAACACAGTGCTGCAGGATCCACCGCATATGTAGATCTGATACGCAGTGGCGACTATGCGCAGTTACGAATTGCGGATCAAGGGGAAGGAATTCATCCCGACGATCTTCCTCTAATCTTCGAGCGATTTTCTCGCGGTGATCCTTCCCGTAGCCGCAAGACTGGTGGTACTGGACTCGGCCTGGCAATCTGCAAGGCTATCGTGGACAACGTGCATGGAACCATTGACGTAACAAGCGAATTGAGACGAGGAACGGTGGTTCTGGTGCAACTTCCGTTGGCCGGAGACCAGGGCGAATCCGCCAGCTTGTTCTTGTCTTGAAAATAAATTGTAAAGAAATAGAAAGACGTCCGCGCCTTAAGGATGGCTTAAGGTGCAGGTGGAATAGTAATAAAAGTATCTCGAATGTCTGTCTCAATAAATTGGAGTAAAGATGAACTCTAGGTCAAAAACGGATCGCCTCTGTTACTCGATTCTCGCAGCACTCATCCTGTTTTCTCTCACGGCAGCTAAGCCTGTATCAGCGCAGAAGGCCTTCAAGGTCCTGGATAAGTGGACGGTCGGAGGCGAAGGTGGATGGGATTATCTTGTCGCAGACTCTGCCGCACATCGGCTCTACATAACTCATGGCACGCGTGTTGAAGTGATCGATTCATCCACAGGAAAATCGATCGGAGCGATTACAGGGCTACATGGAACGCATGGCGTAGCGCTCGATGACTCCGGAAACTTTGGCTACATAAGCGATGGCGGCGGCAACGCGGTCGTAGTCTTCGACCGTACAAGTCTTGCAACGGTAGCTACTATTCCTGCAGGCACCAATCCAGATGGAATCGTTTTTGAACCCGTCACCAAAACTGTCTGGGCATTCAATGGACGCAGCAAAGACGCCACCGTAATCGACACCGCGACACGTAAGGTCATCGCAACTGTCCCGCTCCCAGGCAAGCCGGAATTTCCTGTCGCCGATGGAACGGGCATCGTCTTTGACAATATTGAAGACAAGAATGCAATCGTTCGGTTAGATGCAAAGAGCCCAAAGATAACTGCCACATGGCCACTGGCAAATTGCGATTCGCCTTCAGGACTTGCTATCGACTTATCAGGCCGAAGACTTTTTTCGGTATGTGACGGTAAGAAGATGGCAATCACGGATGCAAATACGGGCAAGCAACTTGCAGCTCCTTCCATTGGCGACGGCCCAGACGCTGCGGGCTACAACCCGAAGAGTAAGCTGGCTTTCTCTTCGAATGGAGAGGGTACTCTTACCATTATCGACGCGAGCAACAGTAACTATCGGGTTCTGCAAAATCTAACAACGCAGGCACGTGCGCGGACCATGACCATCGATACGGCCACAGGAAAAGTCTACGTCGTTACTGCACAGACCGGGCCTGCTCCTGCTGCTACTGCTGCAAATCCCCATCCTCGTCCCGCAGTCATTCCAGGAACATTCACAGTCCTTGTGATAGGTCATGAATAAATCACAATCCATTGGATTGACGACTGCTTGTGTAATTCGCTCAATGCAACGTCTTAGTCTTGTCGTTCTCTGTATCGGTTTTGGATTGTCGTCATTCACCTCTGCGCTGGCTATTTCAGCGCAGCAGGTGAATGACACGACGACACAAACGCCTGGTGCTATCCAGATCACGCTTGACGAAGCAATCGTACGTGCAAAAGCGAATGAACCAAACTTCAATGCTGCTGTCGCTGCGAGTCATGTAGCCGCGCTGGATCGCACTTTGGCGCGTGCAGCCCTGTTGCCGAGCGTCGTCTATCACAATCAATACCTGTATACGCAGCCTGCGCATGGCGTGACTGACTCCGCAAATGCGAGTGCTGCGACTGCAACCAGTACGCCTCGTTTTATCGGAGGCAATGCCGTTCACGAATACACGAGCCAGGGAGTCGTGACTGAAACAATCGGGCTGCAGCAGGTAACAGCAGTTGCCCGTGCATCGGCCGCAACATCGGTGGCATCAGCCGAGTTGGAGATTGCACGGCGTGGCCTAGTCGCCGCTGTGGTCGGCCTTTACTATTCGTCCCTATCTGCCGATCGCAAATTGACGGTGGCCAAGCGTGCGGCAGACGAAGCATCCAACTTTACCGGCCTGACACAGAAGCGTGAAGAGGCTCGTGAAGTTGCTCATGCCGACGTTGTGAAGGCGCAGTTGCAGCAACAGCAGCGCGAACGCGATCTTGCAGATATGACACTACAGAAAGAAAAAGCGCGGCTGGATCTTGCCGTTCTTCTTTTTTCCGATCCCCATACTCCTTACACTCTTCTGCGTTCTGATTCTGTTGCGCCGCTCGCGCAGCGGGCAGAGATCGATGCGGCAGCTACTGCACATAATCCCGAGCTGGCGAGCGCTCTCGCATCATTGCGTACCAGTTCGCTTGATGTTACGGCAGCGCGTGCTGCATATCTTCCAGATTTGGGGCTCAACTTCAGCTACGGAATCGACGCTGCGCAGTTCGCGATCCATGCACCGGATGGGACACGCAACCTCGGCTACTCCGCGATGGCCACGCTCGATATTCCTGTGTGGGACTGGCTCTCTACGCATAATCGCATCCGACAAAAACAGAGCTTACGCGAATCGGCCCGCATTGCGTTATCCGACACTCAGAGAAAACTTATTGCGCAACTGGACGAGTTCTACGCAGAAGCGAGAGTCGCCAATGATCAATTGCACTCTCTGGATGTTAGCGTAGAAACCGCGCGGGAGAGCCTTCGTTTAACGCTGCTTCGTTATACCGCGGGTGAAGCGAATGTGCTTGAAGTTGTGGATGCACAAAACTCGTTAACATCGACAGAGCTCGCAGAAGAAGATGGCATTCTTCGCGATCAGACAGCTTTGGCCAACCTCCAGATACTGACAGGAACGCTCTGACTTATGCCAGAATTCTTATTTGCAAATCGAGCACATCTTCTCAATGTTGTTTTGGCAACCTGCTGTCTTCTGCCTATTATCGCGGGGTGTCAGAAAAAAGATGTGCCAGTAACTTCAGAAGTTACTGTACAAGCGTCTCTGCCGCATCGTGGCGATATCTCGGAACAGATTGTTGCCGATGCAACATTGTCCCCATTGAATCATGCGGTCATTACGCCAAAAATTACATCGCCGGTGAAGAAGCTCTATGTACAACGAGGAGCGCACGTCAAAGCAGGGCAACTATTGGCCGTGCTTGAGAACAGCGATCTATCGGCGGCAGTGATGGATAACGAAGGCGCCTATAAGTCGGCCGAAGCAGCATACGCCAACGCAACCCATGCTACAGTGCCCGAAGACTACACCAGAGCCGAACTTGATTTGAAACAAGCGAAGGCAAATCTGGAATTAAGTCAAAGCATCGCGACCGCGCGCACTCAACTCTTTTCGCAAGGAGCAATTCCAGGCCGTGATCTGGATACAGCGAAAGCGGCGCTTGTGCAGGCGCAGGCCGCTTATGACCTGGCGCAGCAACACTTCGAAGCCGTACAAAAGACCAGCAATAAGGCTGCACTGGAATCCGCCAAGGGACAGCTTGACTCGGCGAAAGGTAAGTTTCTCGGAACGCAGGCTCAGTTGAGTTACACAGAGATTCGCAGTCCTATCGATGGCATTGTCACGGATATGCCCGTATATCCAGGGGAAACAGCAGCCGCTGGAGTTCCTGTTATTACGGTGATGGAGACGTCCTCACTAATTGCCAAACTACACATCGCGCAGTTAATGGCGCAGCAGCTATCCGTTGGTGCAGAAGCAACTATTCTTGTTCCGGGCATGGACGACCCCATCGCAGGCAAGGTCACTCTCATTAGTCCAGCTCTCGACCCTGGCAGCACAACTGTTGAGGTTTGGGTGCGAGTTGAGAATCATAAAGAAATACTCAAGGCTGGAACGCCTGTTCATGTATCGATCACAGGGCGCAGTGCCAACAATGCGCTGCTGATTCCTACACAGTCGCTCCAGACGGCACAGGATGGCGGCAAGTTTGTGATGGTGATTGCTGCAGATGGAACGGCACATAAACACCCGGCAACGATCGGCCTTCAGACTGCAACTATATCCCAGGTGTTGTCCGGCATCACCGACAAAGATATGGTGATCACGACAGGCAGCTATGCTCTGGATGAAGACACGAAGGTCAAGGTCGGTGCTGCAGATGACAAGCCGGATGCAGGAAAGAGCGGAGAAGATAAATGAGCTCGCCGCCTGAATCCATAGTACAAACCAACGCTCAACCCAAAGATAGTTTCTGGCTTTCGCTTGCTTCCGCATCCATATTCTTTTTTCTGATCACGCTCACGTTTGCTGGTATCTACGCGGCATTTCAGGTGCCGACTTCAGTTTTTCCTGACACGAATTTTCCCCGCGTGGTGATTGGCGTCGACAACGGTGTGATGCCCGTCGAACAGATGCAGATCACCATTACCAAGCCTATTGAAGACGCGGTGAACAGTGTGCCGGGATTAAGTACGGTGCGCAGTACGACCAGTCGTGGCTCGGCGGAGATCAGCCTGTTCTTCAACTGGAACGTTGATATGTTCCACACGCTGCAACTCGTGGACGCGGCGCTCTCCAAGGTGCAGCAGACTCTGCCGACAACAGCACACATCACCACAAACAGGCTTACGTTTGCGACCTTTCCTATTCTCGGCTACGCATTAACCGCAGATGATCGTGGACCGCAGACTGTTTCGCAGGAGCGCCTGTGGGAGATTGCTACATATGACCTCAAGCCTCCGCTGAATCGCGTCGATGGGGTCAGCACGGTTGTAGTGCAAGGAGGCAAGGTTCCTGAGTTTCATATCGTTCCGGACATCTCTCGTTTGCAAGCCGCCGGGATTACGATTTCTGATCTACTGAACGGCGTGCAAGCAGCGAACATCGTCGATTCACCAGGACTTTATGAAGCCGATCATCAGCTATTTCTAGGGCTCATTGGAGCACAGGCGCACAGTGCAAGCGAGTTATCCGATCTGGTTATCAAGACCACTCCCGGCGGTGTTCCAGTGCATGTGAGCGATGTAGCAACGGTTGTGCCCGCTGCCATGCCTATCTATACGATGGTCACCTCCAATGGCAAACAGGCTGTGCTGTTGAACATAGCGCGACAGCCTTCATCGAATACTGTTCAGGTGGCCAGCGCCGTTGCAGATGAGGTTGTGACGCTCACGCCGAAGCTGCCCCAGGGCGTACACCTGGAACCGTTTTATGATCAGTCAGAGTTGGTGCGCCAGTCGATTGGCAGCGTTCGAGACGCAATCTTTATAGGCCTTATTCTTGCCTGCATCATTCTCTTTCTCTTCCTGCGTGATTGGAGTTCTTCGCTCGTCGCTGGCCTTGTTATACCGGTCACTGTCGCAATTACCATTCTCCTGCTGTGGATCATCGGTGAGTCATTTAACCTGATGACCCTTGGCGGACTTGCGGCTGCGATTGGCCTGGTAATTGATGACGCTATCGTCGTCGTTGAGAACATCGTTGTGCATCGGGATGCAGGTGAATCGCGTATCGAAGCGGTGCGCAAGGCGCTCAATGAAATTACTTTGCCCCTGATCGGATCCACGATTACTCCCGTGGTCGTTTTTCTTCCACTGATTGCAGTCACCGGTGTTACAGGCAGTTTCTTTCGCGCTCTTGCTGTAACTATGACGGCGTCGTTATTGACTTCTCTTTTGCTCGCGCTTACGTGGACTCCGGCGTTGTCCCTGTTCTTGCTGCGCAAGAAGAAAGTGGACGCAAGAGAAGATGCAGATACGAGCGCCGGTTCACATCATGCGGGCCCGGTCATGAAGCGTATTCTTACCGCTCATGCCTCTGCACTTGGTTGGGCTTTGTCGAGACCTATTGTGCTTGGACTACTGTGTATTGGCCTTATTATCGGCACGTATTTCAGCTATAACGCTTTAGGTTCTGATCTTCTTCCGGAGATGGACGAGGGTGCATTTATTCTCGATTACATCATGCCGTCGGGCAGTTCGTTATCCGAAACAGATCGCGTGTTGCAGCATGTAGAAAAGATACTGCACGATACTCCGGAGGTGTTGATTACTTCTCGACGAACTGGTCTGCAGATGGGCTTGGCGGCTGTTACCGAGGCGAACTATGGAGACTTTACGGTCAGGCTCAAGACGCATCGTTCGCGACCAATAGACGAAGTCATGGCGGATGTCCGCAATGAGATCAAGAAGACTGAGCCTGAGTTGGATATTGAATTCACGCAGGTTTTGCAGGATATGATTGGCGATCTTTCCAACTCGCCTGAGCCGATTCAGATCAAATTATTCAGCAGTGATCAGGCGCTGCTAAATCAGCTTGGCCCCAAGGTTCAGGATGCGATTGGAAAAATCCCCGGTGTTGTCGATACGCAGAATGGCGTCGACAACACGGTGAGCGGGCCTGCTACCGATTTCAAAATCAGCCCTGTGCTTGCGGCGCAATTTGGCTTTACGCCAGCGGAAATTGCTGAAGATGCAACGTCTATTCTGGACGGCCTTCCAACCAACGAACCGCTGATCGTCAATGGTCGTCCATACACGATACGCATCCGGCTTCCGGAAGAAAGTCGCTCTTCTCTTAACTCAATTCAGAATACTGTTTTCAACTCCGCCAGTGGCCACACTGCTACGCTTGGCGCGATTGCACAGATTACACAACTGCCTCCGCAGAATGAAATTCGCAGGGAAAATCTGCAACAACTCATCGTAGTCAGCGGCCGCCTTGAAGGCTCAGATCTAGGCAGCGCGATGGCCAAGGTACGCTCAACGGTGCAGGCATTACATCTGCCTTCAAACGTGCATGTCGAGTATGGTGGCACCTACGAAGAGCAGCAGAAATCCTTCCGGGATCTGCTGCGAGTTTTGATCCTCGCATTGGTACTGGTCTTCGGAGTATTGCTTGCGGAGTTCCGCAACTTCTCTGCGCCGATTGCGATTCTTACCAGTTCAATACTCTCTATCTCGGGCGTAGTCGTGGCATTACTCATCACGCAAACAACTTTCAATGTAGCCAGCTTTATGGGGCTGATTATGGTGATCGGGATTGTTGCGAAAAATGGAATTTTGCTGCTCGATGCGGATGAGAAATTCCGGGCAGCGGGACTACCGGCACGCGAGGCGATGTTGCTTGCTGCTCAACGCCGCTTACGGCCAATTGCTATGACTGCAATTGCCGCCGTATGTGGAATGCTGCCACTTGCACTGGCTCTCGGATCTGGCTCGCAGATGTTGCAGCCGCTGGCCATCGCGGTCATTGGAGGATTGCTTGTCTCGGTCGTTCTTTCTCTTATTGTGACGCCGGTGATCTATTACCTGCTGACGCGCAAGAGTCATGAAACGCCAGTGGAACAGTTTTAATCACACCGTCAAGAGAGAGCGCAGGACACGTGTCCATTGCTGCAATTCGGCAATGGGCACACACTCGCGGGCGCTGTGCGCTGTGTGCATATCGCCGGGACCAATGACGATGACTTCGTCTGCGATGCGGGCGACTCTACTGGCTTCAGAACCGAAGCTTATTCCGACAGGTTCATGAGCAACTAAGGTAGCGAGACGCTCTTGTAGAGTGCCCACGCTCGCAGGTGCAAAGCCTGACTCGTCTCTTAGTTGCTCAATATGTATGGCTGCATGTTCTGGAGAGGATGGGGATTGACGTACCTCTTCGATCAACGCGCTTATCCGATTAAAAACTGCGCCGGTCTCTTCACCGGGAATGGCTCTCCACTCGACGAGAAAGCTGCATTGCCCAGGGATAATGTTCTTCGCCGTGCCGCCTTCTATCACTCCAATGTTGAGTGTCGTGTGGGGAGGATCAAAAAGACGATCATGGCGAGATGGGATGAAGCTATCTTCGATCTTCGCTATCAGCCGTGCAGCTATTGAGATGGCCGATATGCCTTGTTGAGGGAACGCTGAATGCGCTTCTCTGCCCTCTACACGGATGCGCGCAAGACCGTATCCTTTGCCCGCGATACCGGGCCGCAAGGATGTTGGCTCGCTCACAAGAGCAGAGCCGATGCGCAGATTTGTTGCTCCCAGTAAACGCTCCATGCCCTTGCATCCGATCTCTTCATCGGCGGTAAGGATCAATGCAACATTTGAGCGGATTGCATCTGACTTGGCGCCGACAACAGCAGCCAAAAAGCACGCCAGTGCGCCTTTGACATCGCACGATCCACAGCCATGCAACATCCCTTCGCTCTCTTCCAGATGAAGCGCGCCGGCCCAGTCCGCAGCGTAAGGCACCGTGTCTGTATGGCAGATAAACGCCAAGTCTATTTTGTCTTGTTCTTTGTCCTGTCCCCGGTATCCGTTGGGACGGGCTATCAGGTTTGCTTTTTCTATGCCCTTTTCATCGGCGTAGGGAAAGAGCATGACATGCCAGCCGAGTGGTGCAAGATGAGCGGAGACGCGATGCAACAACGGTAGATTGGAAACGGATGATGGAGTTGAAACAGCGACTAACTCGCGCAGAAGATCTATAACGGACAAGGCCTGCGTCATGGAGTTACCTCGCTGCCAGCGATGAAGACTCGTGGGCGCGCAGGAGCGGCAACGTAGTAGGCAAGCTCGCGATAGTCGTCGCACTCATGGATGAGAAAATCAGCGGCTTTTCCTTGTTCAAGCGAACCGATCGTGTCACCCAGCCTGAGAGAGTAGGCGGCATTGATCGTTGCCGCGATGAGAGCTTCGGCAGGAAGCATCTTCATGTGAATGGACGCTAAAGCCATTGTGAACAGCATGGAAGGTGCAGGCGATGAACCTGGATTGAAGTCCGTAGCAATCACCACGGGCAGGCCGAGATCAATCATCCTGCGAGCCGGTGGATATTGATCGCGCCCGAGACAAAACACTGAAGCGGGCAGCAATACAGGCTGCACTTTTGCATCGAGAAGCAGGTGCAAAGTATCTTCCGTAACAGTCTCCAAATGATCGGCAGTGGCGGCGTGCAATTCAGCAGCGAGAGCCGCGCCTGTGCCTGGACGAAACTGCTCGGCATGAAGCCGCAGTCCTAAGCCATGCGTTTGCGCAGCTTCAAGCACTTGCCGCGTCTCTTCGACGGTGAATGCATGATCGTCGCAGAAGGCATCGCAGTATCGGGCGAGTTCAAGCGAGGCTACTTCAGGAATGAGATCGGCAACGATCCAATGGAGATACTCTGCCCGACGGTCTGCAAACTCTTTGGGCACTGTATGTGCGGCAAGCAACGTTGCAATGATGCGGACTGGCCCATCCTCTGCAAGTCGCGCCAGCACGCGCAGGATGCGCAGCTCGGTTGGGTGATCGAGCCCATAGCCAGACTTGGCCTCAAGCGTAGTTGTACCGCCGCGCAGCATCCAGTCACGATGCTTGCGTGCCTGCGCCAGCAACTCTTCTTCTGTAGCTTTTCGTGTGAGTGCAACGGTGGATTGAATGCCGCCACCTGCCGCAGCAATCTCCTGGTAGGTTGCACCGCCAATGCGCTTTTCAAACTCCGCGGCTCGATTGCCTGCAAAGACCAGATGCGTGTGTGCATCTACAAAACCGGGGGTTACAAGTTGCTGCTGCGCGTCGATGACGGCCGTTTCATTGCCTATTCGATTGCGCAGATCCTGATAGCTGCCTGTGGCGACGATACGTCCGTCTTCGATAAGCAACGCGACATCCTGCAGCAAGCCCAGCTCACGCATCTCAGGCCCAACACGCGGTCGAGGTGGCCCGGCAAGTGTAACGAGTTGCCCGATGTTGACGATGGCGAGTTTATTCGACATGCTCATTTTCGCTGCCTATTTGTTGAGCATCGGCATGCGAATGCCTTTGTCTCTGGCTGTCTGCCGGGCGATCTCATAGCCAGCGTCGGCATGACGAACAACTCCCAGGCCTGGATCGTTGTTGAGCACGCGGCTCAGGCGCTTCTGCGCGTTGGCAGAACCATCCGCAACCGTGACCTGGCCTGCGTGAAGCGAGTAGCCCATGCCTACTCCGCCACCGTGATGAAAGCTGACCCAGCTTGCGCCGCTTGCAGTATTGAGCAGCGCGTTCAAGATGGGCCAATCCGCTATGGCATCGGAACCATCCAGCATGCGCTCTGTCTCACGGTAGGGGCTGGCGACGGAGCCGGTATCGAGATGATCGCGACCAATGGCCACGGGAGCGCTGAGTTCGCCCTTGCGAACCAGATCGTTGATCGCCTCACCCATTTGCGCTCGCTCGCCGTATCCGAGCCAGCAGATGCGCGCGGGCAGCCCCTGAAATGCGAAGCGATTGCGCGCCAGCCGCATCCACCGATTGAGGATTTCGTTGTGCGGGAAAAGTTCAAGGGCCAGCTCATCGGTACGGGCGATGTCTGCTGGATCTCCGGAGAGTGCGACCCAGCGAAATGGACCCGCGCCTTCGCAGAAGAGTGGACGGATATACTCCGGCACGAAGCCTGGGATGTTGAATGCATCTTTGCAGCCTGCGTCTGCCGCGAATCGCCGAATGTTGTTGCCGTAATCAAAAGCAATCGCGCCCGCACGCTGAAGGTCGAGCATTGCATTCACATGGATGGCCATGGATTCAGTTGAGAGTTTGGTGTAAGCCGCAGCATCGCGTTGACGAAGCTCTGCAGCCTGCGCGAGCGAATAGCCGACAGGGATATATCCGTTGAGAGGATCATGCGCGCTGGTCTGGTCGGTGACGACATCGACTACGACTCCACGACGAACAATCTCCGGCAAAACTTCAGCGCAATTGCCGACGAGTCCCACGGAAAGAGCACGGCCTTCGCGACGGGCTGCTTCACAGAGTGCCAGTGCTTCGTCGAGACTCTCGGTAACGGTGTCGCAGTAGCGTGTATCGACGCGGCGATCGATGCGCGTGCGATCTACGTCGATAGCAAGGACTACGCCGTCGTTGAGCGTGACAGCGAGCGGCTGTGCTCCACCCATGCCGCCGACGCCGCCGGTCACGACGAGACGGCCCTTGAGCGTGCCACCGAAATGAATGTCGGCCAGAGACGCAAAGGTCTGAAAGGTTCCCTGCAGGATACCCTGTGTGCCGATGTAAATCCAGCTACCGGCAGTCATCTGCCCGTACATCATCAGGCCCTTGCGATCGAGCTCGTGAAAGTGGTCCCAGTTGGCCCATTGACCTACCAGATTGGAGTTCGCGAGGATCACGCGCGGAGCCATATCATGCGTTGGAAAAACCGCGACCGGCTTGCCCGATTGGATGAGCAGCGTCTCTTCGTTACCGAGGTTTTCAAGCTCGCGAACGATGGCGTGGTAGCTCTCCCAGTTGCGCGCAGCCTTGCCGATGCCGCCATATACGACGAGATCGGCGGGGCGCTCGGCGACGTCAGGATCGAGGTTGTTCATCAGGCAGCGCAACGCACCCTCCTGCTGCCATCCCTTGCAACGTAACTGGCTGCCGCGAGGCGCGCGAATCGATTTATTTGCTTCAGAAGCAATGGTCATTATAAGTCTCCTTGACGACTCGGCGCTGTGGCCTGGTAGCGTCTCTGAACGTCCTGATATTGAGTACGAATGTCTTCGTTGAGCACGTGTTTTCCGTCTTGAAGAACGAGTCTTCCCTGCACCGCTACATCACGAATAGCACCTTTGGCTGACGCGAAAACAGCTTGCGTCAGGATCGACTCCGCATCTGAGCCGAGAATCGAAAGGTCATTCAAATCTACGGTAAAGAAGTCAGCCGGCTCGCCTGCGGCAAGGCTGCCACCCGGCAGACCGAGGGCTGCATATCCGTTGCTGGACGCTGCACGAAAGAGCGCATTGCCGATGGGTTCGCGCGAGGCCCAATCGCTTCGCGCGGACGCATCGAGAATGCCGCGTTGCTGATCCTTGAGACGCAGGTGGTATTCGAGTTGCCGCGCGTCTTCAAGGATGTCGATCTGGGCCTGGCTATCGGTGCCAAAGGCGACTGGAATGCCCAGACACGCTGCCGCGTCTGCGGGGAAGATTCCATCACCGAGATTTCGCTCTGTCGTGGGGCAGGAGCAGATGGTGGCCTTGTACTCGGCGACTGCGGCCAACTCCGCCTCCGTCAGATGAATGGCATGAATGAGCGTCGTGCGCGGAGAAAGGATTCCATGTGCGGCAACCAGGCTTACGGGGGTGGCTCCGTACTCCTCAAAACACGCCGCATTCTCGCCGACCTGCTCGGAGATATGCATGTGTAACGGGAGATTGCCGTGAGTCCGTGCGTACTCCGCAATCTGCTTTAACTCGTCCAGCGGAACGGCCCGAATGCTGTGCGGTGCGGCGCCTACGGTCACATTTTCGGCATTCGCATAGGCGGAAACCAGGTCGTCGAGATTGCGTAAATAGGTGTCCGGTTGCTCATAAAAACGGCGCTGCCCGGGATGCGGAGTTTTGCCAAAGCCAGCGCGGAAGTACGCCGTCCTGAGCAGGCTGATTCGAATACCAACCGATTGTGCTGCGGCGATGACCTGATGGCTGAGCAGATTGGAATCGCTGTAAGCTTCGCCTTTTGCATCGCGATGCAGATAGTGAAACTCGCCGACGACTGTAATTCCCGCGTGCAGCATCTCCAAGAACGTGGCTCGGGCCACATGAAAAAGATCGTCGGGCGAGACAAACTCCGCTGCCCGGTACATTTGCTCACGCCAGGTCCAGAATGTGTCCCCACCGTCGCGGCGACCCTCGGCACGGGCGCGGAAGAGACGCTGAAAGGTGTGGGAATGCGCATTTGCCAGGCCGGGTAAGAGTGCCTTGCCGGGCATGGAAATCCTGCGCGTACCGGTGGGTACCGATTGCTCTGCGGCGACTCCGATGACCGTGCCGCTATCGTCCACCAGCAGGCCCTGGTTGGTATACGGAGAATCAGCGGCAAACAGTATTTCCGGTTGATACAGAGACGGCATCTGTCTATTCCTCGACAATGCTTCTCATCGTAATCCGCATTGCTGCGCTCCTAAAGAGGCATTCCACCACCTCTGGCTTCCTGAGATGTGGATTGTGCTATTGAATCGGGTATTCGCAGAAGATTCCACGGAACCAAAGAGGAAAAATCGCCCTTTTCCCCAGCGGGAATATCCCGAGCAAGCTCTTGTACAAAACCACCGTCGATCGCGATCTCCCGGGCGTGGAGGGCCGATGCCTTGACTCGAAGCGATTGAAGAGGCACCGCCATCCCTAAGTTGTCAGCCCTGTTGGTAGCATCGGATTTTGGCAGGCGACCGTAGATCTGCCTTAGAGAAGGACAGCAACAGATCAACAACGTCATGAGGATCGTCGCGGCATCGCTCCACCAGTTTCTTTGTTCCAGGTAATCCAGAGATATCTGAATCTTGTCTGGAATAACGACTGTCTTGAAGAATTGCAGGGGATTCTGCGCGGTTGCCAGAAGACGCGCCTCCTGGCTGTACTTCAGCGAAGCAGGATCGGTCAGCCCGGGCCGCACACGAAGCAGCAGTTTGTAGTGAATCCTGAATTCCGTAGCAAGGTCCAGGAGCACCGGACGCGGACCCACGAGACTCATATCTCCACGCAGCACATTCCAGAGCTGCGGCAACTCGTCGAGCTTGCTGCGCCTGAGCCATTTGCCTATCGGGGTAATTCTCGGGTCAGGACCGAGCGTGTAGGCCAGACCGGCTTCCGCGTGAGCCATGGTCCGCAGCTTGAGGATTTCAAAGGGCTGAAATCCTCGCCCCATGCGCGATTGTCGAAAGAGCACAGGCCCCGGTGAGCTGAGGTGAATCGCAAGCGCTGCAAGCAGAAGAATCGGCATTGCAACCAGAAGCAACAAAGACGAAAGAACGATATCCGTTCCGCGTTTGAACACAGTCCCTCCAGAAACAGGCGAAACACAGTCCGGAGTAAACTACCCGGTCCTGTCGGGAAGGATTGTTGATCGGGGTCGCTCTTCCGTCGTAGTGAATCCGGAAGTAGAATCCGAAGTCGGGAACCAGATGACCTGGTTCGTAGCTTCAGAACTCAGCACCGCAAACAAGCATCCAGCCTGCATCAACGCAGTTCGACGAAGAACTCGTCTTGACTTGAGGGAAATGTGGATCAGTAACTTCAGGAAACACTGCAGAGGTTTTCTGTGTCAAGACGGAAGCAGCGGTTTTCCAGAAATAAGTCAGAAAGGTAAAGACAAGTTCAATAATGGGAAACGCTTGAAGAATGTTGCTTTTACACGAAGGAAAACCGCCCGTTTCATCGTCTTATCTTGCGACGATTAAACGGGCGGCTCGATTCACTGAGACTGCCTGACCAAAACTACTTGATCTTGGCGAAGATGATGACCAGCGTGAACAGGGTGAGGGATTCGATGAACGCGAGGCCGAGAACGAGCAGCAACTGAATGCCTGCACGTGCGCCGGGGTTGCGAGCCAATGCTTCGACTGCGCTTCCGGTTGCCTTGCCCTGGCCGAGGCCGCAGAGGCCCGCGGCAATCGCGATGCCGATACCGGCGCCGATTGGGGCCAGATCAACTACGCCTGCACCGCTCTGGGCGAACGCAGGAGCTGCGAAGCACAGAACAGAAAGAGCCATCAACAGATATTGAACTTTACGCATGTGTTTCTCCTTGAGTCTTCCTGCTTCACTGAATTGATCGCCAGTGGGTGGTTGAGGCTCACCGTGCTGGCCCCCTCACGCTTGCGATCTTCCGTTGCTCCGAAGCAGAAGCGCTCTCCGGCGGAATTCTGTTCGCCCTGTCGGGCAGATTTCTAGTGTTCGTGCGAGACGGCCTGGGAAAGATAAATCATCGCCAGCAGCATGAACACGAACGCCTGGATAATCGAAACCATGGTGTGCAGCCCCAGGAAGATCACCGGGATGCCGAGCGGAACAAGCGAGAAGAAGACCAGCGTTACCAGATCGCTGGCAAACATGTTCGCGTAAAGACGGATGGTCAGCGACATGACGCGTGCGCAATGCGAAATGATCTCGATGGGGAAAAGCAGCGGGGCAATCCACCAGATCGGTCCGGCAAAGTGGCCGAGATAGCCTTTGATTCCCTGCTCGCGGAAGCCGTGGTAGTTGTAAAAGACAAACGTGGCGATGGCCAGGCCGAGCGGAACTATCGGGAAACTGGTTGGCGTATCGACGCCGGGGATGAGGCCGAGCAGGTTGCAGAACAGCACGAACAGAAAGATGACCGTGACAAAGCTCTGAAACCGCTCGTAGCCGTGGCCGATAATCTGGTCTGCCTGACCGCCGACGAATTCGTGGATGATTTCCGCGAACTGCTGTACGGGTGCTGGCTTTTCAACGCTGAGCGTCATACGGACGATCAGGAAAAATCCGATCAGAATCGCAGCGACCAGCAACTCCAGCGCATACGCATCGCTGATGGGCGCTGTGGGGTGGTTGGGATGCACTCCAATGGCGTTAAGCGCCGACGAGATTGGACCGCCGAAGATCTGGTTCAGTAGTCGGGTAAGTGCAAGCGATTCAGGCATCTGTCTCTGGTCTTCCTATTCAAAAGGTGTTTCGGTTCTAACTGCGCAGGAGGCGCAGAGCCTCCCAAACGAGTCCAGCCACAGCCAGACCTAATCCGCAGACCAATACAATCGGCGAACCCTGGAAACACTTCAGGCTACCATAAATTGCGCCGGCAAAGAATACCAACCTCAACAGAAAGAGGCTGATAACCAGGGTTGCGCCGCGCGGAGCCTTTTGCTGGTCGAGCCGTGCGTTGAACAGGCGGATCAAGCGCATCCACTCGTAAATGCTGGCGGCGGAAATGGCCGCACCGACGGCGAAGAGTGCGGCATTCTGCCAGCTCATCGCAAACCACAGGATGAGCGCGATAATCACGCCGAGGATGGCGGTCACGCGCACCGCGCGAACCATCATTGCGGCGAGATCTGCGTCCGTCATTTCGACGATCGGATGGACGGGCGGGGTAGGAATGGATGGGTTCTCGGTCATTTCTCTTCTTCGTTCTTTTGCTCTTCGTTTATTGCTCTTCGCTCTTTTGTTCCTGGCTCTTTTGCTTCGGGCTCTTTTGCCCGCGCCGAGGATGGTCGCCTGCGGCCATTGCCAGCCGAATCACGCTTACCATCCCCGAAATCATGCCAAAAACCAGGCCTGCAATCCCGACCCAATGGGTATGGAGGCGGCTGTCGATCCACCAGCCGATGCCCCAGCCGATCAGGGTGGCGCATGGCAGCAGAATCGCTATTTGGATCAGCTTTTCCGCCTGCACCAGGCTTTGCAGGCCGCTTGGCTCGGATCCGGAGCCAGCTCGCGTCTTATCTTCCGGCATTGGGCTATGGAATGGCATCCCTCCCGGTTATACACGCCGGGAGGCTCAGAGCGCGACCAGTATACTGAGAGTCGAAGAAAAGCTTGAGAACAACCGAGGAATTATCGTGTTTGAGTCAGAATTCGAGCGCAGTCTATTCGCGCTAAGGCAAGAGAAGCTGCAAGCCATCACCGCACTCGGCAAGTCCACCTACCCGAATCACTATGCCGCCAGCCACACTATTTCCGCGGTACGTGCAGAATGGGGCAATACCTCTACCGAGGCCCTGAACGATGCTCCCGAGGGTGAGCGCCCGGTCGTTTCCATCGCGGGCCGCATCATGGCCATTCGCGCTCAGGGCAAGGCTGGCTTTGCAACCTTGCAGCAGAATGGGGAACGGCTCCAGATCTATGTTCGGCTGGATGCGGTTGGCGAAGAAGGATTTGCGCTTTACAAGCTGCTCGACCTTGGCGATCACATTGGCGTCAGTGGCTATCTCTTCCGCACACGGACCGGCGAACTGACTGTTCACGTCGAGACACTGACCTTTCTTGCCAAAGCCATGCTGGCTATGCCGGAGAAGTTCCACGGCCTCTCCGATGTCGAGCTGCGCTACCGCCAGCGCTATGTCGATCTCTTCAGCAATCTCGACTCACGCGAAGTTTTCGTCAAGCGCTCGAAGATTCTCAAGGCTGTGCGCAAATTTTTCGATGAGCGCGACTATCTCGAAGTCGAAACTCCAATGATGCAGCCTATCGCCGGAGGCGCAGCAGCGCGGCCATTCCGCACTCACCACAACGCTCTGGATGTCGATCTCTTTCTGCGCATTGCCCCGGAGCTGTACCTGAAGCGGCTGGTAGTCGGCGGCCTTGACCGCGTCTACGAAATCAATCGCAACTTCCGCAACGAAGGCGTCAGCACGCAGCACAATCCTGAGTTCACCATGCTGGAGTTTTATCAGGCGTATGCGAATTATCACGACCTGATGACGTTGACTGAAGAGTTGATCACCTTCGTCGCGATGGAAGTCAACGGCACAACTGTCGTTGAATTCAACGGCCACACCATCGACCTCGCGAAGTGGCAGCGGCTGACGATGGCCGAAGCTATTATTAGGTTTTGGGATGAATTCGCAAAGGAAAGACCATTATTCGTTTCGGTCAAGCCAACTATTTCAGATATTCAAGAAAGAGACGCCACGCTCGTTTGGATTGAGAGAACTCTAAACGCAATTGATATTCAACGGCAGCTCATGGAAAAGGAAAGAGCTGAATCCGATATTAACCCTATCGGAATTTCTTCACGTGCTTTCCATTCGAAATTTTTCATCTCTTCCTTCGCAACGTTGCTGGAACGATTCCGAGACCACATCAATGATGGCAAGCCTACCGGCAAGGACGTTTACGAGTTATTCGAGATAGCTTCCGAACCGTTCATCTTCCAGCCCACAATCATCTATGACTACCCAACTGAAGTCTCGCCACTCTCGAAAGCCAAGCCCGACGACCCGGCGCATGTAGAGCGCTTCGAGTTCTTCATTGGCGGCTTTGAGGTTGGCAACGCGTTCAGCGAGTTGAACGATCCGGTCGAGCAAGAGAAGCGTTTCCGCGCCCAACTCGACCAGCGAGCTGCAGGCGATGACGAAGCGCACCAGATGGACGAAGATTATGTGCGCGCGCTTGCCTATGGCCTGCCTCCAACCGGCGGTGAAGGCATCGGCATCGACCGCTTGACGATGCTGCTGACCGGTTCGCGTTCGATTCGCGACGTCATCCTCTTTCCACTGATGCGGCCTGAACAGCAGAGCGAAAAAGAGGCCGAATGAAAATTCTATTTGTAGGCGATGTATTCGGTAGCGCTGGACGCAAGATCGTTCGCGAACACCTTGGCCATGTGCGCGAAAGCCACAAGGTCGACCTCACGGTCATCAACGGCGAAAACGCTGCCGGCGGCTTTGGCATCACGCCGGGCCTGGCCGAAGAACTCTTCGACCTGGGCGCCGATGTGATCACCACAGGCAACCATGTCTGGGACAAGCGAGAGCTTATCGAGTACATGAAGTCTGTCCCGGCGGACAGCCATGAACGGCCGCGCCGCGTACTGCGGCCAGCCAATCTGCAGCACGGCTTGCCGGGCTATGGCGTTTACGAAGGCCGACTGGCTGACGGCCAGACTTATGCGGTCATCAACCTGATGGGCCGCGTCTTCATGAACGGGACCAACGATCCGTTTCACGCGGCGGGCCGCATTCTTGAGACGGTTAAAGCCAAGGTAATTCTGCTCGACTTTCATGCCGAGGCTACCAGCGAAAAAGTAGCGATGGGCTGGCATCTGGATGGCCGCGTGACCGCTGTCCTTGGTACGCACACGCACATTCCTACCGCCGATGAACGGGTGCTGCCGGGTGGCACTGCGTATCAAACGGACGTGGGCATGAGTGGACCGTATGACAGCGTGATCGGCGTCGAAAAGGAGCTGGTGCTGAATCGCTTCCTCACCGGAATGTCGGGCAAATTCGAGGCGGCTACGGCTAATCCCAAGATGTGCGCGGCGCTTATCAGTTGCGATCCGCTTACGGGCAAAGCTCATCGCATTCAGCGGATCATGCTCGGGGAATAGGCTCCTGCTTTCTCCAACGACAGAAGCCGAGCCCTTCAAAAACAAGGACATTTTATCCATGAGAAAAGCCCGGCATCTGCCAGGCTTTTCTTTGATGCAAACATCGAGTAAAGCTTAGAGCTTCTCGTAGAACTCGCAAGCTGAGCAGGAGATATACACTCCGCCGGGGATTCCCCGCTCACGATCTTTGACGCGCTTTACGATGCGGGTCGGTTTGCTGCACTTGGGACAGTCGGTTGACTTCGACGTGTCCATCGCTTTCTTACGGTCACCTGTTTTAGCAATCTTGGCCATGGATCCTGATTTCTCTCCTGTGAAGTTGTCTCTGCACACACGCCGATACATCACGCGGCTTCAACGTCGCGGCCAAAGTCCACTCTCCGGAAAGATACCCAGAGTCACGTCAAGTTCAATTCAAGGGGAATTGCACTGGCGGGATTAGCACTTCAGAGAGGAACAGAGACTCGCTCTATCGAGTTTACACCAGCATTGAGAATCGTGGAAAAACTCACGGCCTCGCCGGCAGCGCATTCTGCAGGAATGGCTCCGCATTCGGCGGGGCGGGCGATGGGGTGGAAGGCTCAGGAGTTGCGTCCGGACTGGCTGTATCTGGTTTGCCTGTGTCCGGTTTAGCTGCATCTGGTTTAACTGCATCTGCCGGGGACGGAGTCGCGGATTGTGCCTGATCTGGTTTGCCTTGGTCTGGCTTGCTTTGGTCTGGCTTGGCTGGGTCTGGTCTGGCCTGATCTACACGCGCCGGATCATGCGTGGTGTCCTTCGGGAACATCACTGGCTTCATCGGGCCTTCCCTGCCCACGCTATTCGCATTCTTCGGATCGTCTTCAGGCAGCTTTTCGCCCGGTTTCCGCAAACTCGGCGGAGCGAGCGGCGCCTGCGTATCCGGATTGCGATGCGCATCTCCTAACGACACGGTGCGCTGATCGGGAACGGCTGTCTCCGCCAGGACCGGACGGCCATCCGTCATCATCTGGCCCTGCACTTCATCCTTGGTAAAGATTTCCAGAGGTTGCCCGAGCCTTGCTACTTCTACGCGAATCACACGGTTTCCATTGACGCGCACGAAGTTCACATCTTGCGGCGGATGGCCGTAGATCCATTCTTCAAATGGCATTTGCCCTTCGATTTCGCGCGACTTGCTCTCTGGCTGCCCGAGCGCATACAGAACCATCTGCGTACTCATCCCCACCATCACGTGATGATTCAAGATGGCTTCTTTGAGCTTTGGCGGGAGTGTATCGGTGTACGCCTTCTCGGGCGACTTCACTTCAAAGGAGATCAGCGGCGCCAACAGCGCCATGACCTGCGCCGGAGTCACATCCGGCATGCGCCCGTTAAAGCTCAAGGTGATTCGCGAACCCGTCGGCTCCTGCTCCTCATCCTGAACGACGGGGTGCGTCATATTCGGGTCCATTCCAATCTGAATATGGCGCAGAAACGCATGTTTGTGGTCGGGACCGCCGTTGATTTCAAACACCATCTTGTCGCGATCGATGCTGATATTCGACAGCACCACGCGGTCGCCGGGCTTCACGGACACGCCCTGCTCTCCAACGAGAGTCAGATAACCTTCGCCAGCCGGGGAAAGCTTGCCATTGGCAACCAGTGTCAGGCCCTTTTTGCCTCGTGGCAGAGGCCGCATTGCGAATCCCTGTTCGGCGGTGAGGAGACGCAGGATTTCCTGATGCCCACGGGCGTCGATTTCCTGCTGGGGCAGATCGACGTGGGTCGGTTCAATTTGTGCGTAGCGGCGGTCGATTGGGGATTGAGATTTGGTGGAAACCGTAAGCACCTGGCTCCATGCGGATTGCCCGCATGAGGATGCGATCATGCAGACGGCCACGCAGATCAACCCCATATATGCATGGGGCCGGATAAGGGTACGGATAAGAGTCCGAGTAAAAATCCGCGTAAGAGGAATAGCCAGACATCGTGCCATACCGGCCCTCCAGCACAAGCTCGAAGCAGGTGAAACGCGCTCCGCAGTACGAAGCATGGCTCAGAGCTTGCGCCAAAGGTTAGCGCTGTTCAAGAGAAATATGCAAGGAGAATAGCGATTGTTTTCGATCCTGCCAAAAGGGGAATCAGCTTCCCGGCGTATTCGATCGGGGATTGAACGGATTGGCGGGCCTGTCCAAGTCGGACGCAACCGGCAGCGGTGGCGGGGTTGCAGGGAGAATCTGCACCAGAGGCTTGACTTCCGGCACTTCAGGACGGGTGGCCGTCTCATGCTGGCGCTTGGCGGCAGCGTCCAGATCGACGGGCATTCCAGCCGGTTTGAGCACAGGCGCGTTATAGATGAAACTCAGATCGCTGGTCGCCCTGTATACAAAAAACAGCGCCAGCAGCAGCACGACAAAAGCCAGCCATGTGCCTTCCAGGCCAAAATCTCCGCCGGTCAGCGCGAGCGGTCCCATGGGATATCCCTGCACGACGGAAGAGTGATTGCCGATACCGTTCACCGGCAAACCGAAAAGCAGCGCGCGCGAAGCGACCCATCCGAAGCTCAATCCCCAGGGAAGCCAAAGCGCTCGCGTCCTCAGATAGGCCATTGCCAGCAGCAGTCCCAGGACTATATTCACGGCCATACTGGCGTGGCTTGCGTTGGGCAGCCAGGCCAGCAAAATGCCATAGAGAACGGACATCAGCAGCACTGCCGGGAGTTCTCCAATAGCATCAATCGCGCGCTGGAATGGATAACCGCGAAATGCAATCTCAATGGCCAGTGTAGCCAGCGCAAAAAAAGCCGCATCGGCGATAAGCCATCGGAAGGAAACCAGCGTGAAAGAAAAGTGCAGCGCGATTCCGCCGAAGAAGACCATGGGCAGCACGCAGAGCACGGCAATCGCCCATCCAATCGCCAGCCCCATACCCGCTTCACCCAGCCACCCGGAACGACGCGGCAAACCCTGCAGACTGATGGGATGCAGTTGACGGTCTAGAGAAAAACCTATGCCCGCATAGCCCAGCAACAACAAAAACGCGAACATGGCCTGCTCGGCCAACGGAAGCCAATCCTCAGAAACCAGCCCCTGCGCGCCATGATGCGCCAGTATTCTCGCCAGAAAGAAGTAGATCGCTGCCAGCACAACTCTGCTTGCGGCTTTAAACGGATTTGAAGTTTGCGGCGCGGTCACCAGGCAACTCCAGTTCCTACAAAGAAAACGGCAGGGGACATGGTTACCCCTCCGTGTAGAACTGGGCGATGTTGCGGAACTTGGTCTTTCGCTCTGCGAGGCGCTGCTCTGTCGAAAGCGCGTTCAGTTGCTCCAGGTGATAAAGCAGGCAGGAGTCGAGCAACGCAGCAGCGGCTTCATGATCGTCATGTGCGCCGATAGGCGGTTCGGGAACGATGTCATCCACGCAGCCCAGCTCTTTTACTTCCTGCGCGGTGATGCGCATCGCCTCGGCGGCACGCTCTTTATGGGCGGCATCGCGCCACATGATAGCTGCGCAGGCCTCGGGAGTGATCACAAAATAAAGCGCGTTTTCGAGAATCAGCACCCGGTCGGTGACTGCCAGTGCCAGAGCGCCGCCTGAGCCGCCCTCACCGGAGATGATGGCAATCGTCGGCACTTTGAGCTTGGCCATCTCCAGCAAATTGCGGGCGATCGCTTCTGCCTGACCGCGCTCCTCCGCACCTAGACCTGGAAACGCGCCGGGCAGATCGATAAATGTGATGACCGGACGATTGAATTTTTCGGCAATCTTCATCGCACGCAACGCCTTGCGGTAGCCCTCGGGATTGGGCATGCCAAAGTTGCGCCTTACGCGCTCCTTGGTGGTGCCACCCTTGCGGTTGCCGATGACCAGAACCTCCTGGCCGTGAAAGCGCGCCATGCCACAGGCGATTGCTTCGTCGTCGCCGTAGGCACGATCACCGTGTATCTCGCTGAAATCGGTAAAAAGCCGTTCGATGAAGTCCATAGGATAGGGGCGCTTGGGATGGCGCGCACGCTCAACCTTGATCCACGCCGGCGATATAGCCTGCGCCTGATTTGCACTGCCAGAAGTACCTTGGGACGTATCGCTCATGTAGGGTAACAAATACCTGCGGGTTTAAACGCCAACCCGATCCTTAACGATTCTACGGTTTGCAGCTCAATGCGACAAATAGCGGCCAAGCCACCGCTTCCAGGCGGGCTTGGGTGGAACAGGATGGAAGAGCACCACGGGGTTAAGAATCGCGTCAATCCGCCCCAGCGCCTCCGTCGATAATGGGATGCCGCTGCCGGCTGCATTGGCTGCCAGTTGCTCGGGCCGGGAGGCTCCCACGATGGCCGATGACACCTCCGGACGGCGCAATACCCACGCCAAAGCCATTTGAGTCATGGTGAGGCCCAGATCGGCGGCGATTGGGTTCAGTTGTTCAACCGCAGCCAGTAAAAAATCACTGCGAAAGCGACGGCCCAGCGTTTCCATGGTGAAGTTGGTGTCGGGGCTGGCGGCGCGGCTGCCTTCCGGCGGGGGCTGCCCCGGCTTGTACTTGCCGGTGAGAACTCCCTGGGCCAGCGGCGAGAAGACGATATTGCCGATCCCATGTTCGCGGCAGGCGGGGAAGACCTGCGCCTCAGGCTTGCGCACCAGCATGGAGTATTGAGGCTGGCTCGAAGACATCGGCGTCCAGCCATGCGCTTTGGTTGAATCGGCAGCGGCAAGGATCTTTTCAACCGGCCATTCGCTGAGACCAATCGACCTTACTTTGCCGGACTTCACAGCGCGGTCGAGAGCTTCGAGCGTTTCATCGAGCGGCGTCTCTTTGTCGTAACGATGGCACTGGTAGAGGTCGATGTAATCCACACCCAGCCGGGCGAGAGACCGGTCAAGCTGCTTGACAATTTGCGGCGCGGAAAGCCCTTTATCCGGCTCGGGAGGCACGGGGTTGAAGACCTTGGTTGCAATCAGGTATTGATCGCGGCTTCGGCCGGAGCTGCGCAGGGCCTCGCCCAAGACTCTCTCTGCCTCACCCGCAGCATACATATTGGCTGTGTCAAAGAGAGTGATGCCAAGATCGAGCGCAGCGTGCACACAGCGGACGGCTGCCTCGCGCTCAACCGCCTGGCCGAAGGTAAGCCAGGTGCCGAGGCTGATCTCCGAGACGGTGAGCGGACCATTGCCGAGACGGCGATATTGCACAGACCCTCCAATAAAGATGCGCAATTACCAAAAGAGCATCACTTTTTCTATTCTTGCATTCCTGATTCACAAAGAGCATCATAAAACTGATATGAGCACAGTAACTCAAACCGGACCACTCACCAGGAGCAAGAAGCGCATTGCTCAAGGCGGTCGCAAGAAGGATAAAGTTCATCGCACCACGGTTACACTCTCCGCGGACGCAGCCCAGATCGTCGAGCGATTCAAAACCGCGACTGGAACCTCCACCAGCCACGCCATCGAAGAGTTGATTCTGCGCAGTGAGCCGCAAAAATCCCACCTGGTTGAAAAAGATGGCCTGCTCCTGTTGGATGTGAAAATTAAAGACGGCAAGCTCACAACGGAGCGCGTAAAACAGCTTCTTGAAGAATGCCCGTGGTAGGCACTTCGTCTTCAAAAATTTATCTACTCGATGTCAATGTGCTGCTGGCGATTGTGCTTCCTCAGCATATCGCACACTCCATCGTTTACCCCTGGTTTATGGAAATGGGAAGACGCGGCTTCAGCACCTGCGCCATGACTCAAAGCGGTTTCGTGCGCCTGCTCTCCAACCCAGCTACTTATGTGGAGAAGGTAACGCACGAAGATGCGATCCAATCTTTACAGCGGCTCACGTCTTTTAAGAATCACTTCTTCTGGCCGATGGATGTGGATTACTCAAAAGCAACAGCCCCTCTGCATTCGCGCATCTTTGGACACAAGCAAACAACCGATGCTTATCTGCTCGGATTGGCGATACATCACAGGGGAAAGCTGGCCACTCTCGACAAAGCGATCTGTCATCTCGCCGGATCTGAGTTTGCCAGCCATGTAGAGTACATTCAATAGCCAATAGCAATGACCTCTTGCCTGCCCTATCCAAGCACCTGCACAGCGCCACGCCCCAGCAGTTCTTCTACCGAATCTACCCATGTACGGTCAGCGGCTACTTTCATGCCCTCGGGTTCGAGAACCACGGCAAACTGGCCTTTCTTTTCGAGGTGCATCATCACCTTTCCAGGGCCTGGCGCTGCATCGATTCGTTCTTTCAGAGATGCAAACAAATCATCGCTTGCAATATCCAGATTGAGCCTCAGGCGAACACCCGATGGCAGCTTAACCTGCACGGCATCGAGCGCCTGCAGGCCGCTGATGGCCAGCTTGGGAGCAGACTCTTCTTCGCCGATCAGGGTGCCGCGCAACAACACTGCGGCTTCAGTTTTGAGCTGATCCGCAAGCCGCTCGTAGTCCTTGGCAAAGCAGATCACTTCGATCTTGCCGTAGGAGTCTTCAATGTGCCCCTGCGCATACATCTTGTCATTGCGCTTGCTCTTCGCGGCCCGCATTCCAACCAGCACTCCGGCGATTGAAATTTCATCGGAAGGATCGCGCTGCTGTCCCCAGCGAGGCGCTGCCGGAGGCTTCATCTCAAGCGCAGCGGCAGTCGAAACAACATTGTTCAGGTTGCGAATCTTCTCCGCGTACTTGTCCAGCGGATGACCGGAGACAAAGAAGCCGAGAACCTCTTTTTCTGCTGCCAATCGCTGATTTTCTTCCCAGTCGGGCACACGAGGCAGATCGTTGCTGTCGCGCCCTGGTGCCGCTACTTCGTTGAACAAACCGAAGAGTCCATGCTGACCCTGCGCCGCATCTTTCTGGGCCTTCTGCGCACGCTCCATCGCCTTATCGACTGCGGCTGTCAGTTGCGCACGTCCGCCCATCGAATCGAAGGCGCCGGCCTTGATGAGCGATTCAAGTACACGCTTGTTCAGCAGACGAAGATCAACCTTCTCGCAGAAATCCCAGAAGGTTGTGAAGGCGCTTCCCTTCTCTTCAAGCTCACGCCGAGCAACGAGAATCGACTCGATCGCGTTGCCTCCGACATTCTTGATCGCCGTCAATCCAAAGCGAATTGCATCGCCGCTCGGCGTGAAGTGCGCGCCGGACAAGCGCACATCCGGCGGCTCAACAGCGATCCCCATCTCCTTGCATTCCTGAATGTACTTGACGACATTTTCCGGCTTCGAAATTTCCGACGTCAACAGGGCCGCCATGAACTCCACCGGATAATGAGTCTTCAAATACGCGGTCTGATACGCAAGCAACGCATACGCGGCCGAATGCGACTTGTTGAAGCCGTATCCAGCGAACTTCTCCATCTGGTCGAAGATTTCGCCTGCACGGTCCTTCGGCAATCCAAGGCTGCCTGCGCCTTCCATGAATCGGGCGCGCTGCTTGGCCATTTCATTGGGATCTTTCTTACCCATCGCGCGGCGGAGCAGATCCGCTTCGCCGAGGGAATAACTCGCCAACACGTTGGCGATCTGCATCACCTGCTCCTGGTAAACGATCACGCCCAGCGTCTCTTTCAGGAGTGGCTCAAGTTGCGGCAGAGTGTACTCAACCTTGCGGCGTCCCCACTTGCGCTCAATGAAGTCATCGATCATGCCGCCCTGGATCGGGCCGGGGCGATAGAGCGCGTTCAGAGCGGTCAGATCTTCAATCGACTCCGGCTTGTAGCGACGCAGAACATCGCGCATACCGCCCGATTCAAACTGAAAGACACCCGACGTAAGCGCCTTGTGATAGACCTTTTCGTACGTCTCCTTGTCGTCCAGTGGAATCGTCTCAATATCCAGCTCCACATTGCGATTCAACTGGATTAACTTGAGCGCATCGCTGATGACAGTGAGCGTCGTGAGCCCGAGGAAGTCCATCTTCAGCAGGCCCATCTTTTCAACCGCCTTCATGTCGTAAGCGGTCACAATTTCGTCGTTCTTCGTCTTGACGATCGGCACCAGCTCGGTCAACGGACGTGGAGCAATCACCACGCCGGCTGCGTGAACACCCGAGCCGCGCACCAATCCTTCAAGCTTCTTCGCGGTATCGATCAACTCGCGAATCTGAGCATCGGAGTTGTAAACCTTGCTCAACTCCGGCTGCTCTTCAAGTGCCTTGTCGATGGTGATGCCAATCGTTGCCGGGATCAGCTTCGCAATACGATCTACATCGCCATAGGGCATGTCCATTGCGCGACCACAATCCTTGATCGCGGCCTTGGCAGCCATCGTGTTGAAGGTGATGATCTGTGCGACCTGCTCGCGCCCATACTTGCGCGTAACGTACTCGATCACTTCGCTGCGGCGGTTCATGCAAAAGTCAACGTCGATATCCGGCATCGACACGCGCTCCGGATTCAAGAAGCGTTCGAAGAGCAGTACGTTCTGGATCGGATCGACATTGGTGATCTCCATGACGTAGGCCACCAACGAACCTGCCGCCGAACCACGCCCTGGTCCAACCGGGATACCCTGCTCACGCGCGTAACGAATGAAGTCCCAGACAATAAGAAAGTAGCCGACATACTTCATCTGCGTGATGATGTCGATCTCGCGCTGCAGGCGAGCCTCATACTCATGACGAGGATGCCGCAGAAGTCCACGCGACTCCAGATGACGGATTGCAGTATCGAGTCTCTTCTTGAAGCCCTCGCGGCAGATGTGCTCAAAGTAGCTATCGATCGTGTGTCCGTCCGGAACAGCAAACTCCGGAAACGGATTGTCGACCTTGTTGAGCTTCAGGTTGCAGCGCTCTGCAATCTCCTGTGTGCGCTGCATGATGTCGTAACGATCAGGGAAGAGCCGCAGCATCTCGTCCGCGCTCTTGACATAGAACTGGTCGCCGTCGAAGCGGAAGCGATCCTTGTCCTGTACCTTCGAACCGGTCTGCACGCAGAGCATCGTGTCATGTGCGGTGTGATCGTCCTCGCACAAATAATGCGAATCGTTTGTCGCTACCAGCGGAATATCAAGCTCTCGCTCCAGCTTGAAAAAGTCAGCGTGGATGCGCTTCTCCATCTCAAGACCCTGATCCTGGATCTCAAGGTAAAAATTGCCGCGGCCGAAGATGTCCTGATACTGCAAGGCCGTTGCACGGGCAGCTTCGTAATCACTCTTCAACAGGTTCTCAGACAGCTCGCCCGAAAGGCATCCGGAGAGTCCAATCAACCCGCTTGCGTGGCTCGCCAGGTACTGCTTGCTGATGCGCGGCTTCTTATAGAAGCCATGTACAGAGGCCTCGGAGGTAATCCGGATGAGGTTGCGATAGCCTTCTTCATTCTGTGCCAGCACCAGCAGATGGTTGTACTTGTCTCCGCTTGGATCGGCGCGATGATCTTCTTTTTTGCAGACATACAACTCGCAACCAAGAATAGGCTTGATGCCCTTCTTCTTTGCTGCATCAAAGAAATGAACGGCCCCATAAATGTTGCCGTGATCCGTCATGGCAACTGATTTTTGGCCGATGGAAGAGACACGCTCCACCAGTTTGTCCACGTCGCAAGCGCCGTCGAGAAGAGAGTAGTCCGTATGCAGGTGGAGATGAGTGAATTCGGCCATGGTCAATTTCAATTTTAGGCGCTTTGGGAAGCTCAGAAATCAGCCGAGTTTTATGGCTGAGGAAAACAAGGACTAAACTCCCAAAAACTTTAGTCACGGAGATGAATCTCGTATGCTTTTCGAATTCTGCGCTATCGCTGCACGGGAGTATTACAATTGCTTTAAATTGTGTATCAGCACGAGGATACACCGGTTCTCCTATCAGGATTTCGATGGCGAGCGAAGTAACCCTTGTGTGAAAATAAGACGTCTAAAAGATTTATTGAGAAGTGGCATTGTTTTACTTAAGGCCTTGAAAGTATGGCCTCTCCAGTTGCCTGCGGGAATTCAATACGGAAGGTAGAAACCGATGAATCCTGATTGTCCAAAATGCGCGTCCAGCTCCACCAGGCGCCGAGCCAGAAATAGAACGTTCGCTGACCGATTTATGTATTTCCTGGGGAGATTTCCCTGGGAGTGTGTCGATTGCCATGGACGCTTTTATGACAAACGACGTCGTTCCTATTCAAGAAGAAATGTCGCAGGCGAAGTTTACACGGGAACCAAACGGATACACTCCGTCAGGCCGGGCGCTGAAGAGATTTCGTCGGAGTGATTTTGATTGCAATTACTCCGACTTCGCAGACACTCATTTGCTATGAAGCAGATTCATAGTTTGATCTTTGTGACTTGATCAGAACAGCTCTATCGGAACGGTTCGACCGGAACAGCTCAATTTATAACGGTTCGCTCTCTTGCGATTCGGTTCCTTGCTTTGAACTTCGTGTGCTTTAAATTTTGTAGATAAACAACCATGCTCATGCTAAGCCACACTCGTTCGGATGACGAGTTACTCTGGCATAAATACAAGCCGCAAACATGCCTCGGATTCAGGAAATCTTATTTCCTGACCGCAGCATGACAGCCCTGCAATCGTTACCGTTTCTTGCCAGTCTTGGATACAGCGACAGCCTTTTTCGCCGGAACTGCCTTTGCGACTACCTTTACCGCAGCTTTTACAGGAGCCTTGCTCGCCGGTTTAGCCGCAACCTTCGCGACAGGCTTGGCAGGTGCCGGCTTCGCCGCAGACTTCGCTACGACTTTAACCGGCGCCTTCACAGGAGCCTTCGCTACCACCTTCACGGCAGCCTTTGTTTTAGATGCGGCAGAAGACGACTTGATCGGAGTCGCCTTCTGTCCCTTCGAGGTTACTTTCTTTGCCGTTGTCAGATCCTCGGTCAGAATCGACGGATCAGCCTCGTCTAAATCGGCTGGATCATCCGGTTCAACCAGGTCGTACTCCTCCGCAAGCTCGCGCAATCCGGCTCCGGACGCGGAATTGCGATCCGCAGTCGATTCCGATCTGGACGCGGCCTTGGATGTTCCGCGGCCCTTGCGGCCTCTCGGTGCTGCCGGAGGGGTGGGCTCGTCATCTGGATCGACGTCTGTATCCGCATCCCGATCTCCGTCGGAATCGAGATCGTCATCCCCGACCGAATCGCGAGCGAAGACATCGTCCTCATCGCCGTCCGCCGCAGGAGCAATCCGCGCATCATCGGCTCCGATGGAGAAATCGAGATCCTCGCCGTCGAGATCGAGACCATCTTCCTCGTCCTCGTCGTCGCCCAGATCGTCGGAGTCTTCATCATCCTCATCCGAATGACGCGCCTTCTTGGCCTCTGCACCCTTCTTGGCGCGAGTCCGCTTGATCGTGACCGGCGGAGGCGGCGCGGGCGGTGAATGCGGCTCCAGCAGCGCACGAATCTCCTCGTTGGTGGTCAAACCGCCATCGATCAATTGCAGGAAGATGGTCTTCACCAGGTCGTTGTAGCCAGGTAGCTCGGGCGTGATTCTCATTTCGAGCATCAAGGCGTAAGGAACGCGCTGACGAGCCTGCGGCCAGACCTTCAGGAAATTCTCGTACTTTTCCTTGACGGCTGCCTGCTTGCTGGTAAACCCAAGCCATAGAACAGCTTCCGCCGCATAGCTCGTGAAAAGATTGTAGGTCGCAGAGGGTGTCGCATTCTCTTTCGAGAGCAGTACCTTGGCGAAATCTGCTGCCTGCGCGTCGAGATGATTCCACTCCTCGACAAAGCCCGGTCGCAGCATCTGCTTCTTGAGCTGGGCCAGATCCTTCGCAGCCAGCTTGGCCGTCAGCAACTGCATCTGCGCCGCAGATACATCCGGGTGCACACCCTGCACCTGTAGCTCGATCGAAAGATCGTGCAACGCCGTCAGCTTGTCCACATCGGCCTTGGCCGCAGTCCACGCTGCGAAGAGGTGCTGCATCCAGCCCTCGGCCTCCAACGCATGCAGAACCTTCAGCGGCTCTTCTTCATGGCCGATCTGCTCCAGTTCGCGACTGCGCTCATGCTCGGAGAGATGCTCGATGACATCTTCACCCTTGGCATTTTCGTAGCGTGTGTGGGTTCTTTCTTCCAGTTCAAAAGCCAGTCGGGCCTTGAGCCGGGTTGCACGAATCAACTGCACCGGATTCTCAAGGAAACCGTAGTTGGAGACCAATCGCAGATGGCGTGCCTCGATATCGGCGACTCCATTGGTTGGGTCCATCAACAAGCCGTAAGATCCCTCATTCAGAGAAATTGCCATCGCATTTACGGTAAAGTCGCGCGCGCGCAGATCTTCCTGGATGCTTGTCCACTCATACACAGGTTTGCCCGACTTTGGAAAATCAGCGCGACGCGCGCTCCCCAGATCCAGACGAACGTTGCCGGGGAAGCACAGATACAGAGTGCGCGAAACTTCATCGACACCCCAGACTTTGCCTCCCGCTTTTTCGACTGCGGACTTCAGTTCAAGCACGTTTCCGTGCACAGTTACTTCAAGGTCGCGTACAGGATTCCCACAAGTGAGATCGCGCACGGCGCCCCCGGTGAGAAAGACTGTTTTCTGCGCTTCGCGCGCCAAATCCCGTACCGTCCGTAAGGCATTTTGCTGGGGGGCGGACAGCCGGTTCTCCAACAAATAAATATAGTCAGGCATGCTTCGTTCACTACTCCCGCGGGTTATTCCCCGCCTTGGTGTCTCTCAAGTATCTGATGCAACAACGCTTAGAAAGCGTCATTAGCATGCGTGCAACCACAGTACGTTATCACACCGTAACCAGCTTGGCTACAGCTTTAGAACTGAATTCACTCATTCGCCAGCGGCTCGTGCGACAATCCACCCTGTGAGCCAGGCCCGTAAACCGGTGATAGTACGCAAGTTTACGCAGGATTGGGCCGCCGGTTATGCCGCGGCCAATCCTGCGGACAGCCCGGTTTTAGAACTTCTCGACAGCTCGGGAAAACTGGCCGTCCTTGACTGGGAGGCCGTGAAGTGGGTCTGCTACGTCCGCGATCCGCTTCCTGGCGAGTCGGCTGCAGGCGAATCCTCTTCGGGAGAATCGGCTCAACCGGAACGGCTGCTGCGCAGGCGATTCACCAGCAGGCCGCGCATGACCGGACGCATGACGGGGCTATGGGTGCGCCTCACGCTGCGAGACGCAGATGTCCTGGAGGGCATCGTCGCCAATGACCGATCACTCATCGAGGGCGTTGGGATATTGCTCACCCCGCCCGATACCCGCACCAACACTCAGCGGGTCTTTGTTCCACGAAGCTCGATTCGAGAACTGATCGTCCTCTCGGTTATTGGAGCGGCCTCTGCCCCGCACTCCGGCGCAGGCCCCGGCCAGGATTTGCAGCCGACTCTCTTTCCAACAGAACGCGTTCCGGAACGAGTTCTGTTGGAATGAACGGCCTTGAATACCTGTGTCCGCCTGCATCCGTCTAAGCCAGTACGCCTAAGCCAGTCCGTTTGAGCCCGTCCGCCTGACGTCAGGCTTGAGTCAGTCTGAGTCAGACTGATATTCCAATTACAATCTCAACAATGAGACTGGCAGAACTGGCAGATCGTCTGAATGCAACCCTGCACGGTGACGGCACTATAGAGGTCACGGGCGTACGCGGCATTGAAGAGGCTGGCCCAACCGAGATCACCTTCGTTGCCAACCCAAAATACGCAGGCCTGGTTCACAAGACAAAGGCTGCGGCGGTTCTTGTATCTCCGGATTTCCCGGAAATCTCAACCCCTACGCTTCGCCTCGCCAATCCATATCATGCCTTCGCACAGGCGCTGGGCATCTTTTACCAGCCGCCTGCCTACGCGCCCGGCATACATCCCACCGCGGTCATCGACCCTACCGCCAGGATCGGGGCCAATTCTCATATCGGAGCTTATGTTGTCATCGGACCAGGCGTGCAACTGGGCGATAACGCAACCGTGCTGCCCCACGTGGTGCTCTATCCCGGCGTCGTAGCGGGAGATCACTTCTACGCCCATGCTCACGCTGTCGTGCGCGAAGGGTGTATTCTCGGCGACCATGTCACGCTCGAAAATGGAGCGATCGTCGGATCGGACGGCTTTGGATTCGCTAAAGACAACCAGGGCAACTGGCAGAAAATTCCCCAGTCGGGCCCGGTGCTGGTCGGTCACCATGTGGACATCCAGGCCAATGCCTGCATCGATCGAGCCACTGTTGGAGCGACCGAAATTGCCGATGGAGCCAAGATAGACAACCTCGTCCAGATCGGGCACGGCTCCAAGGTGGGCAAGAACACACTGGTCTGCGCGCAGGCTGGTCTTGCCGGTTCCTCTGTCGTTGGCGCCAACGCGATCCTTGCCGGGCAGACTGGCGTAGCTGGTCACTGCACTCTTGGCGACGAAGTAATCTTGACAGCGCAGTCCGGCGTATCGCACGATGTGCCATCCGGAAAAATGCTCTCGGGCTCGCCTGCATTTGAGAATCGGAGCTGGTTACGGGCTGTCGCAGTCTTTCAACGCCTGCCCGAAATCTTCCGTCGTATTCATCAGCTGGAAAAGGCTGCCCAGGTGATCGCCGGTACAGATGCATCTTCTGACAGTAGTGCTCATGCGAAAGAAGGCCGTAATTGAAGTACTTTGCTTTTAAAAGCTGGCGTATGACGGCTACCTTTCTGGCGCTGATAATCATGCTGCCTCTCAGTGGCTGCAAAAGCTACTGGATCGCTGCGCACATCGTGAATCAAACGGGCGAAACCATCCGCGAATTGGAAGTCGATTATCCCACCGCCAGCTTTGGTACAAACTCACTGGTTCCGGGAGCAACCATGGACTATCGTTTCAAAATTCGCGGAAGCGGACCAATCAAAGTGGGCTACATCACGCCCGATGGAAAGACATCGCATGCCGAGGGATTGGAGTTGGTAGAGGAGCAACAGGGCGAACTCACCATTCTCCTGCTTTCCCATGGCAAAGTTGAGTTTCAACCCAGTTTTAAGCCTGCATCATGAAGTAGAAGATCGAACAAACGAACAAAGAATTGAACGAATAACGATCGCCAGCTCCAATTGATTTTGCCTTTCTTTCCGGGGTATCAGGTTCAGAAGCAGCCTGCAGTAGTTGTTGCCAGAGATATCGGGATTATCGTTGGCGATGATTCATGTGAGCTCACGTTGTTGAAGCATTGATTTTCCCGTCGATACATAAGTAGCCCGAAGTGGAGGAACTCTTGCATACCAGTGCAGCAGGAAAGCGATGGCAGCACAGGTATAACTACCCGCTGCGGCTGACTGGCATGTTCCTGGGCGTAACCGCCTCGATTATTTCCATCAACTCGATGGAGAGATACTCCGACGGATTGAACATCATCTGGCTGGCAAACGGCCTGGTCCTTGCGTTTCTACTGCTCGCTCCACGGTGGCGCTGGCTCGGCTATGGGCTCGCCGGCTTTGCAGGCATGGTCGTAGGCAGCTTCCTCATCGGCGAAAAGCTCGGGATGAACCTGCTGTTCAATAGCCTGAACATGTTTGAAGTCCTGATCGGGGCCTTTCTGCTAAAGCGAAAGTCCACGGTCAGACCCATCTTCACCGATGGCCGATATCTTCTTCGATTTGTCGGATTTGCATGTGTCCTGGCTCCCGCAGTCCCGGCAATCATTTACGGCATTTTCAAAAGTTTTACCTATCATGACGACTTTCTCAGCGTCGTTCAGGGATGGCTGGTCGGAGATGGACTCGGCATCGCGGTTGTTACGCCTACCTTTGTCGCCATCCTGCAAAACAGGATGCGCAACTGGCGTCTGCTGCGCAGGCAATGGATTTACCCGACGATGACGCTGGTCTGCACCCTGCTTATCTTCAATCAGAGCCAGCTTCCGCTCATGTTTCTCGTCTTTCCCTTTCTTGTTCTTGTCCTGATGCAACTGGATCTCGGATGGGCCGCGCTTTGCACGCTGCTGATTGCCATCATCGGCGGATGGGACACCGTCCACGGCCGCGGCCCAATGGCGCTTGCCACGCAGATGAGCATTGAGTGGAAGGCTGCTATCCTCCAGTTATTCCTGGCATCGACGATGCTTACGCTCTATTCCATTTCAGTGGTTTTTGGCAGTCTGCGGAGAACTCAGAACGACCTTCGACAAATTGCAGCTCTGCATAAACTGGTGGTCGACAATTCACGCGACGCCATCGTGCTTGGAGACCTGGACGGACGACGAACGTATGTATCCCCGGGCATCAAGACTCTCTCCGGCTGGGAGCCGCATGAGCTTGTTGGCCGCCTGTTCCGCGAGGTCATTCATCCTGCCGATGTTGCCGACGTGGAGACGGCCATGAGGGCGCTGCGGGCCGGTGCCGAGGGTGGAACGCTGGAATACCGGGCAAGAAAAAGGGACGGCGAATATATCTGGGTGGAAGGCAGCCTGCGCGTTTACCGCGACCCCGGAACCGGCCGGCCGATTGGCTACTTGAATATCGTCCGCGATATCACGGAACGAAAACGCTCGGAGGAGCATCTGCAATCCGCCTATCGCGCCATGGAAACTCTCGTCGTCATCGACGCCCTGACCGGCATCGCAAACCGGCGGCGCTTTGACGATGCCCTGGCCGCCGAATGGAGACGCACATCCCGCGACGGCAACAAACTTTCCCTGCTGCTGATCGATGCGGACCACTTCAAGCGCTATAACGACACTTACGGCCATGTCCGCGGAGATAGCTGCCTCAAGCAGATTGCAGAGGCTGCTCTGGACATCGTTCTCCGCCCCGGCGATCTGGTTGCGCGATACGGTGGCGAAGAGTTTGCCGTGATCCTGCCCGGCACAGACGAGTTAGGTTCAAGAGCAGTGGCCGAAGATATTTGCCAGTCTATTCGCAATCGCCGCCTGCCCCATGAAGGCAACGCACCGGGAATCGTGACTGTCTCCATCGGCTGTGCCACAATCACGCCTCAGCGCGGCAAATCGGCACAGGACCTGATCGAGGCTGCGGATCAGGCGCTTTACCGGGCCAAGGCAAGGGGCCGCAACCGAGTCATCGTGGCCAGTACGTTATCCCGTCCCGACTTCCCGTCCAGCCTGCTCGAAGTACCGAAGATACGCCGCAAGGGCGATCCTGTTTAGCCTCTGAATATTAGCTATGCAAATAAGAACTCCGCCCGGATTGAAGCATGGGCGGAGTCATTCATTACACCTGTTACCTGTTTACCGGACCATCTTTTACCGGACCATGCTCTGGAACATCGGCGACTTCATGAGCGAGCCAAACTGCGAATCCGAAGCAGCGAAATGCACATCCAGGCGCCCTGAGTTCGACCGGATAACCGTGTCGTCCAGCGCAGCCTTATCGCTGTCCGAGCCGCTCATCTTCTTATAGAGCACCGCTGCATTCAGCAGGGAAGAAACAGTAGCGGCAGCGAAGTTATCTCCGGTAACCACCGAGAGATCGAACTTCACGCCATGCTGGAAGTCCATTGCGTACCAGCTCGCCACCATGCGCTTTTTTACCGTGTCGAAGTCGGCCATCGAACCAGCATCGCCCAGCACCTGCTTCATCATGGTCTGAGTTCCCTTCTGGTCTAGAACGCTCCACAGAGGCGCGGCATCTACAGAACGCATTGAATCCATTACCGTCTGATTCGTCAGCAGGCTTGGCGCCAGGCCATCACGCACGTCGAGCGCAGTGCGAACTGCCGAGAGGCCGCCGAAAACCATCGTGGACTCGTCGAGGAACGCCACGCTCATGCCCGTGGTGCCCAACGGATAAATCCGATTGCCGCGTACCAGGGTTGACTTGACTTTCTTCTTTCTGAAGTTGGCCACCACGTCCTGCACTGGGAACTGCCCCTGCGCAAAGCCGATTGTCCGAACGTCTTCCCCGCTCGCACCCTCGCGGTAAAGAATGAATGCCAACTGATCTACGTCGTTGTTGTCATCCAGACCGGACTTGCGCAGACCGTCTTCCAGCGTCTTCAACTCAGGAGGCATTACCTGCCCACGCAACTCCATCGCAGCCGATGAATTCTGCATGATGCGATAGTCGATGACCACCATCTGCTGAACATCATGTGGAATCGCCGCGCGAGCATCGGACGATAATTGTGCGGCTGAGGCGGAAACGGAAGATCCCGCGATTACCACCGCCAGGAAAAGTGCAGACAGTGAACAAGTTGTTAACAAATGCTTCTTCAAGATATTCCTCCTGGATCGGAAAGCGTATTTCCGGTTCGCGCCGGGCAAAAAAGGCGCATCGTGCATGACTTTGTCAGCACAAAATTTGGTTACTGGTCTTCCGGCCAAGCCAATGGAGCATCCAACCTGCGCTCCAAAACCTTGGTTTCCGGATCGAACCCATCTAACAGACGCATCCACTCGCTATCCTGCTCATATGCAATTTGAGGCAGCAAACCGATGATTTCAGCTTCTACCGGATCGGCCTTGTGCTTTGCGGCCAACCGGCAGACCTGCGCGTACACCTTGGAGACGGGCGTGGTCTTCAAATCCGTCACATTCATCGTCAACTGAGCCCGGCCGTGAGCCAGGACTCCCAATGCTTTGACTCCGTGCAAGCCTCCGGAGGAAGCACGAAGCTCCTTCGCGATTGCCCGCACCAGGGATACGTCAGTGGAGTCGAAGTAGATGTTGTAGGCTACCAGAAATTTGCGCGCTCCCACGGCACACGCCCCGGCAGTCGCGTGCAGCGCTGGTCCGCCAATGTCAGGGCGTCGCGATGTCTCTCGCCGCGCAATCTCACGCAACTTTTCGAACTGCCCCCGTCGCACATCCTCAAGATTAGCCCGGTCAGGACGCGCCGCAGCGGCCTCATAAAAATACACCGGAATGCCAAAACGCCGCCAGATCTCCGCACCCGCCTGTCGTGCCAGCAGCGCGCATTGGTCGAGCGAAACCTTGGAGACCGGCACAAATGGGATCACGTCCGCTGCCCCAATGCGCGGGTGGACACCCGTCTGACGGGTCAGATCAATCAGCTCTGAGGCCTTACCCACCCCCCGGATGGCCGACTCCAGAACCAGGGCCGGAGCGCCTGCGATGGTCACCACGGAACGGTTATGGTCGGAATCCATCGACCAATCGAGCAGCCGCACGCCCTCCACCCGCATGGCGGAGACGATAGCCCGAACACAGGCTTCGTCCACGCCTTCGGAGAAGTTCGGCACGCAGGCTACGATCGGCCCGTGAATTCCCTCAGACATTTATTTCCACCATTTATTTCCACCAAGTGTAGCCCAATTGGAACTGCAGGCTGGCATTTACTCCAGGATTTCTATCGCCCAGGGAGGCGGAAGAAATGTGTACCGCGTTCACGCCAAAATCAATTGACCGTCGCGGACGTAGGAAATAATGAAAACCGCCTCCACCTTGCGGGGAGAAGTTGAATACCGAAGTCCCACCCGGCGTTCCCTTCGGAACCTCAATATTCGGCGGAAACTTGTGGGTCGTATAGATCAGGCCGCCAGCCGCCTGAACCCAGGGTTTGAAGCGGCGTGAATGGTTTGCGAAATTCCAGCGGAAGATTACCGGCGTAATGCTGAGACCGGTAAATGTGCCGCCGCCCACCTGTTGAAGAACCGGCGTTCCATCCGAGGCAATGGCTATCTGCGAGTGCGGGGCCGGAGTAAAGGCCAGCCAAAGAGGCATGATGTTGCCCGCAAATTCAAACCGGCCGCTCAGCGGACCAGCCTTCACCACCGGAGTCAGCGTCTTGCCCACCTGGAAGCCCGGAGACAGAAAGGAAAAATCAGAGCGATTTCCGAGACCGACTCCGCCGTTCAGGAATGGACCGAACTCCCATGTGCTGGAGCCCTGACCGCTTGAATCTGCTCCAGCAGCGGGCGTCGTGCCTGCATGATCAGGCTCCGCTCCGGCAACTGCGGCTAATCCTAAGATCAGCGAAAACGCTAATGTGCATTTTGAAAACCGAGACCAAAATGGAAACAAGTTACTTCCCTTTCCTGGGACAAATTCAAATCGATATCGCGAAGATAAGATTGCGGTGGGGTAAGAAAAGCTTCGCAGTACCTTACCAGTTTCGCAGAAAAGGCCGCCTGAGATAGGCGGCCTCTGCAAGCAAATGACAAATCTGTCTGCTAACCCGCCGCTTCCATCTGTTCTGCATCCATATCGAAGTTGGAATAGACATTCTGCACGTCGTCGAGATCTTCCAGGGTATCCAGCAGGCGAATCATCTGATTGGCTGCCGTGCCCTCAAGCTTGGTGTAGGTCGAGGCTACCATCGTTACCTCGCTCATCACCGTCGTAATCTTCGCCGCTTTCACCGCTGCGAGAACGGCCTCATACGACGCAGGATCGGTGACAATTTCCCAGCTCTCCTCGTGATCGTTCAGGTCTTCTCCACCATGTTCGAGCACGATATTCATGAGCTGATCTTCAGTGGCCTCGGCCTTCTCGATCGCAATGACGCCCTTCTTTGAAAACATGAAGCGTACCGATCCGGTCTCGCCGAGATTGCCGCCGTTCTTCGAGAATGCAAAGCGAACTTCACTCACCGTGCGGTTGCGATTGTCGGTCAGGGTGTCCACGATCAGTGCGACGCCGCCGGGGCCGTAGCCCTCGAACGAAATCTCTTCGTAGTTCACACCTTCCAGCTCGCCCGTACCGCGCTGAATCGCACGCTTGATGTTGTCCTGCGGCATATTCTCGGCCTTGGCTGCCAGGATGGCAGAGCGCAGGCGCGGATTGCCGTCAGGATCTCCGCCGCCGGTCTTGGCTGCGATCGTGATTTCCTTGATCAGGCGAGTGAATATCTTGCCGCGCTTAGCATCCAGCGCGCCCTTTTTGTGCTTGATTGTGGCCCATTTTGAATGGCCGGACATGAGAAACCTCAGTGGCTGATAACGATATCGGAGCGGCGTTCTATAGGGATACAGGACGCGGCTAACCCAACATATTGTAGCACTTTGCGCGTCCTTTCGCAGGATAGGCCGGACGCTCCCAACAGCGGCCAGCCTTCCCTGCTCGACTCTCCCACCGCTATTTGCCCGCCTATACTTTCCCTTTACGAATCAGGCTGGCGATCGCTTCAATGTCCGGAGCCGGAATGCGATCGTCATCGAGATGCGCGACAACAGCGCGAACCCTTGCATGGGCATCCGCCACGACCTTGCCCGGCTTGAGGGGGAGACGATAGTCGAGACCCTGCGCGGCGCACATCATCTCTATGGCGAGGATGAGTTCGAGGTTGTCCGTAATCTGGCGTAGTTTGAGCGCGCCGGTCATACCCATAGAAACATGGTCTTCTTTGCCGCCGGAGGTCGGGACGGAGTCCGTGCTGCTTGGGTGAGCCAGAACCTTGCATTCGTTCAGAAGCGCCGCGGCAGTGACGTGGGCAATCATGTATCCCGAGGAAAGGCCTGCGTTAGCGCAAAGAAACGCTGGCAGTCCCTCGTTGATATCGGGATTGATGAGCCGGTCGATGCGGCGTTCGCTGATGCTGGCGAGATCGGTGAGAGCGGCCGCGGCGTAGTCGAAGGCATAGGACAAGGGTGCTCCGTGGAAGTTGCCGCCGGATAAGACCTCGGCGTCGCTTCCCTGCTTCGCTGGAAACACCAACGGGTTGTCCGTCGCAGAACCCGATTCGGTTTCGAGAATGCTCGCGACATGGTCGAGAACGCCGCGAACTGCGCCATGAACCTGGGGCATGCAGCGAAGGCAATAGGCATCCTGTACGCGCGTGTCGACAGACTGCGACCGATGCGACTCGCGAATTTCGCTATCGGCAAGGATTGCGGTGAGATTGGCAGCGGAAGCGATCTGGCCCGAATGCGGACGCGCCGCGTGAATGCGCGAGTCGAAGGCGGTTGGCGTTCCCTTGAGCGCTTCCAGGGACATGGCTCCAGCCAGATCCGCGGTCTGTACAAGATAGCGAGCGCGATGGGTTACGAGTGCGCCGACAGCGGTCATTGCCTGCGTGCCGTTAAGCAATGCCAGCCCCTCTTTGGCGGCAAGTTTCAGCGGAGCGAGACCGGCTGCAGTCAGAGCCTCTGCGCCGGACATACGCTGGCCTTGGAAAATCGCTTCGCCCTCGCCGATTACAACCAGGGCGAGATGCGCGAGCGGGGCAAGATCGCCGCTGGCTCCAACCGAGCCTTTGGCGGGAATGATGGGATGAACGCCTGCGTTGAGCATGGCTACCAGCAGTTCGAGAAGCGCGGGGCGTACGCCGCTGAAGCCCTTCGCAAGGACGTTGGCGCGCAGCAGCAGCATCGCGCGGGACTCCGCCTCGGAGAGCGGCTCACCAAGCCCGCAGGCATGGCTGCGAACCAGATTCGTCTGCAACTGGGCGAGATGCTCAGACGGGATGCGCACGTCGGCAAGCTTGCCAAAACCGGTGTTGACTCCGTAGACAGTCTGGCCTGTGGCCAGGATCTGCTCGATGACTTCTCGGCTGGCGGCTGCGCGGGCCAAAGCCTCAGGCGTAATAACAACCAGGCAATGGCCTGTCGTTGCAAAACTGGCGACGGATTCGATTTCAGACAGAGTTATAGGACTGCCATCGAGTTGAAACGGGAGCGCTGTATTCTCAAGCTTCATAGACTTTTATGCTAGGCAGCGGATGTCTGCGCGTACAGAGTGGTTACCCCCCTGATCTTGGATTTTGGATTTGATTCCACTATGCTTGGTTGCTATGGCGATAGATTCAACGGATCTTGGGGCTTCTTACCTGATGGACAGTTTCGGGCGCAGCCTGTTGACGGAGCTGCAGGATAATGCGCGGCTTTCGACCGCAGAACTGGCGCGACGGGTTGGGCTTTCTCCTACGGCAACGGCAGAGCGCATGAAACAGATGGAAGAAGTAGGCATCGTGCGCGCTTACACCGTAGAGATGGACCGCGAAGCCCTGGGATTAGAGGTGCTGGCCTTTATTCGCATGACGTGCGATGGACAGCACTACTTTCGGCTGGTGGATTTCGTGAAGACGCTTGAAGAAGTTCGCGAGTGCCATCACCTAACGGGCGGAGATGCTTTTTTGCTGAAGGTGACCACGACTTCAATGTCCGGGCTGGAAGCATTGATCGAGGCGCTGCTGCCCTATGGAAATCCAGTGACCAGCGTTGTGCTTTCTACACCGATTGAGCGGCGGAAATACGCAGTAACAGGAAAGCTGACTTCGGCGGTAAAGAAAAGCGGGCGACGTTAAGAGTCGCCCGCCTCGCTGGCATCAATCGATGCTGCGTCCAATCGATGCTGTGTTCAGCCGATGCTGATGCTATGAGGAATGTAAGGAGATTCGAGGGATTCGCACTCTTCTTTGCTTAGGGTGATGGAGAGCGAAGCTACTGCATCTTCGAGTTGATGCAGCTTGGTTGCGCCGACAATTGGCGCGGTGATAGCGGGCTGCTGACGTACCCAGGCAAGTGCGACCTGCGACATCGGAACACCGCGTTGCTCGGCAATTTTCTGCACAGCATTGACGACCTTTTCGTCAGCCTCTTCGGTGTGAGAATAGAGCTTTTTGCCGAAGGCGTCGGTCTGCGCGCGATTGGTTTCGCCGCGCTCAGCCCAGGTGCGAGCGAGGCGACCGCGTGCCAACGGGCTCCAGGGCAAAACGCCTATCTTTTCTTCCAGGCAGAGGCGGAGCATTTCGCGCTCTTCTTCGCGATAGAGCAGGTTGTAGTGAGGCTGCATGGTGACGAAGCGCGTCCATCCATGAAGATCGGCTAGATAGAGCGCCTTTGAGAACTGGTACGCGTACATCGACGACGCTCCGATATAGCGGACTTTGCCGGCTTTGACTACGTCATGCAGAGCTTCAAGCGTCTCTTCGATTGGCGTTTCGTTATCGAAGCGGTGAATCTGGTAGAGATCGACGTAGTCGGTTCCAAGACGCTTCAGGCTTGCGTCGATTTCGAAGAAGATTTCCTTGCGCGAAAGGCCTTTGCCGTTGGGTGTATCGCGCATCGGGACGTAGACCTTGGTGGCAATAACAATGTCTTCACGGCGAGCCATGTCACGCATGGCGCGGCCGAGGATCTCTTCGCTGGTGCCGACGGAATAGGCGTTTGCTGTATCGAAAAAGTTGATGCCCAGATCGAGGGCTTTTTTGTAAAAAGGGCGGCTCTGTTCTTCATTCAGCGCCCAGGGATGCGCGCCCTTGGAGCCCTCTGCGTAGCTCATGCAGCCGAGACAGATTTGCGATACTTTAGTGCCTGTATTCCCGAGACGAACGTAGTTCATAAAAACCTCTGGGTAAGATTGCATTCCGTACAGATATTGGACGTATCTCGATGGCAACTGAGTTTCGCATCGCGCCGCGTCCTTTCGCACAACATCTCTGCGGAAGATGCAGGTATACTGTGCGTCAAATTCAGCATCCAGATATTAGGATGCTTGTGTCCATCCACTTCTTCAGTTTTATCAGAGGTAATTCCCGTGCGATCGATCCTCCAGATACTCAGTCCACTGTTGGTTCTTTTTTGCGTTGTGTCTCTCTGCGATCCAGCTCAGGCGCAGGTAGCCCAGGTAACGGTGTTGCGCCATGTCACTTTGATTGACGGCAATGGCGGGCCGCCGCGAAAGGATGCCGCGCTGGTGATCGATCACGATCGGGTGCGAGCGATCGTTAGTTCTTCTGCGCCGGCTCTCAAGGGAGCGACGATCATCGATCTCTCCGGCAAGACGATTATGCCGGAGATTGTGAACTGTCATGGGCATCTGGGCCTGGTGAAAGGCACGAAGATGTCGGCGGCAAACTATACCGAAGCCAACGTTCGGCGGCAGCTTTTGCAGTACCAGGATTACGGTGTTGGCGCCGTGATGGTGATGGGCACGGACCGCGATGAGGCTTATCAATGGCGCGAGGAATCCCATGCGGGCAAGATTCCCGGTGCGTTGATTTATACGGCTGGGCGCGGGTTTGGCGTGCCGGGTGGATTACCGCCTGCTGCGATGGGTGCGGATGAGATTTATCGTCCTGCGACGGCTGATGAAGCGCGGAAAGATGTGCGCGAACTGGCTTCACGGACTGCTCCGCAAGTAGCCGGAGAAGTGGATGACTCTCCGAAAGTCAGCGTAGATCCGGAACACAATTCGAACAGGATTATTGTGCAGGGGAAAGATCGCGAGGCGCCGTCAACACCGCAGAGGCCGGACTTGATCAAGATGTGGGTGGACGACTTCTGGGGGCAGTTTCCCAAGATGAAGCCTGAGATTTACGGGGCGATCATCGATGAAGCGCATAAGCATCATCTTCGAGTTGCCGCGCATGTGTATCACGAGGAAGATGCGCAGAGGCTGGTGGATGATGGCGTGGATGTGTTGGCTCATTCTGTTCGCGATGCTGAGATTCCTGATGCATTGGTAGCGGAGATGAAGCGCAAGCATGTGGCGTATATCGGAACGATGTCGCTGGATGATTTTGCTACGGCGTATGCGGATGATCCGGCGTGGTTGAATCAGCCTTTCTTTCGCGACTCGCTTGAGCCTGGGGTCTACGAGATGATCACCAGCGCGCAGTACAAGCAATCGGTGAAGAACGATAAGAAGACGCCCGCGGAGTTGGCGGCGCTTCCGATTGCGTTCAAGAATCTGAAGAAGGTCTACGATGCGGGATTGCTGGTGGCACTGGGGACGGATTCCGGGGCTACGCCGATTCGTCCGTTTGGATTTGCCGAGCATCAGGAGTTGCAGTTGCTGGTGCGGGCGGGGTTGAGTCCACTGGAAGCTATTACGGTTGCGACGAAAAATGGCGCGGAGTTATTGCGTGCTTCCAATGAGTTTGGAGTACTGCGGCCGGGATTGAAGGCCAGTTTTATCGTTCTGGATAAGGATCCTTCAGAAGATATTCGCAACACGGAGTCGATTTCGGCGGTTTGGAAAGATGGCGTCAAGGTCAGTTCCGGGCCTCATGCGCATTAATTCAAAGCGGGGATTATGAGTTCGCTTGCGTGAGACGAAATTATGGCGAATTCGATGGGGGAGGGGGCTATGTAGATTTTTGTGGATGGATGGACGGAGCGATCTGGAACGCGGCTTTTGGGTCATTTTTCTATTGTGGGCTTGTTCAGGGTAATTTTGTGCAGAGCCGTGTGCCCGGTTGACTGTCTTAGCCTGGGCGCTGGGCACGGAGTACGCAACGATCATGTACGCAGCGATATTCAAAACGTACTGTGAGACTGCCATCAATTCGATTTGACCTGCGTTGATGGGGTGGGTGTATTATTTGACGTTCGAGGGAGGACGTGGGATTTGGCACGCCGGTTCTCTCTATCTATACGAGGTGACATTATGGCTACTTTGACTTCTTTACAGCCTGGAACATTAGGCGGTGGGCAACATGGGTTTCGTGCCCGGTATGGGAACTATATTGGCGGTGAGTGGGTGGCTCCGCTATCGGGAAAATATTTTGACAATGTGACGCCGGTTACGGGCAAGCCGTTCTGCGAGATTCCGCGGTCGAATGCTGCGGATGTGGAGCGGGCGCTGGATGCTGCACATGCGGCGAAGGCTGCGTGGGGCAAGACCAGCGTTACGGAGCGCAGCAATATTCTGAACAAGATTGCGCAGCGGATGGAAGATAATCTTGCTCTGCTGGCCGAGGCGGAGACATGGGATAACGGCAAGCCTATTCGCGAAACTACGGCTGCCGATCTGCCGCTGGCGATCGATCACTTCCGCTATTTTGCGGGGGCGATTCGTGCGCAGGAGGGCGGTATCTCGGAGATCGATCATGACACGGTGGCTTATCACTTTCACGAGCCGCTGGGTGTGGTGGGACAGATCATTCCGTGGAACTTTCCTCTCCTGATGGCGATATGGAAGCTGGCTCCTGCTTTGGCTGCGGGTAACTGCGTGGTGCTGAAGCCGGCGGAGCAGACTCCGGCGAGCATTCTGGTATGGGCGGAGCTGGTGGGCGATCTGCTGCCTCCGGGTGTGTTGAATATCGTGAATGGCTTTGGGCTGGAGGCGGGTAAGCCGCTGGCTTCTTCGTCGCGGATTGCCAAGATCGCGTTTACGGGCGAGACGACGACGGGCCGGTTGATTATGCAGTATGCCAGCCAGAACCTTATTCCTGTAACTCTGGAGTTAGGTGGTAAGTCGCCGAATATCTTCTTTGAAGATGTAGTGCGCGAGGATGATGATTTCTTCGATAAGGCGCTTGAAGGCTTCACGATGTTTGCGTTTAACCAGGGTGAGGTTTGTACCTGCCCGAGCAGGGCGCTGATCCAGGAGAGCGTCTATGACCGCTTTATGGAGCGGGCGCTGAAGCGGGTCGCCGCGGTGAAGCAGGGTTCGCCTCTGGATGGCTCTACGATGATTGGGGCGCAGGCTTCGAATGAGCAGCTGGAGAAGATTCTGAGCTATATCGATATTGGCAAGCAGGAAGGCGCCAAGGTTCTCATTGGCGGCGAGCGTGCCAGGCTGGATGGCGATCTTGAGGGCGGCTATTATGTGCAGCCTACGGTGTTTGAAGGACACAACAAGATGCGCATCTTCCAGGAGGAGATCTTTGGGCCTGTCGTATCTGTGACGACCTTCAAGGACGAGGCGCAGGCGCTGGAGATTGCCAACGACACGCTATATGGATTGGGCGCGGGCGTGTGGAGTCGCGACGCCAATATCTGCTATCGCATGGGACGCGCGATTCAAGCAGGGCGCGTTTGGACGAACTGCTATCACGCTTATCCGGCGCACGCAGCGTTTGGTGGGTACAAGCAGTCCGGCATTGGACGCGAGAATCACAAGATGATGCTGGATCATTATCAGCAGACGAAGAATATGCTGGTGAGTTACTCGCCCAAAAAGCTGGGTTTCTTTTAAGGCTTGCTGAAGTCGCGGGAATGACAGACAGCGCTGGCAGATTTTTGCTTTGCTCAGGATGACGATTGTTTTGGGCAGGATTTGTTATTCCTGCGCTTCAGGTGGGGTTGATGGAACAGGTTGATTTGGCGGTACCGGTGCAGGTGTTGGCTACGGATGCTGCTGTGACGCTAATCCGCAAGCTGCGAGAGCAATATGGTGAGCTGATGTTTCACCAGTCGGGGGGCTGCTGTGATGGCAGCTCCCCGATGTGTTTTCCGCTGGGGGATTTTCTGGTTGGCGACTCGGATGTGCAGTTGGGCGAAGTGGACGGGGTTCCGTTTTATATGAGCAAGAGTCAGTTTGAGTATTGGAAGCATACGCAGTTGATTCTGGATGTGGTGCCGGGGCGGGGTGGGATGTTTTCACTGGAGGGATCGGAGGGTGTGCGGTTTCTGATTCGGTCGCGAATTTTTACGGACGAGGAGATTCGGGATTTGCGGGCGGCTGGGCGAATTTAGATATTGGCGCGACTTACAGATTCAATAGATATACTTTTTTAGATTAGACTGATCCGGATGGTTTCCCGTCCTGCTTCGATCCACTTCTTCTCTGGAGAGTTTTGTGATGCGAGTTGTTGCCTGTTCCCGTTGGGTTAGTTCTGCCTTGCTGCGTTCGATCTTGCTGCGTTCGATGATGCTGAGTGCGCTGGCGGTCACGCTTGTCGGCGGAACGTGGGCGACTGCCCAGAGTGGAAAGGCTGAGGAGGGACGCAGAGGCTGGTCGGCGCAGTGGATTTCGCATCCGACGGCGCCGCTGCGGGAGCCTATTACTCTGCACTTCAAGAAGACGCTCGATATCGCATCTGCGCCTGCGCACTACCTGGTTGAGGTGAGCGCGGATAACAGGTTTGTGCTGTATCTCAATGGCGAGCGGGTTGGGGATGGGCCTGCGCGTGGGGATATGACGCACTGGCGTTACGAGACGTTTGACCTGGGGCCGATGTTGAAGCCGGGCGCGAATGTGATTGCAGCGACGGTGTGGAACTTTGGCACGTATGCTCCGGTGGCGCAGATCAGCGACAGGACTGCGTTTCTCGTCCAGGGAGATACGAAGGCTGAGGAAGCGGTGAATACGAACTCCACGTGGATGGTGGAAGAGGAGCCGGGGCAGGTGCTGCTTCCGCGCAGGCAGAATGGCCTATGGGTGTATTACGCGGCTGGTCCGGGCGAAACGCTGAAGGGGTCTGAGTATGACTGGGATTGGATGAAGGCAGATGCAGCACCGGGGTCGAAGTGGGTGGCTGCGGGGCCTGCGCTGCGGGAGGATAACTCTTCGCGTGCCGGCATTGCGGCTTCGCGCGAGGTGACGGCGGATGTTCCGTGGGCTCTGGTGCAGGATACGCTGCCGCACATGGCTTATACGAAGGAAGATGCCGGGCACGTGGTGCGGGTGACGGGCACGCTGCAGGATGGAGAGAAGTTTCCGGCTGCGCCAGTGACGATTGCGGCGCACTCTACTGTGCACCTGATGCTCGACCGGTCGGAGCTGACCACGGCTTATCCGAAGCTGATGTTTTCAGGCGGCAAGGGTTCGCATGTGACGTTGACTTATGCCGAGGCGCTTTACGATGCGGAAAAGCATAAGGGCAATCGCAATGAAGTTGGCACGCGGCAGGCGTTGGGGTATGTGGATGAGGTTGTTCCGGATGGCGGGGCGCATCGGGTGTTTGAGCCGCTGTGGTGGCGGACATGGCGCTATGTGGATGTAGCGGTTGAAACCGCGGACGAGCCGCTGACGCTGGATGGAATGGAGGCGCACTTCACGGCTTATCCATTTGAGACGAAGGCACAGCTTGAGACGGGTGATGCCGACTTGCAGAAGATATGGGAGATTGGCTGGCATACGGCGCGCCTGGATGCGCATGAGACTTACATGGACACTCCGTATTACGAGCAGTTGCAGTATGCGGGAGATACGCGTATTCAGGCGATGATCACGTATGCGATGACGGGCGACGATCGGTTGCCGAGGCAGGCGATACGGGCGTTGAATGATTCGCGGGTGCCAGCGGGCATCACTACGAGCCGCTATCCGGAGTCATTGCCGCAGATGATTCCGCCGTTCAGTTTGCTGTGGATCGGGATGTTGCATGACAACTACATGTATCGGCCGGACACGGAATTTGTGAAGAGCATTTTGCCGGGCACACGGACGGTGCTGGATTGGTTTGCGAGTTATCAACATGCGGATGGGTTGCTGGGCAAGACTCCGTGGTGGAACTTTGTGGATTGGATCGAGGTGCAGAAGGAGTTCCCTTCTTATGACAAGCAGAATGGGGAGACTTGCCTGGTGACGATGCAGTACATCAGCGCGTTGCAGGATGCGATTGATCTTGAGAGTGCGCTGGGCTCGAAAGAGCATGTGCAGATCGATCGTGCGCGGCTGGATGCGGCGATCAAGGGAGAGCGAACGCTTTGCTGGGATGCGTCACGGAAGCTGATGGCGGATTCTCCGGCGAAGGATATTTTCAGCCAGCACACAAACATGCTGGGCGTGTTGTATGACGTAGTTCCGAGGAGCGAACAGGCTGAGGTGATGCGACAGATTGTGGGCCACGAGCTTGGCGATTCGTCGGTGAAGGCCGATCCGGATTTGATCACGGCGAGCTACTACTTTCGCTACTATCTGGCGCGGGCGCTCGATCATGCAGGGATGGCGGATGAGTATCTGAAGACGCTGGGAAGCTGGCATGAATTTTTGAAAGAAGGATTTTCAACATGGCCGGAGCAGCCGGGGAATACGCGGTCGGATTCTCATGCGTGGTCGGCGCATCCGACGTTTGATCTGTTGACGCTGGTGGCGGGAATCTCGCCTGCGAGTCCCGGATTCAGGACGGTGCGAGTTGCTCCGCATCTGGGTGAGCTGACGCACCTTGAGGCGAGCTTTCCTGCTCCGCAGGGGTTGATTCATGTGAAGTATGCTGAGGCGAATGCGACGGTTGATTTACCGCAGGGGCTTACCGGGACGTTTGTATGGAAGGGTAAGGAGACGAAGCTTCACGCGGGCGAGAATCTAGTCCCGATGAAGTGATTGGGCGGGATTGGATTCCCTAACGAGATGCGGCTATCTGCGCCTCAGGCTGATCGCCGCTCGACTCCTGCTACGGCGATGGCGTTGGATTTGGCGCCCTCGGTGCAGATCTGATGGAGGCGAGCGTACTGGCCGGAGGCGTGGAAACTTTTCACGGCTTCGACGTTGGGAAACTCGACGACCACGACACGGTCGGCATCCCACTCGCCTTCGAGGATGTCGTATGCGCCTCCACGTACGAGGTAATGACCTCCATATTGCTCGACCAGGACAGCGACTTCGTCGGAGTATTCCTCAATCTTCTGGCGATTCGTGACCTTTAAGTTAATTACGAAATAGCCTGGCATATACATCCCCTTGATTCCTATCTATGCTTCTCAAAAATTGGATGTGAATTCGAGGGCCGGGGTGGTTTGCGTTTTTGTATCATTTTGAAAAATATTTCAGCGTAAAGATGTGCCGCGCAGAACCTGTTCCTGTTTGCGCTTCAAGATATTGCCTGCAAGTTCCTCCTTCCTTTGTTCCTCTTTCTTTCAACGAGCGAAAAGCAATAGAAACGACACAGCCTCTACCTGTCCCGGGATATCCCTAGGCCATGTAGAGGCTGTGTTGTGTGTGACTGTCAGGCCTTTCGGCTGAGGTTATGCGAGGTTGTCGCGTTAAATGTCGAAGCGGTCGAGGTTCATCACTTTAGTCCAGGCTGCTGCGAAGGCTTGCACGAACGACTCCTGCGAGTCGCTGCAGGCATAGACTTCGGCGAGGGCCCGGAGTTGGGAGTTTGAACCGAAGACCAAATCGACGATGGTGCCTGTCCACTTGAGCTCTCCGGTGGTGCGATCATGCCCTTCGAGCAAGCCTTGCGACACGCCTTCGGGAGTGGTTGACTTCTGCCACTTCGTGCTCATGTCGAGGAGGTTTACGAAGAAATCGTTGGTCAGTGTTTCCGGCCGCTTGGTGAAGACGCCGTGTGTTGTCTGTCCAAAGTTGGCATTGAGCACGCGCAGGCCGCCGATCAGAACGGTCATCTCGGGAGCGCTCAGGGTGAGCAGGTTTGCCTTGTCTACGAGCAGATCGGTCTGGGATCTCTGCTGCCCGTTTCGGAGGTAGTTGCGGAACGCGTCTGCGGTCGGCTCCAGTGGAATGAAGGAGTGCACGTCGGTCTGATCCTGCGATGCATCGGTGCGGCCGGGCGCAAAGGGAACCTTTACGTCGCTGCCCGCCTTCTTCGCGGCTTCTTCAACAGCTGCTGAGCCGCCGAGAACGATAAGGTCGGCGAGAGAAACCTTCTTGCCGCCCGACTGCGAAGCGTTGAAGTCTTTCTGGATCGTTTCGAGTGCCTGAAGTACCTTGGCGAGTTGGGCGGGCTGGTTGACTTCCCAATCCTTTTGCGGTTCGAGGCGAATGCGTGCCCCGTTCGCTCCGCCGCGCTTGTCGCCGCCACGGAAGGTTGATGCCGATGCCCAGGCGGTTGTGACGAGCTCGGAGATGGAAAGTCCGGAGGCAAGGATTTTCGCCTTCAGGGCAGCGATGTCCTGCTCTCCGACCAGTTCGTGATCGACTGCGGGAATGGGATCCTGCCAGATGAGTGTTTCGGTTGGGACGAGCGGGCCGAGGTATCGCGCGATTGGTCCCATGTCGCGATGGGTCAACTTGAACCAGGCCCTGGTGAAGACGTGGGCGAAGTACTGGGGATCGTCGAGGAAGCGTTTCGAAATCTCCTTGTAGCTGGGGTCCATGATCAAGGCAAGATCGGTCGTGAACATGATGGGAGCGTGCCTCTTCGATGCGTCATGAGCATCGGGCACGGTACCGGCTGCTGCTCCGTTCTTGGGTGTCCATTGCTGGGCACCGGCGGGGCTTTTGGTCAGTTCCCATTCATAGGCGAAGAGGTTTTCGAAGAAGTTGTTGTCCCACCTGGTCGGATTCATGGTCCAGGCGCCTTCTAACCCACTGCTGATGGCGTGAGCACCGCTGCCGCTTTCAAAACTGCTCTTCCAGCCGAGGCCTTGCTCTTCGATTGCGGCACCCTCGGGCTCGGGGCCGACATACTTTGCGGGATCGGCAGCGCCATGAGCTTTGCCGAAGGTGTGTCCGCCTGCGATGAGCGCTACTGTCTCTTCGTCATCCATCGCCATGCGCGCGAATGTCTCACGTATATCGCGAACCGCGGCGACTGGATCGGGGTTGTTGTTGGGGCCCTCCGGGTTTACGTAGATGAGGCCCATCTGGACGGCGCCGAGCGGGTTCTCCAGGTGACGGTCGCCGCTGTAGCGGTTGTCTCCGAGCCACGTGGTTTCATTGCCCCAGTAGACTTCTTCGGGCTCCCAGACGTCTTCGCGACCGCCGGCGAAACCGAAGGTCTTGAGTCCCATCGACTCCAGCGCGACGGTACCGGTGAGAATAATCAGGTCGGCCCAGGAGATTTTGCGGCCGTATTTTTGCTTGATGGGCCAGATTAACCGCCGCGCCTTGTCGAGGCTGACGTTGTCCGGCCAGCTATTGAGAGGGGCAAACCGCTGCATGCCCGCGCCAGCGCCGCCGCGTCCATCGGCGATGCGATAGGTGCCTGCGCTGTGCCATGCCATGCGGATGAAGAACGGCCCGTAGTGTCCGTAATCTGCCGGCCACCAGGACTGCGAGCTGGTCATCAATTCCTGGAGATCCTTGATCACGGCGTGCAGGTCGAGGGTCTTGAACTCCTCAGCGTAGTTGAACCCTTCGATCATGGGGCTGGACAAGGGGGAGTGCATGTGCAGAATTTTCAGATTGAGTTGATTAGGCCACCAATCCGAGTTCATACGGACACCGCCCGCGAGGGGCCTTTGAGTACCGTGCGCTACCGGGCATTTTGCTTCTTCTGACAAGGTTCTCTCCTTTTAGCTGGTTACAGTTGGTGCTGGCGCTTCCTGTTGGCCCGTCAGCGTAAGAATTGCCGGGTATTCACAGGTGCGAATATTAGTTGCCGGGAATGGCCGGAATGATTCCCCGGAATGCCGTGCAGAAATAACCCTAGCCCCTCGGACCATCATTGGTAAAATCGATAGTTTCTACTGTGACGATTGAGTTTCGCTATGATGAAGGCTGGAGTGGGCTATGAATTTGCAGGAGTTGCGGTATTTTGCGGCGGTGGCTGAGTTTCGGCATTTTGGGCGGGCGGCTGAGGCCTGCAATGTGAGCCAGCCGACGCTGAGCAGCCAGATTCGCAAGCTGGAAGAGGAGCTGGGTGTTACGCTGCTGGAGCGAACGAACAAGCGCGTGGATATGACTCCGGTGGGGCGGTTGATTCTGGAGCACGCGCACAAGGCGCTGGCGGAGGCTGGGCAGATTGAGGCGGTGGCGCAGGCGGCACGCGATCCGCTGGTGGGGGCGCTGCGGCTGGGGGTGATTCCGACGCTGGCTCCGTACCTGCTGCCGCTGATGCTGGGGCCGCTGCGAAAGGCTTTTCCGGGGTTGGCGATTGAGCTTTGGGAGGATCAGACGCGGGCGTTGGTCGAGGGGTTGCGAAGTCATCGGCTGGATGCTGCGCTGGTTGGTTCCTCGATCTCATCGACGGGGACGGCGGAGATTACGGAGATTGTGTTGTTTGCCGAGCCGCTGGTGGCAGTTTTGCCACCGAAGCACCGGTTGACGAAGAGCGAGACGGTGGACGAGCAGGATATGGCCGAAGATCTGCTGGTGATGGCGGATGGGCATTGCCTGGCAAATCAGACATTGACTGCGTGCGGGGCCAAAGTGGGCTTGCAGAGCACGATGCAGGCGGCGACGCTTGAGACGCTGGTGAACCTGGTGGCGGCAGGGTATGGGACTACGCTGATTCCGGCGCTGGCTGTGCCGTGGCTGGAGAATCGCGGGTTGGCGAAGGCGGGAACTCTGAATCGAGGGGTGGAGATGCGGCCGCTTTTGCAGAAGTCGACGCGGATGATTCGGCTGGCGAGCAGGCCTGGATTTCCGAGGCCGCAGGCGCTGCGGGCGATTGAGAAGGTGATTCGGAAGGCGGTGCCGGCGGGGTGGTCTGTTTAGGCTGACGCTCTCGTCTGGTACTCTCGTCTGGTACTCTCGTCCGGACCTCCCATCCGGGCCGCTACTGAATGGCTGTTTGAGGGCTGATCCTGAGGAAAACTCGTCCTTAATTCCTTGATTTTTCGGGATATTTTCCAGAATGGGGGTTTCGGACTTCTTATCCACAAAAACGGGGTTTTACGGTGTTGACCCTGCCTATTCGCACCCTTAGCTTTGTAATCGTATGGCAATATTTTGCCGACCCGGCTCGTCTCTTTTTCTTCTCATTTGAAGACCGGGGCACGGTAATGAAGATCACGTCCATTGGGGAGTTTGCATGCTGAAACTGAAAAAGATCCATATCCTGGGCTTCAAGAGCTTTGCCGACCGTACTGAAGTAGCGTTGCCGGGAACGGGCATTGCGGTGGTGGTGGGGCCGAATGGGTGCGGCAAGTCGAACATTCTGGATGGCGTGACCTGGGTGCTGGGCGAGCAGAGCGCAAAGACGCTGCGCGGCGCGCACATGATGGATGTGATCTTTGCCGGAACGCGGGACCGCAAGGCGCTGGGAATGGCCGAAGTGACGATCACAATGGTGGATCCCGAGGCGTATGAGGGGCCTATGGCGATTGATTCCATGGCCCCCGAGGTGCATATCGAGAACGAGATGCCCGCCGACTGGGACGAAACTGCGTTGCGAAAGCAGCGGGCCACGGATGTGGAAGAGGCGATTGCCGAGAACCAGCCGGGGCAGGTTGTGGACGAGGATGAGGGCGAAGTTGCGCCTGCACCGCCGACGGAGAGCGAGATGCAGGGCGGCGCGGAGCAGGCGGTGGTGCTGAAGATTCGCCGCCGGAAGTTTCAGCGGACTCCGGCGCAGAAGGGCGAGATTGTCATTACGCGACGGCTATTTCGTACTGGCGAGAGCGAGTATCTGCTGAACGGAAAGCTGTGCCGGTTACGCGATATCCAGGACATCTTCATGGGTACCGGTCTTGGGCCGGAGAGTTACGCGATTATCGGGCAGGAGCGGATCGGGCAGTTGCTGAGTTCGAAGCCGCACGATCGTCGCGCGATTATTGAAGAAGCCGCGGGCATTACGCGGTTCAAGACGAAGAAGCGGTTGGCGGAGTTACGGCTTGAATCGGCGAAGCAGAACCTGGCGCGCGTGGATGACATCTTCGATGAAGTAACGCGGCAGATGAACAGCCTGAAGCGGCAGGCGGCCAAGGCGGAGCGTTTTGCAGCGCTGCGCGATGAGTTGCGGACCAAGCTGCGGGTAACGATTGCCAGCCGCATGGCGCGAATGGATGCGGAGCAGTTGAAGCTGGAGCAGGAGATTGCAACGCTGACGACGCAGATCGATGGCTCCGCGTCGGAGATCGAGATGCTTGAGGGCTCTTCGCACGGGCTGAGCGAGCGGGGATTTGAGCTCGACAAGCTGGGGCAGCAGTCGCAGGCACAGGCCAATGGCGCGGCTGTCGAACTTGAGCGGGCTGCGGCGCGGGAGCGTGGCAACAGCGAGCGTGTGGCGGAGCTTGAGTCACGGCTGGCGGGCATGGCAGCAGATCTGGAACAGACACGGACGCAGATTGCCGGAATCGGTGAAGAGCGGACGCAGCACAAGCAGTTCCTGGAGAATGCGGCGGAGGAGTCGCGGGCGTTTCGCCAGCAGGTTGAGGCGCGGCAGAATGAAGCGCGGGGTGCGGCACAACAGGTTTTCGACGCGGAGCGGGGGCTGGAGAGCGGACGCCGCAATGCGATGCATTTGCTGACCCTGGCAGGCACGGCGCGCAACCAGACGGCGCAGGCAGAGGAGTCGCTTGCGGCGCTTGAGCGCGAGGCGCAACGGCTTGAAAACGAGATGGGCCAGGCGCGGGCTGAGGCGGGAAATCTTGGCGCGGAGCGTGGACAGGTCGGCATTCGTTTTGAGACTGCGACCGAAGCTCTGAAGCAGCTTGAAGCGGAGATTGCAGAGCTGCGCGAGACGCTCGGCGTTCGAAGGCAGGAAGAAGCAGCGCTGCGCACGCGGACCAATCAGCTTCGCAGTGAGCAGGCTTCGCTTACAGGACGACGCAACTCGCTGGACTCGGTGATCAAGAATCACAGCTATTCGACGGAGACGGTGCGGAAGCTGCTGAAGGCGGACTCACTTGGGCCGGGGATGACTCCGATTGGAACGCTGGCGGATTTTCTGGATGTGGCTGGCGAGCATGAAGTCATTGCGGATGATTTTCTGCGGGAAGAGCTGAATTACATCGTCGTCAAGAACTGGCGCGATGCGGAAGAAGGCGTTCGGCTGCTGCGTTCGGGGATGGATGGGCGTGCGACCTTCCTGGTTCATCCGGAGGATGGCTCGGCTGTTTCCAATCACTCCAACGATGTGATTTCAGGCGAAGGCCTTGTCTCTCTGCGGCAGATGATCAAGGTGCAGAACGGTTTTGGTCAGGCGCTTGAAGGGATGCTGCCGAAGCTGCGTCATGGATATCTTGCTCCGGATGCGGAGACCGCGCGGAAGAGCGCGATGAGTTATCCGCAGGGCTATTTTCTTGCACCTACGGGTGAGTGCTTTCATAACGCGACGGTGAGCGGCGGCAAGCCTGCGGCCGAGGGTCCGCTGGCGGTGAAGCGCGAGCTTCGCGAGACGCAAAAAAAGTTGTCGAGTGTTGAAGCGGATCTGAATCACGCGGAGATCAGTGCGGTTGAAGCGGCGCGAGCCATTGAAGAAGTGGCGGCGCGGCTTGAGCAGTTGAGCGAGCAGCGACGGCAGGCGGAGCGCGATGCGGCCAACCAGGGCGCGGCTCTGAAGCAGATGGAGTCCGAAGTTCAACGAATCGAGCGGCGGCTGCAGGAGTGGCTGCTACAGGCTGCGCGGAACAAGGAAGCAAGCGACCAGAAGCAGGGATTGATCGGGCAGAAGCTTGAAGAGGCACAGCGGCTTGAAGCGGAGCATACGGCGGCTGAGGTTCGGCTGGAGGAGTTGCAGCAGGGTCTATCCGAGTTGCGCCAGGGCCGCGAGGGATTGCAGCAGGAAGCTGCGCGGGTTACAGCGGAACTGGCTGGACTTGAAGAACGGAGACGCGGCGCAGAGAGTGCTTACAGGCGCATCGATCAGCTTCATGCGGACATGGAGCGGCGCGTGCTGGCGCTGGAGCAGCAGCGTGTTGCAGCCGAGGCGGAACGCGATCAGCGCATTGGCGAGAGTGGCCAGCTTGAGGTGCGTCAGCTTGAGTTGAAAGCCTCACGCGATCAGGCTCTTGAAGAGGCTCGCAGCGCTGCCGCAGAGGCGAAGGCTTTGCGTGAGCAGCTTGCCACGATGGAAGCGCAGTTGAAGATTCTGCGCTCATCGACGGATGCTTTCCGCGAGAAGCGCAGTTTGTTTGCGAGCCAGGCGGCGAAGCTGAAGAGCGATCTTGAGCATCTCGAAGCCGGTTGTTTGAATGAGCTTGGCGTGGAGGCAGTTGCGCTTCGTGCGGAAGAAGGAATTGCCCATCTTGAAGGCGATGAGCTTGTTGCTGAAGAAGAGGCCGGGCGCGAGTTGCGGCAGAAGCTTGAGGCGATGGGTCCGGTGAACATGATGGCGCTTGAGGAGTACAAGGAGACTTCGGAGCGGCATGAGTTCCTTGAGACACAGCGCAAAGACCTGATCGATTCGATTGAGAATACGCAGAGCACGATCAAGGAGATCGATCAGATTTCACGCACGAAGTTCGATGAAGCGTTTGTGAAGATCAATGAGAACTTTGGGCATGTGTTCAGCAGATTGTTCCATGGCGGGCAGGCGTTTCTGCGCTTGACGGATGCGGAGAATCAGGCCGAGAGCGGGCTTGAGATTGTGGCTTCGCCTCCGGGCAAGAAGCTGCAGAATGTACTGCTGCTTTCGGGCGGCGAAAAGGCGCTTACTGCGCTGAGTCTGCTGGTTGGAATCTTCCAGTATCAGCCTGCACCTTTCTGCGTACTGGACGAAGTGGATGCGGCGCTCGATGAAACCAACGTCGGGCGGCTCGCGGACATGCTGCATGGAATGAGCCAGGATACGCAGTTCCTGCTGGTGACGCACTCCAAGCGGATGATGCAGACGGCGGATATGATCTATGGCGTGACGATGCAGGAGCCCGGTGTTTCAAAGATCGTGAGTGTACATATGGGCGGGCAGCAGAGGGCTACTGCCTAGTCCTACTACCTAGTCCCGAGAGAGACCCTGGAATTCCATGCGTGGCATGCATGGAATTCTAGGGATTGCGGACGATGAGGTCGTTTTTCCAGAGGGCCATGACAACATCCAACTGGCTGTTGTGGGGCTTTTCGGAGTTTTCGGAGACTGCTTTCCAAAGGGTGCCGATAGACCAGCTTTGAGATCCTTCGACAAGTAAGGCTGCGGCTCGAATCGCGCTGGCTTTGTCGTCTTTGGAGGCGCGGTAATGGCCGGCTGGAATTCCCTTCACGAGGCCTTCTTCGCACAATCCGAGAAAAGCGGCGCGTGGGCTGCCTTTTTTGCGGGCGGCGATGCTGGTGGGGTAGAGCGATTCCATAGCGATTTGCCATTGATCCATGGGGTTCATGTTTTGAGAAGCGGACTGCCGGGCAGCCATCAGAGCTGCTTCTCCGTATCGATTTGCCATCTTTTTCCTCGCGATCGTTGAAATGTCATTTTACTTGAATGGATGCTTTGATCTGAGCGATGTGGATGGGAGTTGATCGCGGGGCATTTTATCGGTGTTACGTTAATTGAGAAATCGGGAGCCTGGGTCGTTGACAAGTGACCTACGGAAAATGAGAATCAAGGTTTCGGGTTCAGGATTTTTTGAGTTTATTGGTTGTTGAAAGGCTTCCCTCTTGTCAGTCCTCCTTCAGAGCAATCTTGGTAGCGTTCCGCTGATTGGGCGGGGCAAGGTGCGTGATCTTTACTCTGTGAAACATGACGGAGCGGATGCGCTTTTGCTAGTGGCCTCCGATCGTATCTCGGCGTTTGATTTTGTGCTGGGATCGGGGATTCCGGGCAAGGGAAAGATTCTGACGCAGATCTCGTTGTTCTGGTTTGAGCTGCTTGCGGACATTGTTCCCAACCACCTGATCACGGCTGAGGTGAGCGAGTTCCCTACCGAGTTGCAGCCGTATGCAGATCAGCTTGAGGGCCGTACGATGCTGGTGAAGCGGGCGGAGATGTTTCCCGTGGAGTGTGTTGCTCGCGGGTATCTGGCTGGCTCGGGATGGAAGGAATATCAGGCTACAGGAACAGTCTGCGGAATTGCGTTGCCTGCGGAGTTGCAGGATGGTTCGCGATTGCCGGAGCCTTTGTTCACGCCTGCGACAAAGAGCCAGGATGGCGCGCACGATGAGAATATTCCTTTCTCGGCGATGGAAGACGCGATTGGCGCTGCGGATGCTGCGGAGCTGCGGCGGTTGACGATGGCGCTCTATACGAAGGCTGCGACTCATGCGGAGAAGCATGGGTTGATTCTCGCGGATACGAAGTTTGAGTTTGGACGTGTGAGCAGTCAGGGAAGTACGACACAGATCATTCTCGGCGATGAGGCTTTGACGCCTGATTCTTCGCGCTTCTGGGAGGCTGCGTCGTGGCGGCCGGGCGGTGCGCAACCGAGCTTTGACAAGCAGTTTGTGCGCGATTACCTGGAGAGCATTCGCTGGAACAAGCAGGCCCCTGCGCCTGCGTTGCCGGAGGATGTGGTGAACAGGACACAGGCGAAGTATCTTGAGGCGTTTCGGTTGTTGACGGGCCATGATCTGGTGCTCTGAACGGGTGCTCGGAGCTGCGGCTCTGAGAGCTTTGCCGGGAACCGGATTGCGCTTCGCGGGAAACAGGTTCGCTTTTGTTGTCCCACGCTGATATTTGTTTCAAACGAAAACCTCTGCTGGCTGTAAATTCTTAGAGGTGAACCCCGTGAAGGAATCGGCTGCGGCATGAATGTTGTGGACATCGCTATTGTCGTGGTGCTGTTGCTGAGTGCGATTGTGGGATATCGGACGGGGTTGATTCAGAGTATTTTTTCGCTGGTGGGATTGATTCTGGGAATCGCAGTTGCGAGTTGGAACTACAGACATTTTGCTGACGATTTATGGCCCCTGTTGCACAACAAGTCGCTGTCTGAAGCGATATGGTTTTGTCTGCTGGCGCTGGCGGTGATGATTGTGGCCGGCCTGCTGGGCATGCTGATCAAGAATGTGATTCACGGCGTGGGACTGGCGTGGCTCGACAGGCTGGCGGGATTTGTCTTTGGCTTTCTGCGCGGAGCGTTGCTGGTGACGTTGTGCATCGTGACGATGGCGGCGTTTTATCCCAGGACGCAGTGGCTGGGCAAATCGCAATTGACGAAATATTTTTTAGGCACGGCACACTTGACGACGCAGATGACTCCGGATGAGTTGAAGCATCGGATTCTCGATGGCTTACGGGTTCTTGAAAAGGACACACCGGAGTGGATGCATCCCGAGAAGGCATAAAGATTTTGTAGAAGACTTGAGACAGATAGAAGCCGGGCATGGCACTCTATTGAGACACGAGGACGACGTGAAGCGCGAACTAGACAGCCTGATCACCCAAATGCATTCAACCGGCATCCGCTATGAGGATGCTGTACGACAGTTCAAACGGCAATATTTACTCGAAGTGCTGCGGGCCAACCGCGGCAACCAGTGTAAAGCCGCCGATGAGCTGGGGATGCATCGCAACACGCTGAGCCGCACTATGGCTGAGCTGGAGCTGGAAGTTGCGGAAGTACGTGCGGGGCTCAAGCGTCCGGTGCGCAGCGAACGTCTGGTACATAGCGGACTGCGTCAGCAAATTCGTTAGTCCAGAGATTCGCCAGGTCGGTAGGTTTGATGGCTGCTGACTGGTTCCCCGAAAAGCGAGATATGGCTACAACTGAAATTCAATCGGCTCAAGGCAAGTCGTTGGCGCGCGTTTCTATTCAGGATGGATTTGTCTGGGATGCGCAGGACGCGTATCTGTTCGACATTGACGGTACGATCTTGCGCAGCCGTGACCGCATCCATTTCAATTCCTTTGCATCGAGTGTTCGTCAGGTAACAGGGCTGGAGATTTCGCTGGAAGGCATGGTGCTGCATGGCGGCACGGATACGGCGATTCTGCGCGAGGCTTTTGCCCAGGCAGGGATCGCGGTAGATGCCTGGGAGTCGCAGAACGAGGCGATTCTCGAAGCGATGCGCCAGACGATTGAGACACGGCGCGCAGACCTGGATATGTGGAGGATGCCCGGTATCGAAGAGACTCTCAGGCATCTTGCCGAGCGCGGTGCGCTGCTTGGCCTGGCGACCGGCAACCTGGAGATGATTGGCTGGACCAAGGTGGAGCTTGTGGGGCTGCGTGAGTGGTTTCGCTTTGGCGGATTCAGCGACAAGTTTGAAGTGCGTTCGGAGATGATCCGGGATGCGGTCTTCAAGGCTCGCGAGATCGCTGGTCCCAATGTGAGCCCATGCGTGGTGGGCGATACGCCGCGTGACATTGAGGCGGCACGGGCGAATTCCCTGCCGGTGATTGCGGTCGCTACGGGCAATTATGGATTTGATGAACTGGCCGAGATGAAGCCGGAGGTCTGCACTACTTCGCTGGCTGATTTACTGGCTGAGACGAATGTACGTGCGGCGGTGCAGCCGTGATGGTTGCGGCATTGCTGGCGCTGGCGCTGTCTGGCCAGAGTGGACAGCAGACGGGCACCGGTTCACAGGCGCCAGCTCAGACGGCACAGACTGCAACCCAAACGACTCAGACTGCGACCCCAACAGCACAACCTGCGACCCAGGCACCGGCCTCGCCCGGAGCACAGGCGCAGACTCCGGCGGCAACGCAACCGCCGGTTGCTGCGCCGGACAAGACGGATAAAACAGACAAGAAAGATAAGGCTGACAAGAAAGACAACGCCGATGGGATTACGATCGGGAAGCCGGTACAGGCTGGCTCCGTTCGCAATCAGCGAAAGGCGGCGAAGCTCTATCTGCAAGGCACGCGCCTTTTGGAAAAGGAACAGCCGGAGCAGGCATGGGCGCTGCTGAAGCGGGCTGCCGAGCTTGAGCCGGAGAATAGCGTCTATATCCGGGCAGCCGCCCTGGCTCAGCAAAGCGCTGTAACGCAGCTTGTACAGCAGTCGAGCCGGGAAAATGTTCGCGGAGACAGCAGCAAGGCCGAGGCGCTGCTGCAGCGTGCGAAGAAAGTCGATCCTACCAGCCCGGAGCTGATCGAGCATCTGGATGAGATGGGCGACGAGGTTGCCAGGACAGCAGCGGACGCGCCTCCAGTTGTTGCGGCTCCGGTCGAGGCAACGGTGCTGGGCGGGCCGATCCAGTTGCAGCCAAGTGCCGATAAGCATAGCTTCCACTTGAAGAATGGGCAGCGGCAGGTGGTGCAGGATGTCTTTCACGCGTACGGAATCGATGCCTCCGTGCATGATAGTGTGCTGACCAAACCGATCCGGTTCGATCTGGATGATGCGACATTTACCGAGGCGATGCGCGTACTTGGATTGCTGACGCAGACGTTCTATGAGCCGCTCGATCCTCATCGCGTTCTGGTGGCGCGAGACACGCCTATCAATCGTACGGATTTTCAGCGGCAGCAGTTGGAGACGATTTACTTACCCGGTTTATCGGATAAGGAGATGACCGATGTCGCCAACCTGGCCAAGAATGTTTTCAGCGCGCAACATGCGGTGATTTCGCCGACCAGCGGAACGATGACGATCAAGGCTCCGACGAAAACACTGGCGGCGTTTAACCAGACGGTCGGGCAACTGATCGATGGCCGGAATCAGCTCGATCTCGATATCAAGATTCTTCAACTGTCGCACGTCAGTATGCGGGAGACAGGGGCGACATTTTTTCAGCAGACCGGAGTGTTCAACGTCTTCTCGGAGATCAATTCGGTGCTGAGTCAGAATCAGTCGCTGGTGCAGCAGATCATATCTTCAGGGCTCGTGCCGAATCAGAGTACGCTGGCGAACCAGGTCGAGATTCTCGCTATCCTGGTGGCTTCGGGGCAACTGACGGGTACGCCTTTCAACCAGGGCTTTCTGCCCTTTGGCGGCGGACTTACGCAGAGTATCGTTACTCCCAGCCCGGCGACGCTGACGTTGAGTTTGAACACCAGCGATACGCGGATGATCGAGGATCTGCATCTGCGACTGGGAGACCAGGAAGACGGGACGCTGAAGATCGGAGAGCGCTATCCGATCGAGACATCGTCCTACTCTTCGCTGGCGGTGACGGCGCTTGCTGGAACTTCGGGAGCGAATCAGACTGTTCCGCAGATTCAGTATGAGGATCTTGGATTGACATTGAAGGCGACCGCCCCCAAGATCATGCGTTCCGGCGATGTTGCTATCTCGCTGGACCTGAAGATTGAGTCCCTGGGCGGAGCGAGTCTGAACGATATTCCAATCCTGAACAGCCAGCAGGTTGCCGGTGTGTTGACACTGCGGGCAGGAGAGACGGCTGTGCTGTTGAGCGATCTTTCCCGTCAGGAATCAAGGGCTCTGAGTGGAACGCCGGGATTGGGCGACATTCCGGGTCTGGAGGATCTCAGCGACATCCAGAGGAACGAGAATGTGGCCCGATTGCTGATCCTGATAACGCCTGCTGTGGTGCGGGGAGATTCGCAACAGTTCTCGCATGGTCCGATGCTGATGGTAGACAAGGCGGCCACGGGCACCGCGACCAGCCGACCCTAGATTATGCAGGATGGATTATGCAGGACGGATTATGCACTACACACTCTCTCGTAATATTCAGGCTTGATATTCAGACTCGATATTGAGAGCAAGAACTATTCAGAGCAAGACAAAGGGCCATCCGTTATCCGGTGGCCCTTTTGTTTTGCTTGCTTGAGAGAGGACGATCGCTTACTTGGCGGCGCCGTCGTTCTGTACCTGGAAGGTGATCATCTGCTTCAGTGACTCGTACGGAATGCCGCCGAGGGGAATCAGATGGCCGTTGATTGCCAGGGTGGGAGTTTGATTGACGTTGAGGTCTTCGGCGAGTTTGACGCCGGCATCAACGGTGGCCTTGGTCTCTGGAGTCTTGGAGCAGGCTTCGACCTTTTCGGGTGCGAGTCCAGCCTTGGACACGGCGCTGTTGAGGGTGAGCGTTGCTCCCTCGGCGCTGGCGAGTCCGGCCTGACCTTCGAAAACGGCAGATGCGTAGGTGAAGAAGGCGGGATTTCCGCCGAGCTTAGCTACGCAGACACCGTAAGCCGCGGAACGGAAGGCTTCGGGGTGAATCTTGACCAGGGGAAAGCTCTGGTAGACGATGTGTGCGTTGGGGAAGTCGGTCGCCAGCTTGTCCATGGTGCCCTGCGCATCTTTGCAGTGAGGGCATTGAAAGTCAGCGAACTCTACCAACTCCAGATCCTTGGAGGCTGCGCCTTTGGATGGGCCGTCAGCACGCTCGATGAGGGTGGCTCGGTTCTCCGTGTAGGGATGTTCGCCGAAGGGCAGGATTTCGCCGCCGGTGATGATGTGCTTTCCATCGGGCAAGGTGAAGAACTGAAGCGCTCCGGTCTGCTTGTTTCCCTTTTCGCCAACGAGTATGACGACGCTGCTGATTCCGGGTACGCTGGTCTTGACAATGCGCTGCACCTGGTAGAGGCGATTGGTGTCATATCCCCAGTTAGCATGCAAGAAGCCTTCGACCTGGGCCTTGGTGGGCGAGTCAGCGGTGAAATCGGATGCTTCAGGCTTGGGGAAGGAAGGTTCCGCAGAGGCTATCGGTTCCTGGGGAGCTGCGGGTACCTCTGTCTGCGCGAATAGCGGCTGAGCAAAAAAAGGCAGGGTAAGAATTGCGGCGGAGGCGAGTGCGGCAAGGCTGCCGCGACGAAGCGATGGATGAATCAAGCTTAGTTCTCCTTTGTTGCGTTGAGCCCTTGCGGGGAAACAATGCACACAATTGGTTTATACCTGAACCCGGGCAGCAATGGGAAACCGGCGGCCCATGCCAAAAGATTTGGGAGTGAGTTTGAGAACCGGGGCGGCCTGCTGGCGCTTGTACTCGGTGCGCTCGACGAGGCGGACTATCTGTTCGACGGTTGAAGTGGGAAAACCGTACTTCGCTACGATTTGCGCGGGAGATTCGTAGCGTTCGACGTAGGCCTCAAGGATGGGATCGAGGACATCGTAGGGCGGCAGCGAATCCGTATCCTTTTGATCGGGGCGCAGTTCGGCCGAGGGAGCCTTGGTGAGGATCGATTCGGGAATCACTTCTCCATTGCGGTTGATCCAGTGACTGAGCGCGTAGACGCGGGTCTTAACCAGATCGCCAATTACGGCGAGGGCGCCAACCATATCTCCATAAAGAGTGCAGTAGCCGACGGCCATCTCGGATTTGTTGCCGGTCGTGAGCACGAGCGATGAGAATTTGTTTGAAAGAGCCATCATCAGCACGCCGCGAATCCGCGATTGCAGATTCTCTTCGGTCAGATCCGGGTGCCTGCCGACGAACATTGGCTTGAGGGTATCCGCGAACTGGTGATAGATATCCGCGATTGCCAGGGTTTCGAATTGGATGCCGAGATTGCGAGCGAGTTGGAGGCTATCGTCGACTGAGCCGGTAGACGAATACTGGCTGGGCATACCGATGACGAGGACGTTTTCCGGTCCAAGCGCATCGACGGCGATTGCAGTGACCAGAGCCGAATCAATTCCTCCGCTGAGTGCGATGAGGACTTTGCTGAAACCGGTCTTTAGAACGTAATCGCGTGTGCCGAGAACGAGTGCCTGATAAGCGGCTTCGGTTTCCGATTCCTGCAAGGCTTCCGGGATGTCCACGCCGGTAGGCAGCGTGCTGTCTACCAGGACGATATCTTCGCGGAATGAGGCAGCCTGGACGAGGACTGTTCCATCGGCGGCCAGGGCGAATGAGGAGCCATCGAAGACCAGGCTGTCGTTGCCGCCGACCTGATTGGAGATGAAAACGGGAATCCGATGGCGCGTAGCAATGGCCGCGAGCATCTGCTGCCGAATGGTGATCTTGCCGTGCCAGTATGGGGAGGCCGAGATGTTGATCAGTACCGTGGGATGCTGACGCATCAGATCTTCCACGGGGTCAACGGGATAGCGCTGCTGCGGCCAGAAGCCTTTGTCGTTCCAGGCGTCTTCGCAGATAGTGACGGCCAGCCGTTCGCCGTCGAGTTCGACGACACACTGGCTGGTTGCCGGGGCGAAATAGCGCTGTTCATCGAAGACGTCATAGAAGGGCAGCAGCATCTTGTGCTGTTCGAGCAGGACTTGTCCCTTGTCGATGAGGACGGCTGCATTCACGGCGGATTTGCCGGAGCCTTGCGGCGCCGGGAGCGCAACTCCGACCAGCACGGCTGTCGGCAGCGATGCGGTGGCCGCGCACAGCTCCTCAATCACGCTGACGCAGCGGGCGAGGAAGCTGGGCTTTTCAAGCAGGTCGGCGGGAGGGTAGCCGCATAGGGACAGTTCAGAGAAAACCGTGAGCCTGGCACCGGAACTGGCTGCACTCTGGGTAGCACTGACGATCTTTGCAAGATTGCCGGTGAAGTCCCCGACAGTGGGATTGATCTGGGCTAAAGCTATCTTCACATGTCTAGTGTAAATCGGAGCGGTGGAAGGACCGGGGAGTATGGGACCAGAGAATACTGAATCTCCCATTGGGCTAACGGCCTGACCTCAGGCTGCTATTCCCTTTTCCCTGGTCGCTTTTTCCTGTTCTCTGGTCTCTGTTTTTAAGACCCAGTGCCGGCGAAGACTACGCCGATGGTTCGCAGGATGATCTTGATATCCAGCCATACGGTCCAGTTTTCGATGTATGCCACATCGAGTGAGATGTAGCTGTCAAAAGAGGGATCCTGACGAGCCTGAACCTGCCAAAGCCCTGTGATACCGGGGGTTACATCGAGGCGGCGAAGGTGTGCCAGGTTGTATTGGCGTACTTCGCTGGCGATCGGGGGACGCGGCCCTACGACACTCATGTCCCCGAAGAGGACATTGAAAAACTGGGGGAGTTCGTCCAGCGAATACTTGCGCAGGACACGACCGACGCGGGTAATGCGGGGGTCGTTGGACATCTTGAAGAGAATGCCCTCGCGCTCGTTCATGTGCATGATTTCTGCACGGCGGCGGTCCGCGTCGCGAACCATGGTGCGAAATTTAATACATTTGAAGACGCTGGCCTTCTTGCCGATTCGCTCAGAGGCGTAGAAAATCGGCCCGCGCGAGTCCAGTTTGACGGCGATGGCGATGATCAGCAGAAGCGGTGAAAAGATGAGGAGCGCAAAAGTCGCAAGTGTGAGATCCAGAAGCCTCTTGAGAACCAAGCCGACCTCTGGAACGTGGCCGCGGTGGAGAGGAATCGTTGGAAACTGGCCGATATATTCGATGGTGCTGTTCCATGCCAGGCCGTCATACATATCCGGCACTACGCGCAGGTCGATGCCGTTGGCGCGTGCCTGATCCAGAACGGACTTAATGACGCCGCGTTCGCAGGCGGAGGTAAAGAAAATCTCATCCACGAAATGCTTGCGGGCGTGATCGAAAAGGCTATCCAGAGGGCCGAGAACATCGCCCGTTGTGCCCGCTAATTGGGTATCGACGCCGGGGACGTGGACGAATCCTTTAAAGATGTAGCCAAGCTGGCGAATGCTCTGCAGATGGTGACGAAGCGCATGAGCTTCCGCGCCGGTGCCTACGATGATGACGTTGCGGGTATTGAGGCCGCGCTCGAAGCGGCGGTACATCATGGCGCGGAAGACGAGCCGGCGCAGGCTGAGGGAGACCGTGATCAGCACTACCGTCAGCAGCACGACGCTGCGCGGGATTTGCTCGGCCTTGATGAGATAGAGCGTGCCGGTCAGGATAAGTCCCGACACCAGGCAGGCTTGTACGCTCAGCCGCTGCTCGTGGAGATGGTTTGTCAGGCGTACGGGCGTATAAAGATGCAGGCCGCGGCTTACGGCGATCAGGGTTGCGGTAAATCCAATCAGGAGTGCGGTAAGTATGCCTGTGGACTGCCCCTGGAAGAGCGTTCCATGCCAGAAGCTGAGAAGTCCCGCCACGGGATTTGTTTCGAGCTCGATTGTAGCCGCCACCAATGCCGCCCCAAAAACGGTCAAAGCATCCAGAACCATCCACATCGCGGCGCTGCCACGAGCGGTTCTCTGGTGACTGGCAATGCCACTTTCACTCCACTCCTGTGTGGGAGATGGAGGCGTAGAGGACACTCTTTGCCAAAATTCAGATGTCGCCATAGCGTTCGCAAACCTCAAAATCGGGAAATGCTGCAAAATCCGTCAACATGGAGCAGTTAGGAGGAATATGCATATCCAGATGTACAAAACCAGCAGCAAAAAAGGGTTGCAATGGGTGAAATCCGGGAGCGTATACCTTGTAGGAAGCAGCATTGAGCCTCCCGGGTTGCATTCGATTGTGCAAAATACGTCTTCCGTTTTCGCAATCAGGAAGCAAGCGCAGGCCCCTGAATAGATTGCTACTACACTTCCAAAGTACGGAGCAGGTGAGCGAAGTTAATTCACATCGACTCATCCGCTTCCATCTTCGTGAGCCGTATCGGGACGGTCTACATGGGAAGTGTCTAACTAAACTGTAGGCAGATCAGCCAATCGGTGATACGGGCTAACCTTGCTGCCAATATGACTCAAACGCCAACAGCAAACCATCGAACTAAGAACAGTTTAACCGATCCGAGGTTAACGGCGTGCAAAACTTATGAGAACCATATAAGGACAATGTTTCTAACGGATTTCGACAGCCGAAGTCAGCGTTTACTGCCGTTAGCGACCGGAAGTTGATAGGCATCCAGCGTCAAAAACTGCAATACATGCGGATCGGTACACTGCTGAAACTCGTGGATGGTTCCAAAAAAGCGGGCAGTGCCGGAGTCCAGAAAGAGGACGAGATCGGCCAGTCGCATGGCGAAGCGCATGTCGTGGGTAACGACAATGCTGGTAATGCCAAGTTGCAGCTTGAGGCGCTGTATGAGGTCGCCGATGAGGCGGCCCATGATCGGATCGACCATCGTGGTCGGCTCGTCATAGAGGATGGCCTGGGGTTGGGCGGCCAGTCCGCGGGCGATGGCGATGCAGCGCTTTTGCCCGGTCGAGAGGCTGCTGGGCAGGAGATCGATGGTTTCGCTGGCTCCGACGAGTTCCAACAGGCGCATGACTAGCTGCTGAATCTGATCCTCGGCCAAGCCGCCTTTTTCGCGCAGGGGGAACGCTATATTTTCGCCAACCGAGAGTGAGTCGAAGAGGGCTCCATTTTGGAAAACCATGGTGACTTGTTTGCGGATCTCCTGGAGACCGGCTTCGTGCATGGTCGTAATCTCTTTGCCATCGACGCGGATACAGCCGGAGTCTGCGGCTAGAAAGCCGAGCAGAATGCGTAGCGAAACAGATTTTCCGACGCCGCTTCGCCCCAGGATGCAGAGTGTCTGGCCGCGACCGACGTGAAAACTGATGTTATCCAGGATCTTGCGGTCGCCAAAGGCTATGGAAACCTTGTCGAAAGCAATATACGGCTCAGCCACCAGGGGCGGGACGCTTGGGTTGGCCACGGCAGCCTCGGCGACTGCATCTGCGATGACGACCTTGGCCTCAGCGGAGGCAGCCTCAAGCTCCTTGACGGAGGTGGGGGATTGGAGTTCATCAAGGTCTTCCAGCAGGGACGGCGCAGGACCTGGCTCCGGTTCTGGCTGCAATTCTGGCTCCTGCGGGTCGCGTTCACTTGGAAAAGAGGATTCGGTCTGGGTCTCTTCGCTCACAGGATCAGCTTACGCGATTTGTGGCAGATTTTTGTCGCAGATACTGTTGCGAGATACGGTTGAGCCATGCAAGTTCGGCGGGAGTGTTTGCGCTCTGGAACCACCACGCTGGCGGAAGACCGGCTGGATGGCGGCAGTGACCGGCCTGCACGAGAGATTCAACGGAGACGGAATCGAGCCGTTCGCCAAGAGCAACAGGTATTGAGCGCCAGGCCGACTGGCAGCCCGTTTCGCCGAAGTGGAGGCGCTGCTCGATGATTGGCAGCGCATTTCGGTGAAGCACGACAGGAAATGGTTCCATCCGGCCGTTGAGCGTGGCTACTGTGATCGGGGCAGAGGTCAGCATGGCGCGTTCGAGCAGACGGGCAATCAGCGCGGACGGCATGAGTGGCATATCCACAGGTAAAAAAACGCTCCATTGTGCGGCTGGGGCTGTAGCTGGGCCTGTAGCTGAACCTGTCGCTGGGCCTGCGGATGCGAGGCGCAGGGCTGCGTAAATTCCACCCAAGGGGCCGGTCGATGGAAGGCTGTCCGGGATTTCTTCTGCGAATTCGCCGAGACTGGAGCGTGAGCCAGCGATTTTAACTGGCAAGCCAGCAGTCTTCAGGATAGCCAGAGCGTTTGTGACGAGCGGTTGGCCGTCGAAGATGGCCAGCGCTTTGTCGGTGCCCATGCGCGAGGATTGGCCGCCGGCGAGAATAAAACCGGCGGCTGGTTCCCTGCACTGCTGTTCTGTCACCGGCATGATTCAGTTTTCGGCGGGTTCGCCAACGGTTTCCAGAAAACGGACGATGGATTCAATGCCCTGGTGGAAGTTGCTGATGAGGAATTTCTCATTGGGTGCGTGAAGATTGTCGTCGGGTAGACCAAATCCCATCATGACGCTGGGCAGATTGAGGTGTCGGGCGAAGTCACCGACGATTGGAATCGAGCCTCCGGAGCGGATGAAGACGGTGTCCTTGCCCCAGATTTCCTTGAGAGCTGAAGTCGCTGCCTGGATGTAGGGGTTGTCTACCGGGATCAGGCAGGGTTCGCCGGAGTGGATCAGGCGGACATCCACGTCCACGCCGGGCGGCGTCAGGTGCTGGACGAAGCTTTGGTAGAGGGCGAAGGTATCGGTCGGATTCATGTCCGGAACCAGGCGGATCGAGACTTTCGCGAGAGCCTTGGCGGGAATGACGGTTTTAGCGCCTGCTCCGATGAAGCCGCCGGGCATGCCGTGAACGTCGAGGGTAGGCCGCGCCCAGGTTCGTTCCAGAACGCTGTAGCCTTCTTCGCCGACCAGGGATTTTGAGCCGACCTCGGTCTGACGATAGTGCTCTTCATCGAAGGGCAGGCTCTCCCAGGCGGTGAGTTCTTCGCGGCTGGGCGGAATGATCCTGTCATAGAGGCCGGGGATGAGGATGTGGCCTTTTTCGTCCTTGAGGCGGGCGATGATCTGTGCAAGCGCGACGAAGGGATTGGGGGCCGCGCCGCCGTACATTCCGGAATGGAGATCGGTCTTGGCTCCTCGCACTTCGATCTCGGTATAGATCATGCCGCGCAGGCCGACGCATAGGGTAGGCAGGCCAGGCGCGAACATCTCCGTATCGGAGACGAGGGCAAAGTCCGCCTGCAACTCGGGTGGTTTGGAGGCGACGAAGGTGGCGATTCCCTCTCCGCCAACTTCTTCTTCGCCTTCAAGAATGACCCGGACATTCAGCGGGAGCTTGCTGTTTGAAGCGAGCAGAGATTCGATGGCTTTGACGTGCATGTACATCTGGCCCTTGTCGTCCACGGCGCCGCGGGCGTAGATGTTGCCGTCGCGCTCGGTGGGCTCAAAGGGCGGCGAGAGCCATTCGTCGAGCGGATCGGGGGGCTGGACATCGTAGTGTCCGTAGCAGAGGACGGTTGGTTTGCCGGAAGCATGCAGCCAGTCGGCGTAGACGAGCGGATGGCCGGGCTTTTCTGGAGTTCCGGTCTCGATCAGGCGGACATTCTCCAGGCCGATGCGCTTCAGCTCGGCTGCGAGCACCTCGGCAGCTTTGCGGACATCGCCCTTGTGCGCCGGGTCCGTCGAAACGGATGGAATGCGCAGGAGCGCTTTCAGTTCTTCAAGAAAACGAGACTGGTTCTGGCGGGCGTAGTCGATTGCGGAGGATGGCATGTTGGCTCCCTGAGGCAAAGGAAAAGTATATGACGATATACCGTTCGGCTTCTTTGTTGATTCGGTTCTGGGGGTGGGGCGGTTTGGGTGGTTGGTCTTTTGTTGGGGTGGGGAAGCGAATTCATTTTTGGGAATGGCGGATAGAAGGGCAACTGCAAAGGCTGACAGCAGATTCCCTTCGGGAATGACAGACAGAAAGGCAACGGCAAAGGCAAAAGCAAGGGCAACGGCAAAAGCAACGGCAACTGCTAACAGCAGATTCCCTGCGGGAATGACAGCCAGAAAAGCAACGGCAAAGGCAACTGCAGCTGCAAAGGCAAAGACAACTGTGTCAGTAACGGGGGACTTTGGGGTCGATTTCGCGGGACCATTGTTCTATGCCGCCTGCGATGGACTGAGTGGAGTCGAAGCCCTGCTGGCGGAGCCAGTTAGTGACGCTGAGCGATCTTGCGCCGTGATGGCAAAGGATCAGCAGGTGGTCGTCGGGGTCGAGTTCCTGGTGGGCGCGGGCGGGAATGTCGCCCATGGGAATCAGGGTGCTGCCATCGATTTTGGCGGTAGCGTATTCGATGGGTTCGCGCACGTCGATCAACTTGGCCTTACCCTCTTTAAGCAGAATCGCTGCATCCTGGACGGTGATCTCGAAATTGGACATATCAGAAGACATGGCCACAGGATACCCTGTAGGGTGACTTTGGTGCATTACGAACCATTCTTTAAACAAGCGGGCGTGGTAGAACGGAGTCTACGGACTGTTTGAAATCCCAGGTTCTTGTTTTTGAGCAGTTTGGCGGATACGGGAAAGCGATGCAGACACCTACCAAAGTTCTGATTGTGGAAGACGAGGTTCATGCCCTGATGGGCCTGGCGGAGCTGATTTCCGGCTGGGGCTATCGGACGGAGACCGCGCGCGATGGCGTCGAAGGTTATGAAAAGGTCCTGGCATGGGACCCGGCCATTGTCGTCACCGACCTCAAAATGCCGCGTATGGATGGCATTGGGCTGCTGACGAAGCTGACCGACTCCGGCAACAGCAATCTGGCTGTTGTGGTGCTGACAGCACAGGGTTCGGTTGAGCTGGCCGTGGACGCCATGAAGCTGGGTGCTTACGACTTCATCTCGAAGCCGGTGGATGCGACGCGGCTGAAGACCATCCTGGCCAACGCGGTGCGGCAACGCAATACCGAGCTGGAGCTGGAGGTTACGCGGCGGCAACTGCGGCAGAGCGGAGTGCTGGGCGCACTGGTCGGTCACTCCAAACCGATGCAGGAAGTGTTTGGGCTGATCGAGCGGATTGCGCCTTCCAACGTCTCCGTGCTGATCACCGGCGAAAGTGGCACGGGCAAAGAGCTGGTGGCGCGGACGCTGCATGATCTGAGCGATCGCAAGGATCGCCCATTCGTGGCGGTGAACTGCGCGGCGATTCCTGAGACGCTGATGGAGAGCGAAATCTTCGGCCACGAAAAAGGCTCGTTTACCGGAGCGATGGAGCGCCGGGCGGGCTGCTTTGAGTTGGCGGAAGAAGGCACATTGCTACTGGATGAACTGGGCGAAATGCCTATCGGCACGCAGGCCAAGCTGCTCCGCGTACTGGAAGAACGCAAGCTGCGGCGGCTGGGAGCGCGTAACGAGCAGGATGTGGATGTTCGCGTGCTGGCTGCCACCAATCGCAATCCCGAGGAGGCTGTTGCCGCGGGGCAACTGCGTTCGGACTTGTTTTATCGGCTGAATGTGTTTCATATTCATATGCCGCCGTTGCGGGAGCATCGCGAGGATATTCCCGACATGGTCGAAGCGATGCTGGAGGAGATGAACCAGAAGCATGGGCGGCGCGTGGTTGGGGTTTCAGCGGCGGTACAGGAGCGATTGCAGCAGCATGAGTGGCCGGGCAATGCGCGCGAGCTGCGCAACCTGATGGAGCGCGCGGTGATTCTTTCGTCCGATGCGGGAATGGTGGAGATCGCTCATCTGCCGCCTGGCTTTGGCAAGGTTTTCGTTCCGCCTGCTCCTGCTGCGGACGGAAATTCGGTACAGGTACGCGTTGGAGCGACGGTGGGCGAAGCAGAGAAACTATTAATTCTGCGTACGCTGGAACATACCGGGCAAAATAAGACGCGGGCTGCCGAGATTCTCGGTGTAAGTTTGAAGACACTACACAACAAGCTCAAGGAATACGAATACCAACGGGAAAGCGCAAGCTAGCGAATGAGCCTTAAAACTAAACTCGTTCTGGCAATTACCAGCTTGGTGTTTTTAATCACGGCCGTACTTTCCCTGGTGTATGTCAGCCGACTGCTTGAGGCGGCGGTACAACAGTCGTATGACACGAATGTTCTGGTCGCGCAGCAGGTTCGCTACGCATTGCAACTGGCGCTTGAAACGGGACTGAAGGATCAGAAAGTCGATCCGAACGACCCGGTGCAATTACGCAACCTGGCGGCAATGGCGGTGAGAGATAACACGGCTTTGATGGCGCTCGTGAACTCGGCAATACGCTATTCGCCGACGGTGTATGACATCAGCATCAGCGACCGGCAAAATCGGGCTTTGCTGACCACGGGACCGGGCGGCGACGATCAATTGCTCCCGACACGGCCGAACTATCAACGGCTGCAGGACAGCAATCCTGTAGAGCTGCTGGAGACGATCTTCGGCAAGCCCAAGGTGTATGACGTTACAGTGCCGCTGGACCGCAACGGCGAGCCGTTTGCCACGGTTCGGGTCGGCGTGCGCACCACGTTTCTGCTGGAGCACTATTGGCCGTGGCTGAAGACAGCGCTGGCACTGATGGGTTTCGCCCTGGGAACGGCGCTGCTGGTGGCATTCCTGCTCGCCAACCTGGCCTTGCAGCCGATGGAAGAGCTGAACCTGCAACTGGATTACTGGACTCCTTCGGCGGAAGAGCAGAGCTCCGACGGCGAGGAACCGGAGACAACCGATACGGTGCTGCGTGTCTCCAACAAGATCGAGCGAATCGGTCAGCGCATGCGCAACGTGGAAGAGGTTTTCTCGGCACTCAAGGAGAATCTCGACCAGGTGCTGGGTAATCTGCAGGATGGCATCGTGCTGTTTACCGGGGATGGGCGCGTGGTGCTGGTTTCCAACTCGGTTGGACGCTTTCTGCACATGGATCGGAACGACCTGCTGGGGCAGCATGCGCGAGATATTTTTGACCGGAGCACGGTGCTAAGCACGACGATACGCGATGCCTGGGATGCCGGCGTAACGCTGGTGCAGGAAGAGATCAGGACCGAGGCCGGCAACCGGATCGAGGTATCGCTGGACTTCATTCACGACGATGGTTTGCGGCAGGGATTGGGCGCCCTGCTGACCCTGCATGATCAGGAGTCGATGGAAGTAATCGAGAGCGAATTTGAGCTTTCACGGCGCATGGCGGCAATTGGGCGTCTTACGTCGGGCGTGGGGCATGAGGTGAAAAACCCGATCAATGCCATTGTGGTTCACCTGGAGCTGTTGAAGACCAAACTGGGCGATACGGCGACTCCGGCAACGCGCCACCTTGACATTATTGATTCCGAAATTCATCGACTGGACCGTGTTGTGCAAACGCTGGTGGACTTTTCTCGTCCAGTAGAAGTGCGCCTGATCGAGTACGACCTGCGCAACGTGGTGTCGGACGTGGTGACGCTGGCTGCGGCTGAACTATCGACCAGGCAGGTGAGGCTGACCTGCAAGCTTCCCGAATTCCCGATGGTTGCCAAGGTGGACGTTGATCTGCTGAAACAGGCCGTGCTGAATGTGGTGCAGAACGGCGGCCAAGCGATGCCTTACGGCGGCAAATTAGAGGTTTTGCTGGTTGAAGATGGCAAATCGGCAGTGATCAAAGTGCTGGATGAAGGCGAAGGTATCTCCGAGGAGCTTCGCGAGAAAATCTTCGATTTGTATTTCACCACGAAGAAAGATGGCAGCGGCATAGGGCTGGCAATGACTTATCGCATTCTCCAGTTGCATCATGGCAGTATCGACGTACAATCAGAACTAGGTCGTGGCTCGGAATTCCAACTGCGAATTCCCCTCTCTGCCACGGACCGGGGACGGCGGCATCCTCAGCCGACGGTTTTAGAAAGCGTAAAGGGGTTGGAAGGATGAGTTTTACGGCCAAGTATGCCGTGGGGTTGTTGCTGCCTGTTTTATTGATGGGCTGCGATCAAAAAGTAAAACAGACGCCGCCACAGGCGCTAGCTCCACCAATTGTCGATGCACCACCGCAGCAGCCAGTAGCCGTATCTACGGCAGATCTACCGGCGCCTGTCGTGGGCGATGTTCCGCCTGCACCTTCAACGACAGCCAATTCGACGCCTCCACCTCCGCCGCCAAAGAAGAAAGTACCTCGTCCCAAGAAGCCTGTGACTCCTGCGACGAACTCTGGAGCGAACCCTGCAGCAAATCAGGAAGCTGCCAATCCTGGGGCTGCTGTGAGCGCGATCGGCCAGCTCTCCGGCGGGGACTCCGGCGATCTGCGAGCGCAGACGGAAAACTCCATCAGCGGCACGGAAAAAGGCTTGAACGGAATTTCCCGAACTCTGAGCGATTCGGAAACCAAGACCGCTGCCCAGATTCGTGAATTTCTCAAGCAGGCACGGGAAGCGTTAAAGACCGGCGATGTCGATGGCGCACATACTCTGGCATTGAAGGCCAGGGTCTTGTTGACCGAGTTGAATCAGTAGAGCTAATCGGTAAAACTGAATCCGCAGAGCAGGAGAAAGCCCCGGTTTCGATGTATGGGAAATACATCGAAACCGGGGCTTTCTGTTTTTATTTCTGATTGTTCCCGTTACTTTGCGCTGTGGTTATTTGGCGCTGTCGTAGAACTTCCCAAGATCCTGCCGGAAGGCTTTGAGCGCGTCTACATTGAGATAAACCATGTGGCCCGAGGGATAGTAGCCGAACTGGACATTGTTGCGCAGTTTGGCGTCTGTTCCCATGTGCGACAGCTCCCACTCAGTTGAGTAGAAGGGCGTGGCCAGATCGTAGAGGCCGTTCGCGGAGAAGACCTTGAGATAGGGATTCTTGCGAATGGTATCGCCCAGGTCTCCTGCGACGTAGGGCATGGTCTGCTGGCCGAAACCACGGCCACCGGAGGCAGGACGATGATGCTCATCCCACTGCTGGTTCACGCCTGGTCCGCTGTTGTTGTAGGTCTCTGGATTGCTGTACTTCAGCTCCTTCTCAAGGTAGTCGTGGAAAGAGTCGATGTAAGCTCCGGAGATGCCTGTATCGGAGGGATCGAAGCCGGGAAATTCGCCAGCCGCATCCGCGTCAGGACCTTCGAAGCGTCCGTCGTAACGTCCCAGAACTTTGTTCTGATCGCGCAGCAGTTCCTTGCGGAAACGCGTGGGCGAGATGCGCAGATTCGCGTCCTTCACATACTTGACACTGAGGCCGGTGAAGCGGCTGAGATCGGCTGCGACCTTATCCTCTTCTGCGGGGCTGATGGTGTTGCCTGCGAAGA